>DEIQ01000008.1 GCA_002352565.1 Proteobacteria bacterium UBA2770 | reverse complement strand
GCTTAATTGAGAACGCCCCCTGGTGCGCACTTTGGTAAATGGTCGGTAATAATCAAATAACCATAGCTTGGAACCATTGGGCTTTACTCGAAGTTGTAAGCCATCACCATCCGCCAGGGAATAAACCTTCTCTTTGGCCTTAGCTTGCTGGACTTCAGTATTGGTGAGTGGTTTTGTGATCCTGGCCATTTTAATAACACTATATTTAGTAACATTGGCTTGATGTTACTACGGGTGTTACTAAAAAGCGAAGATGTTACTAAACGCCATAGGAAGCTATAGGCAATAAAAAACCCGATAACCAACTGTATTTGTTAGTGTATCGGGTTGTTTTAGGTTCTTAGTGAACCCTATTTTGGTGGAGGCGGCGGGAATCGAACCCGCGTCCGAAAATCCTTAACTTCAGGCTCTACATGTTTAGCCAATCCTTTGTTCTTACTGCCGCACCCCCGATTGGCCGGGTATGCGCACAGCCAGCCTGTAAGGTTTTAGCACCATTGCGCCAGGCGGGCAACGATACGATCCTGCAAATGATTACCCTCGCCGCAGGCGCGCAGGCTCGCCCGGTTTGAGAGCTGACTGCCTAGTGTTTAATTAGGCGGCCAGAGCGTAGTTGTCGTCGTTGGCAACTATTGTTTTACAGCCGGTTTTACAAGGTAGACTGTACCTTGACATGCACCCAAAAGCCTCGTAATCTCCGTCGAAGCCAGGTCGCCCCCTTAACTAATAGACCCGTTTGAAAGGAAAAGTTCCATATTCAAGTATGATTATATGTGAAAACTCAATACCCGGCAAGAAATAGAAAACAAGGCGTGACCACGCCAAACCCTATAGCGGAATCACGCCCGACCGGGTATTAATGCGAACCTTTCCATGATTCGTTCTTCATAATTGTTGAATCCGCTCAATAACAACGAGCCATGATGGATATAATAATTGCATCAGTGTTGAAAAAATGGCAGTTTTAATGGTTCCCCGCTCACTATTTGGTCTTAAAGGCTTCACCATGAATTATCGAACCATCATCAGAAGCGATATCGGTTTAATCCGAAAAAAAAATGAGGATAGCGCCACTGCCCTGCCCCTCAATTTCGGACACGGCGGTTTATTCGCTATGGTGGCGGATGGCGCTGGTGGACATGTGGGCGGAGAGACGGCAAGCCGCATAGCGATAGAAACCTGCAAAGAAATGATCTTGAATGACCAGGGTCGACAAAATCCTGAAACCTTGATGCAGACAATCCTGTCACATGCCAATCAGGCGATCCTGGATCAGCAGAAAGGTGAATTATTGAGCAATCACATGGGTACGACCGCCACAGCCCTCTATTTTATTGACGACCGCGTCTGTCTCGGGCATGTTGGAGATTCCCGGGCATACCTATGGCGTGACCATGAATTATTTCAATGGACCACCGACCACCGGTTCTCGCGGCACATACTCACTCGAGCGCTCGGACTCAAAGCGGTCGAATTTGATATCAGCAGCCATCAGGTCCTGACGCAAGATCGATATCTGCTATGCTCGGACGGCCTGCACGAGCTTGTCAGTCATGCCATGATGAGCTATCTTGTAGGCTCTCTGCCGCTGGTCGAAGCCGCCGAAGCCATGCTAGGCTGTGCGCTCGAAGCGGGCGGAGAAGACAACATCACCCTGGTTCTTGTGGAAACCAGTGGATAAGAACGACATCATTGGTACAGATCCGTTTTTTCTGTCCTGCCCGGTCACCTGCGATTGAACAGATGGAACACCATAGTTTAACCAAGCCTTATTTCTATACTGTCAGAACAGACGCAAATATACAAAATCAGGCAACCGAAACCCTGTTGGCGCAACACTTCGGATTGCATTACCACCCTTGTCCCGAACATCAATGGCATGTACTGTGGGATGGGGTCAAAGTTAGCCTACATCCGCCCGCCGAACTACGATCCGAAATTACTTCCATCTCGGTAGATTTTGATCATCAAAATCTTCAGCGGCGTTGTCGGCGTGCCAATCTGGAGCATGAGGGCTTGATCAGGGCAGCCAAAGCACTTCGTCCGTCCCTTCAGGCGCTGGATCCCACAGGCGGTCTGGGCAGGGACAGTTGGCTGCTCGCCAGCGCAGGTTGTCATGTTGACGTTATCGAAGCCCATCCACTGGTCGCTGCGATACTGCATGATGGCTGGCGCCGAGCCTGCCTTCAACCCCAACACGCCGCAACAGCCCAGCGCATACGCATTTATCATGGGCGCGCTGAAGCATGGTTGACACAAGGCAAACGGCATTATGACATTGCCTGCATGGATACTTTGTTCCCACTGCGCGCTAAAAATGCCAAACCAGACAAATTTATGCAGATTCTGCGATTTTGCGGCGTGCGCTGTGATGAAAATGCTCTGTTAGAAGCTTGCCGAAACTCCGCTCAGCGGACCATAGTCAAGCGGCGCCGCTCGGATCCCGCCCTGGGCTTGAAACCTCCACAGGGGCAAATGATTTTTAACCAGATTCGTTACGATCTTTACATCGATTGATTCCTGAATGATGCTATTTCAGAGCGATTATGCTATAGTTTATGACCTTAGCCGGGGTGGCGGAATTGGTAGACGCGCCGGACTCAAAATCCGGTTCTGGTGACAGAGTGCGAGTTCGAGTCTCGCTCCCGGCACCATGGAATTCATTCCATGGCAAGTATCCGCTAAAATTCCGTATCAATCGCTTGTGCACCATCTTACACATAAACCGTGATATATCTTAAGCCAGACGCTATAGATCTTCACACTTTTGCGGATGTTGTTCCTTTGACTGCGTTTTTCTGCTATGATTGTAAATTGGTGAGTTAGCCAAGGTGATCGCTGCCAGCTATAGTCTGGTAGAGGAAAGTCCGGGCTCCGCAGGACAGGATGCCAGATAACGCCTGGGGGGTGTGAACCTACGGAAAGTGCCACAGAAAATATACCGCCATGGTTCTCCATGGTAAGGGTGAAATGGTGCGGTAAGAGCGCACCGCGCGGTCGGTAACGGCAGCGGCACGGCAAACCCCATCCGGAGCAAGACCAAATAGGGAAGCAAACCCATTGAGGTGAAGGTGTGGTCCGCATCGGCTTCCGGGTTGGTCGCTGGAGGTGTCTGGCGACAGGCGCCCAAGATGAATGGTCATCCACGACAGAACCCGGCTTATCGGCTGACTCACCAATTTTTTCTCCGACACTTACCTCAGAAACCNNGCCTGCGGTGAGCGAAGTCGAACCCGCTTGCGTCCCTTGTGCCCGGTTTCTTCATTATAAATCTTCGCAACAGCCTGCAACAGCCTGCTATACTGGTCGATAAGCGCCTCAAATCTGAACAGCAGGAACCACACCTGAGCTTCGTCCAGAATGAATCAAAAGTTCCCTGCCAAATTTTAAAAAGACCATGCGGTGACATAAATCACGGACATTCCGGTTGGTGAACTGAATAAAAACCTGGCTCGCTGCAGAATACAACACTTGCAGGAGCAATTCTTCACAAGGAGTGGCGATGCCGATCAAGCTGGAACGACAGGAAAATATTTTCATTCTTCAACTGGGTGACGATGAAAATCGTTTCGATTCAACAACGATCGAGGATATGCATCGGGCGCTTGATGATATTGAGCATGCTCCAGGCCCCAAAGCCATGGTCAGTATGGGAATCGGGAAATTTTACAGCAATGGGCTGGATCTTTCCGCTATAGCGAAAAGTCAGAATCAAGCTGCTTTTTTGGGCCGGGTTGACGCGTTGCTGATACGTGTTATGACATTGCCCTGTCTCACCGCTGCAGCTATCAACGGTCACGCCTTTGGCGCCGGCGCCATATT
Organism: Proteobacteria bacterium UBA2770; assembly: GCA_002352565.1. Taxonomy (GTDB): domain Bacteria; phylum Pseudomonadota; class Gammaproteobacteria; order UBA2770; family UBA2770; genus UBA2770. The sequence goes on along the minus strand of DEIQ01000008.1, from coordinate 8,788 downwards.
GGCGCTTACGCATGATTACCGGTTCATGCGTTTTGATCGGGGCTATTTCTGCCTTCCGGAAATAGATCTGAACATGTCATTCACTCCGGTCATGAATGCACTGCTTGAGGCAGGCATGAGCCGGGCCACTTTTCGCGATACTGCATTGACCGGCGTGCGTCTTGGGGGAGAAAATGCGCTGCAACTTGGAATTATAGACCAGGCACTCCCGCAGGAGCAGTTATTAAATGCCGCCATAGAAAAAATCGCTCCACTGGCTGGCAAAGCCGGTGCTACTATGGGCGCAATCAAACAGATGAAGCATGAGGCGCTCACCAGACTCTGGGAAAAAACCTATTCAAAATCGCTGACTGTCTCATAAAAAAAGAAGATAATCCCACGAGAGACATTCGCCAGGGTTTAAGGTTTATAGTCCTCATCCAGCGTCTGAGGAACCTCTGAATTCTCACTTTGGCCGGTGCTTCGATTACTGTATTGCCGCTCTGACAACGTATGTTTTCCTGGCGCTCCCATGGTGTATTTGCTCCATAGTTCCCCCTTGCTTGATAATCAAGGCCTGATTCCATCACACTGCGGGACTAAACACCTGGCGATCCAGGCGGCTGCACTTCAGGCAGGCAATTACATGAAACAATATTATCATGAGGAAAAAAGCGCACCTTGCGGGCGACCGTACCACCCAGGTCGAAATCGACCAGTTTCAAATGAAATTTCTGCATAAATTCCAGGGCAACCGCTATATTTTTTTTGCCAATATCTGTGTCGATATTGAGCACACTGGCTCCACCGTAGAGCCGAAACTCACAGCGTGCAAGTACCGCTCCCGCATCTTCCATGCTATCACATAAACATTGTATGGAATCCCTGCCATAATAACACGCGCGCACCACTGCACCGGTTTGTCCCCGATTCTGTGGCAGCATGAAATGATTCATGCCACCAGTTGCAATGAATGGATCGCTAATACATACAGCCACGCAGGAACCCAAAACTGCATCAAGCACAATATCCTTTTTTGAGGTAACCGCACATTCACCCACCTTGATATGAATAGTCTGCACAGTTTTTCCGGAATCAAGATTGGTATTGATTTTTTTATCTAAAGCCAATAGACGCTCCGAACTCATAGCATCAAATAAACTAAATACGCTGGTAAATGCCTTTGCCGATATATTTGAATGGTACATCGCCAGGCAAAATCGTTTCCGCGTGACCGAGAAAAAGATACCCGTCCGGGCGCAGTTGATCCCGGAATCGCAGGAACAATTCCTTTTTTACTTCAGGACTGAAATAGATCATAACATTTCGACATAATATAATATCAAAGTCAGGCATTCGCTCCCACAAACCGATAAGATTAATGCACCGAAAGTCTACAATCATCCGACGTATATCGTCTTCTATTTGGGTTTTCCCTGATTGAACCGAATGAAAATAACGGGAACGAAAATTCGTAGACACCGATTCATTGACACTATCCTCAGGATAAATACCCGAACGCGCTACGTCCAGAACATTGGAATCAAGGTCAGAAGCCAGGATCCTGACTTTATCCATGCCATATCCGCTGGAATGCAGAACCATTGCCAGCGAATAAGCTTCTTCGCCAGTGCTGCAACCTGCCGACCATATTTGCCACGGACGCTGTATAGTAGGTAGTGGCAAGCGGGCAAGAAGCACGTTTTTGAGTTCTTCAAACTGATAATTTTCCCTGAAAAACGAAGTGACATTGGTGGTCAAGGCATTAACAAAATGACCGATTTCTTCAGGATCCGAATTGCAACGCAAACGATCAATATATTCATCCACATTGCTCAGATGAAGCTCGCGACAGCGTTTTAGCAAGCGATTATATACCATCGCCGTTTTCATATCTGAAAGTTGGATACCCGCTTGACGGCAGATTAGATCACGAACGAATTCAAAATTTCCCCGCTTGATCTCGAAGACTTCCCGTGCTTCCGTTGGAGCCTGAAACTGGTTATCACGCTTCGCGCTTCGCGTTTCGCGTTCCGCGTTTTTATCTTTTGCTTTCGTTAGCACTTGAAACTGGTTATCACGCTTCGCGTTTCGCGTTTCGTGTTTCGCACTTTTATCTTTGAGCAAATCGAATGTGGCCAATAAATATTCTGCGTATTTATCTTGTTTCGAACCTTTCTTTGAATCGTCCATAATAAACAGCCAGCCCCGTCATAACGACCGGATCATAATAGTTACGTCACCAACTTCGATGAATTCCACTTTTCAGATCATCTCATGGACAAACACCTGTCAAAACCCTGGCCGAATACAATACCCCGGCATCAATAAATAAAATCTGCCCGATAACACGGGCGCAAAAACTTTTTTCTACCGGTCCTCACACCCCAAAGCCCTGAGGGGCCTCTAATACTACAATACTACCACTCTTCCTGATATTATGGCCAAAAAATGAACGAGTTTCTTTTACCGCTAGTACTTTTTCATCCAATCATCTTTCTCGTCACGCGACCATTTGACAGCACTTTTTTCAACTTCCTCAAACGGAAGTTGAAAAAAACTGACCAGATGATTCAAGTTTTCACCCTGTTGAACCAACTCTTTACCCGCCGCCGAAGTCTGCTCAACAAGCGAGGTATTTTCTTGGGTAAAGCGGAGCAAATCGGATAAAGAGCGATTGATTTGCGAAATAGTCAGCGACTGATCTTCAATGGAAGACGTAATATTATGTACGAAACCATTGAGTTCCCGCATAGATGTTTCAATGCCAGACATGGTTTCACTCGCAGATTGAACAAATTTCCCGCCCTCTCGGATTTTATTCTGCGCATCCTGCACCAGCCGTTTGATATGGCGGGCGGAATCGGTGCTTTGCCTGGATAAATTCCGCACTTCAGTCGCCACCACCGCAAATCCGCGACCATATTCACCGGCATGCGCTGCTTCAACCGAGGCGTTGAGCGCCAGAATATTGGTTTGAAAGGCGATCCCATCAATGACTCCGACAAGTTCCCCGATATGCTGGCTGGCGTCACTCATCTCCTGCATGGATTTCACGGCAGCACCAAGTACGCCAAGCCCTTGATGAACTTGTTCAACCACCTTTTCTGTCATACCCTGCGTATTTCGGGCATGATCTGCGCTTAGATTCACGCTGTCAGCAAACATATCCACACTTGAAGCTGTTTCCTCAAGGGTGGCAGACTGTTGCTCGGAGCGCTCCTGCAAATCTTGATAACCTTGATTAATATTGGAGGACGTCTCTATTAACTGTCCAGCCGAAGTGTGAAGCTGGTTCACGATTACCACCAGATTGGCAATACAGCTTTCAACAGATCGCTCCAGCTCCGCCAGATCGCCCGGATATTCTACGCTTAGTGAAGCCGACAAATCGCCTTGCGCCACTGCCGATAAAACTTTCGTGACATCGCGAACAGGGCTGATGATTTGGTGCAACATGGTATTGACGCCTTCAATTATATCACGGAATTTACCTTCAAACGCCGATGCGTTTCCCCGTATGTCCAACTTGCCCGAATTGGCCTGGCTCAACAGCGCTAATACTTCATTGCTCATGGTTTGCAAGGACAGTTTCATATGCTGCACTGCTTCGGTAATACCAGCAAGCTGGTTGGGATATCGTGGTATGTCTGGTTTAAAATCCCCGTGGGCGTAACGACCCACCACATCCACCACGGTCGTGGTCAATGTGATATGTTGATTAAGAACTTCACTGATCTGTTCCAACAGCATCCTGAAGTAACCGGGGAAATCCTCGATTTGTGGCCGAAAATCGATTTCACCAGCCTTGTGGTGTTCACTGGTTTCCTGCCAAACCTCATAAAATCGTTGCAACAGCGCTCCAAGCTGATTCAGGCTTTTTTGTAACACTGAAAAACCGCCCTGGTAATTACCAGTGATAGGCGCAAAATGCTGACCCAGAGACAACTGATGCGCCTGGTGCGCCATTTTCTCCAGGGTTCCCCCGATCAAAGGACCTGTGATATTATCCAGCAATTGATTGATGGTGATAGCAAAATCCCGATGGAATCCTTCATACCCTTCAGCCTCAAAGCGCATATCCCAGCTTCCTTCCGCCGCACGATCCATCAGAGCGATAATTTCCTGTCTCGCCCGGATATCGGGGGTAATGTCCTTCCAGATAACAGAATTGCCGATGTGATTTCCGTGTTGATCCTCAATAAATGCCGCCATGAGAGAAAAGGTCAGATCGTCTACCTGTATGCTGGATTGGTACGGCAAAGCCTGTGGATTGGTCAGGATCGCACGCGCATGCTCGGGTTTTTGATAGAATTCATCAATACACCTTCCGATCATTGATTCGGCGCTAAAGCCTGGAATCAATCTTCTAAATGACATTTCCTTTTTTGAGAAAAGATCCATGGCCTTGTGATTAACAAAGGTAATTTTGAAATCCGCATCACACATCATCAAAGCTGCATCGAGTTGATGAACTGCTTGTTGCCAAGGAGAAGTGGACAAATCAGTATTGATCCGCCTATTCCACCATAATACAAATTCGACGCCGTATTGTGGATTTTCATGCCGCACCATTTGGGCTTGCGTCAATACCGGACTTCCTTCCTGCATCTCCGCAAAATCGAACTCAAACATTTCGCCGAGAGCCATGGTTGAACATAGATCCTGATATGAAAGCTTCCAAAATGGCAACACCTCCACAATGGATTGACCGCGCATTTCATCGGCGTTCCCGATCTGCGCAAAATCAGCGACCCGGTCACTGGCAACGATCACCTTAAAATCCTGATCCAGCAGAATGATGGTTGGATGGATTTGCCCAAGACAGGAAATCATCTCTGTCGGGGAATAAAGATTCTCGTGCACACGAATTCCACTGAATTCATTGGAAACAGGCTTTTCCTCGTTTTGTGTTTTTTTATTCATCCATTCCAGAGGATCGCGCCCCAACTTGCCATCACGGCGGCGCGTCATGTCTGTTTTCCTGCATAAGTAGCGGAATAATTCGATTGGAGAGTGAGGCGGGAGATAATTTCACCCGCCAGGTCAAGATAATCCATAGCGGCAGGATGCCTGGAAGCATATTGGAAAATGCTCTGACCAAAACCCGGGCTCTCGGCAACTGCAACCGCCTCGCGTATTTTCGCTTCGAGCAGATGAGAACCGAAATGCTGTTTCAGCATCTGTTCGGCTTCCTGAGCAATGCGCTTGCGCGCCTGATAACGCGTCAAAAAGACATAAACCTCAGGCCCTTTTTCATCATTTTCCTCGGCCAGTTTTTTCATCAGCATGGATAAGCCCTGCAGCGCAAGGTAATCCGGTGTAACCGGAATCAACAAAGCACCCACAGTTCCAACTAAAAGTTCGATCACCCACAAATCAGCGGGTGGACAATCAAACACAACAAAATCCATGCCACTTTCTTGCGCCTCAACGATGAGCTGATGCAGCCGCTGGGAATATCGAGCTTGATGCGCTCCCCATGAGACTTTGATATCGGATAGCAGCGAACCCGGTGGAATCAACCATATATTTTTACCGATATTAATTCGTATATCACGTACAGGAACATCTGTTTTCAAATACCAATCCATCCCATGTTCTGCATTGACATGACCCATAGAAGCCGACAATGCTCCCTGCGGATCCAAATCAATCGCCATGGTCTTGTAATTCTTATCAGCCCACGCCCATGCCAGATTGAACGTTGCCGTCGTTTTACCAACTCCGCCCTTATGATTGATCAATGCCATGGAACGCACGTTTTATTATTACTCCTTCGTTGATCTCGTCTTATTCATAATTTGCCGCATTTCCCTTTATATTCATTGATGCTGATTTACAGCACTCTGCAAAATACCGCAAAAAGCAAGCACGCTCAATTAAGCGCACCCTTACGGATACGCCTTATATATTTCTAAGTCTATCAAGTTATCACAAATCAACAATCTATGACACAAACACTCGCTATTTTCCTTGCTCAGTTTGGTCCGGTCGCGGATAAACATAAATCCACCCGCACCGATACCAATAACAAGAAAATGGCTGATATATTTGGCCTGCGCCACATTGGCTGGAACGATGGCATCATTACATAGCCCGGAGTATCTTTGTGGGCTATCTGGATCCAAACGTTAAAAATTTCAATCAGGTGTTAGATAATCTCCGATCAAGTCATGAACTCGCATCTTGCGGTTCATGACGTTCAGATTCGAGGTGCAAATCGCACGGGTTAGCAGGGCTATTGCGAAGATTGTCAACCATGAAGCCGGGCCAGCAGGAACTCAAGAACCGAGTTCATGACTTGATCACAGGTTCCTTAGGATTAGAGGATCATAAATTCCCGACTCCATGTTTCTAAGCCGCTTTGGTGTCTATCGCACCGTACGACAGACACCCTTCCATTCATATCAACGACGACCTGCTCATCTTCCGACGGCCGGGCGCCGAATAAGATCAGGCCGATTTGCTGGTAGCCTCGGCTGCTTTAATATCCATGACGTAAGAATTAAAACGCTCACGCAATTCGGTTTTTATCAGTTTGGACATGGCATTTTTTGGAAGTTCGTCGATGAACACCACATGACGCGGACATTTGTAGTCCGCAAGATGTTCCCTGCAGAACGCATTGATGTGATCCGGTGTCAGGTTGCCCTCACCCGGGGTGTGACCCGGCTTCGCAACTACGACAGCGAGGATGTCTTCGCCAAGATCCGGATGCGGCACGCCAATAGCAGCAGCTTCCAGAATTTCAGGCATTTCCAGCAACACGCGTTCAACCTCAATGGCAAAAATATTGTAACCACCACGCAAAATCATGTCTTTTTTACGATCGGTGAGATAAACATAACCATCTGCGCCAATATAACCAATATCGCCCGTATGCAAGGCATCGCCTTTCCATAATTCCCGGGTATTTTCATCCCCTTTATAATAATGCCGACGCGTGACCGTTGAGCGGAAACAGATTTCACCGACTTCACCCTGCGGCTGGATATTGCCATCATCATCAAGAATTATGACTTCACAACCCACGGGTCGCCCAACCGAACCCGGATGATCGAGAATATCTTTAGGATTTGGCCCTAACATACAGGCGGCACTGGCTCCGCCTTCCGTCAGACCGTATCCATTGAGCATCATGATTTTCGGCCAGACTTCCATCATCTTGCGCACCGTATCCGGTTGAATCGGTGCAGCACCGAAAAACACGAACTTCAGGGAGCTATAATCGAAATCGTTTAATTTAGGATGCTTCATCGCCAGATTTAACATTGTCGGAACAGCCATCACCGAAGTGGCTTTATAGCGGGCAATGGATGCCAGCAACTGTTCGGGGTCAAACCTCGGTAGAACCAGTTGGGTGATACCCCCGCGGATGCTCATCAACATCAAACCGTGTGCGCCGGTAAAACCAAATAAGGGCACGGCGTGCAGCAAACTCTCTCCAAACATGGCGCCAAGCATTTTCCCGAGATTCTGTTGCCCCGGCTGATCGGCCAAATTGCCTTCCGGAACCAGAACGCCTTTGGGCATTCCGGTGGTGCCCGAAGTATACAGCAAATCAGCAGGATCTTCGGCAATTGGAGCCGGCTCCAAAGCCGGGTAATCTGTCGCGCCGGAAACAAGTACGTTACCCATTGGAGTAAAATTGGACGAAGCGTTTTCACCGGTGACAAAAAAGTGCGCCAAACGGAATTTCCCGGCTCGACCTTCGATATCTACGCTTTTACCTTGCGCTAAAGATATGAAAGGCTCCAGGTGCTGCGAACCTGCCACGATGGCAACGGAGTCGCTATGTTCCAGGACATAGTATTTTTCCGGTGGCGCCCAGCGCGTATTAACCGGCACCGGAACCGCCCCAAGCTTATGAATGCCAAAATAGGTGGCATTGAACATCACCGCCTGATCATTTCCCATGACCATCGCGACTTTATCGCCACGCTTTACCCCAGCCTTATGCAGAATTGAAGCTATGCGACTCGCCACTGTATCAAGTTCCCGAAAAGTCACCTGGCCATCGTTGGCAATGACCGCTGGTTTGTCCGGTTTTTCTTTGACCGTGTTGCTCAGTAAATCAATAACCGCCATCTCTTATCTCCTCTCTCATTATTGAATATAGTAAAATTACGGTGGTGCGTGAAAAAATCCGGTACGCACTGGTTTTCCAGCGTCCCATAAAATTCTGGAACCAATACGTCATAAATGAACCGGAATAAACAAACACCCGTTTTATTCTAGAGGATGCTTGCACAAATAAACAGTTGAAACACGTTTTTTATGGTTTACCCGAAGGTTCCTCAACAACCGCCACAAATCGGTTGACGCTTGGTTGATCGCCTATCTGTAAGCACGCTCTTAATCCAGCCTGATCCCGCCGTTAGGGAACTTCTGATCAAGTCATGAACCCGGTGCCTGCAGTGAGCAAAGTCGAACCCGCTTGCGTCCCTACTGGCCCAGCTTCGTTGACAATCTGAACATAATGAATCGCACCTGAGCTTCGTCCAGACTTGACCAGAGATCCCTCCGTGACCAACACTGCCACAGATTCCTGTACCAGCCAGCCGAATTGCAAACTCCCCGTTCCGTTCAGTCAAATATATGGTAAATCTGAAAAAACGGATTTTAGTGTTGCCATCGCCTCAGCGCAACATGAAGGGTAAGGACAAATACAAGTCGTAATTCAAACGGTTTTCATGAAGCAAGCGGTGTTGGATCAAGCTCTTCTTCAGGAGCAATATTGGCATTGACGTCTGATGATCTTGAAAGCATATCGGCATCCAGCAATTGACTAAGCTCAACCAAAATA
>DEIQ01000118.1:3298-18701 GCA_002352565.1 Proteobacteria bacterium UBA2770 | reverse complement strand
TGATCCTACAGCCTTGATGGTATTCCTATCAACTGTGATAGTTTAAATTAAAGGCTCAAACTCGTCCGAAACAAAAGCACATCATAGATCGCAAGGTATTGTCGAATACCCGAACCCATCCGGATACCCAATGCATGTCGGCGTAAATGGGCAAATCCGGCATGATCAGATCTCTATCGCGCCGGGATTCCCCTGCATTCCATTGCAAGCATAGAACCTATTCAACATAACGTCTTTAATTCAGACGCGTATCCTGCCTGACAGAACTGTCGCCATAAAAATGTCGAATAGTTTAAAAGTCATGCTAATATTAATGAATATCATTTATGAACCGTTCGACATACCATCTCAAGTCTCATGAAACAGCATACACCAACTTCCTTCAATGTATCGCTATCCGAGTCGCGGACCGAATGAACCACCCCAAACCCCTGGTGAAAAGAGCCATGATCGCACAGCGTAATAAACCCTGTGATTAACCTTTATGTGTGGCATCGCTGTCAGCGTCAACTTGCCGAATGGGATCGTAATGATTTATATTATTTTTTGTAATTGATGTCAGGAGGAAATCCGCATGCCGTTTGATTCTAATGGTTCTTTACCAAAAAAACATGACTTGCGAAAGGCCGGCCTCAAAGTCACGCTGCCGCGGATTAAAATTCTCTCAATTCTCGAAAGCTCCAGCAAACGCCATGTCAGCGCGGAGGATATTTATCGTAGTTTGATCACACAGGGCGAAGATATCGGTCTTGCCACAGTTTATCGGGTACTGACCCAGTTTGAAACTTCCGGTCTCGTGACGCGCCTGCATTTCGAAGGGGGCAATTCGGTCTTTGAACTCAACGAAGGCGAACATCATGATCATCTTGTCTGTGTGCGATGCGGGAAAGTAGATGAATTCATCGATCGCGAGATTGAAGAAGCTCAAGAGAAAATTGTCCACGAGTTTGGCTATGAAATGACCGATCACAGCCTGCATATTTTTGGTCTCTGCCCGAACTGCCGGTTAAGTGAGCCATGAGGAACAACATGTTCATACACTGATATCCGGTGTTTGCATCGCTGACCTGCCCGAGGCATGAGCTTGGCGTTATGAGGATATGCGTTTATTTCTCTCGCCTTGAACCTAAGGAACCTCTGAAATGGTTCAGAACAATATCTAAGCAGCCTTGCAATTCACTTACTAAGTGCTGCGCTGTCTTTACTCGGGCTTGCATCAGCTTAATACGCTTTTAATTATCGTTCAGTTCGATATTTAATTTATGATTTATGATACGATTTGTATTACAAACACGTTTCCAATGGAGTCATCAAAATGTTACAGATCGATAAGATCAAAGAAAGATTGAACCACCAGATCGGCTCGCATCCTGTGTTGTTATTCATGAAAGGCAATCCGGATGCCCCGCAATGTGGTTTCTCCGCTAAAACCTGTCAGGTTCTCAAGGCCTGCGGCGCTAATTTCGATTATGTGGATGTTCTTTATGACGTTGAGGCAAGAGCAGTACTGCCAAGGGTTACGAACTGGCCCACCTTTCCCCAGTTGTTTATCAACGGCGAGTTGCTCGGCGGCAGTGATATCGCCTGGGAAATGTACCAAAGTGGCGAACTGCAGGAACAACTGGAACAGGTCAAAAAAACCGACACGGTGGAAACAGAACCCGGAGATGCCAAGAGCTAGAGGGTGATCTATCCAGACAGCGTATCAGGCGAGCCGGTGGTTCCACTGCAGATAGAAATATGAACGCCGTGGATCCAGACTCACGCCCTGACCTGAAAATCCATGTTGCGCAACTGGCTCCATGGATACAAATCGGGTGTTATCTGCGTTATTTCGTCCTGTCCCTGTTTTCCCTGCTCGGCGCAATGATCATGTGTCAGAGCAATACCATACTGGAAGTCTATGTCATTGCAGCCCTGTTTTTGCTGGTCATAGCCGAAACCAAAGGAAGCAAAGTCGAGCAAACAACTATTTATCCCAACCGCGGCGTTTTTTTCTATCCGCTGCAGTATTTTTTTATTCTTGCCAATTGCCTGGTCATTCTGATTTACATCTGGCGACTGGGCATCGAACACGGAAATGATTTTCTGGCAATTGGCGCCCTATTGGGCGCCAATACCGACCGCCTGACTCAAACGGATACCGCATCGGCATGGGCTTGTTTTTTTGTGGCGTCAAGCGCCGCCATTGCCAACACGCTTGTGCTGGGTCATGAAGGAGCTCATAGAACAGAAAATCCATTATTTCAATGTTGGAGCCGAATCGGAACCATGTTCGGTCAATGTTCTTTCCTGCACACCCAGGTTGTTTTCGGGCACTATCGATGGGTCGGAACTCCGCATGATCCAGCCACACCCATGCGAGGTGAGGATTTCTGGAACTTTGCTCTGCGCTCTACCATCGGTCAATATGCGCAGGCGTGGGAAATCGAGAAAGAGCGTCTGAACCGTATGGGGCGCAGCGAATGGGAAATCAGACGCAACCATGTTCTGCATGGCTGGGCAGGTGAGGCTATAATCGCGGTGTTGTTCCTGATATCCGCGGGTTTTTCGGGTTTGCTGGCACTTGCAGGCATCAAGTTTATTGTGCATTTCGTACTCTCGCTTTCGCATTATGTCATGCATTACGGCCTGGTGCGCGACAGCAGCCAGCCGTGCCCTCCCAATTGCGCCTGGAATGCTTTCCGTTGTGGCAGCGCGTGGATCAGCGGTGGTATTGCGCCGGTACACAGCACCCATCACTCCGACGGTTCACTTGCGGTTTTTAACATCCCCATTCATACCCATACACCACGGATTATTGGCGATTCACTGCTGGCGGGTTATTTTCTGGCGCTCATTCCGCCATTATGGCATACCATCTATAACAACAAACTGATGGAATGGGATAGCAACTTTGCCGAAGAATCACAAAAAGCGCTTGCTTACTCGTACTCTCTGGATTCCCAACAAGTCATGTTGACCAAGCACGCGCAAAACAATCTGCAACACCATGTCGACAAAGCCCTGACTGCGAATTGATCTCAGAGATTTTTATATAGTTGAAAAAAATATGCGACGTCTATCCCGCTGGCGCCGGTCAGATCCATTTTTCGACCATTTTTGTCTGTTCTATTTCACTTCAAGTCACGCAATCGTTCATGCAAAGGGCTGGTGCGCGGAAAATGCGCCATCAGATATTCCATTTGATCGGTCAACACCCTGCGCCCCTGCAAATAGATGTACTCCGCATGACTCGGCACAAAGGGCACGGCTAGAAGTTCCATGCCGACTTCTTCCGGCATCCATCCTGCCTTGGCGTTATTACAGCGTTTACAGGCAGTAACCACGTTGGGCCATATATCCTGACCGCCCCGACTCAAGGGTCTGACATGGTCTCGAGACAATAAATGGGTGGGATAATGATGACCGCAATACATGCACAGGTAACCATCACGGCGAAATAGCGGGGCGTTGTGTAGAGGCGGAACACTTCTGGTTTGAAACTTGAGATAGTTTCCGGGATGATTATCGGTGGCGATAATGGAGTGGATGGTCATCTTGCTGCGCCGCCGGGTTATTGCATTGATGCCTCCCCCAAGATGATACAATGGCCGGCCTATGACATAACAGACCTGTCCCGAACAATAAAGCCGGGCCGCCTGTTGATAACTGATCCACTCAAGGGGCATGCCAGCCACATTACTGCGTAATATCTGATGCATGTTGGCTCATCTTTAGTAAAGTAAATCATGATGCATGTATCGCAGATTGGCGTCGATTTTGCAAGTATTTATTCCACGTAGCAGGCAACCTCAACCTACGGATGGCGCAAAATTGAGATTTACCCTTCATCCCATACGGCGCGCTCGTTACCTAAGGAAGCTCTGAACAAGTCTGAACGAAGGTGGGTATGATTCATTATGTTCAGATTCTCGGGATAAATTGCGCGGGTTAGCAGGGCTATTGCGAAGATTTACCACAATGAAGCCGGGCATAATGAACGTAAGAATCGAATTCATGACTTGTTCAGAGATTCCCTAATCGCATGGTAAAACATGCCGAATTATTCCTGCTGCACTGGATCCTGTTCGCCGCCCATCGAACAGCGCTTGACGACTGCCTTAAGCGTTGCATTAAAGATCCCTTTTGGACCCATAATGAATATGCATGAATTCGCTGAATCAACCCTGTCAAAATTTCACACAAAAACGCGATGAAACCGGTAGATAAAGATTTACAACGCACCTTTTTTGGTCATCCACGTGGGCTGGCAAGCCTGTTCTTTCTTGAATTGTGGGAACGATTCAGCTACTACGGCATGCGTGCCCTGCTGATTTTGTTCATCACCTCTGCAGCCGCAGGCAACAATCCAGGCTTGGCATTGAGCATCAGTGAAGCTACGGCCATCTATGGACTCTACACATTTTTTGTTTACATTCTAGCTCTGCCAGGGGGTTGGATTTCCGATCGATTATGGGGCCCGCGCCGAGCTGTTTTCATCGGTGGCTGCATTATTGCGGCGGGTCATTTCACCATGGCCATTCCTTTTGTCACTGCATTTTATCTCGGACTTGGACTCGTCGCCGTGGGCACAGGGTTGTTAAAGCCCTGTGCCAGCTCCATGGTGGGGGATTTATACCCCGAAGGCGGAGCGCGGCGCGATGCCGGTTATTCGCTTTATTATATGGGGATCAATCTGGGCGCTATTCTCGGACCTTTATTCTGCGGTCTGCTGGGCGAAGGTTACCGCTGGCATCTGGGTTTTTCTCTGGCCGGGTTCGGCATGGCAGGGGGACTGATTTCTTTCAGAATGGGTCACCATCAACTCGGCGACATCGGTCTCATGCCCCGTGAATATAGCAACAGCGCTGCGTACATCAGGTTAAGAAACCAATTTGTACAGGGGCTGGCCATAACGACGGGGCTGGCCGTATTCACCGCCTTACTGATTTATGGCGGGATATTGCATATATCTCTGACAGGCCTGGTCAGTTATCTGAGTTACCTGACCGTGATTGTAACGCTGTTATTTTTCCTGTATATCATTTTTCTCGGCGGTTACGATGGAGGCGAAATCAAGAAAATTCTCGCCCTGCTGTGGCTGTTCATCCTGGCAGCCGTATTTTGGAGCGGGTTTGAGCAAGCGGGCTCTTCGATCAATCTGTTTGCCAAAGAATTAACGGATCGACATATTCTTGGCATTGAGCTTCCTGCCAGCACCCTGCAGTTATTCAACCCCTTGTTCATCGTTATTTTCGCGCCAGTATTCGGCTGGCTCTGGACCTGGCTTGCCTATCGTCAAGCCCATCCTTCCATAGCGACCAAATTTTCTCTCGGGCTTTTCGGGCTCGGCGCGGGTTTTTTTGTCTTGTCATGGGGCGCTGCTAATGCGAGCGCCGCCAACCTTGTGACACCCGCATGGTTGATGACCACATTCTTCCTCCATACCTGTGGCGAACTGTGCCTCTCGCCGATCGGTCTTTCCGCCACCACCAAACTAGCGCCCAAAAACCGCATGAGCCAGATGATGGGAATTTGGTTCGTATCAGCGGCGCTCGGAAATCTGATCGCAGGACTGCTGGCGGGGAAATTGGAAACACTTCCCCCTTCCGATCTATTCAGAACGATTGCGTGGTTCGCCTGCAGCGCAGGCGTCATTGCCTTGTTGGCAAGCCCGTGGATAAAAAAGCTGATCAAAGACGTCACGTGATCCCAGCATGCTGCCAGCCGTTCAGGAACCTCTGATGAAGTCATGAACTCGGTGCCTGCGGTGAGCGGAGTCGAACCCGCTTGCGGTCCTTATATCCAGATTCTTTGTTGACAATCTTCGCAATAGCCCTGCCAATCCGCGCGATTTTCGTCTCGAATCTGAACATAATGAACCAAAGTCACCTTCGCCCAGACTTGATCAGAGCTTTCCTTATGGATAACTATCGGCTTTGATCAACACTTGCCAATCACGAAATTTTGTTTCAAAATGACGCACGGAACAATGAGGCTGCGCAAACTCATGAGACCTTAAAAGGTCTCAAATAACAACACTACGCGCCAGCGCGAAACAAATCGTACAAGCATAGTCCGCGAACCCGCTGCAAGCGATTCTATGGAACAATAAAAAGTACATTTTTATGATAGAAGCTGATTGTTTAAGTAAACACTATGGTCGGTTGGCCGCCGTTGATCAAGTGAGTTTCAAGGTAGCCAAAGGTGAAGTGCTGGGATTTCTCGGGCCCAATGGCGCCGGGAAATCAACTACGATGCGCATGTTGACCGGTTTTCTGGTGCCGAGCCAGGGTTCAGCGCGTATTGGCGGTTATGACAGCATCAAGCAGCCTATGAAAAGTAAAGCTTTGGTTGGTTATCTACCTGAAGGCGCTCCAGGCTATGGTGAGATGACCGTTCATGAATTTCTCTCATTCATCGCCGCAGTGCGCGGATTGAAAAGAAATGAGCGGATCAAACATATCGCTCAGGTTGTCGAACAATTACAACTCGAAGCAGTCCTGTATCAAACCCTTGAAACCCTGTCCAAGGGTTTTCGTCGTCGCGTCGGACTGGCGCAGGCAATTCTTCATGACCCGCAGGTACTGATCCTCGACGAACCGACCGATGGTCTCGATCCCAACCAGAAACACGAAGTACGGCTCCTGATCCAGAAACTGGCGCAAAGCAATAAAGCCATTGTGATCTCCACCCATATTCTTGAAGAAGTCGAGGCTTTATGTTCGCGCGCGCTCATCATCGCCCAAGGGCGGATCGTGGCAGATGATACGCCTCAGGGGCTTCAGCAACGTTCACGCTACCATAATGCGATCAGCCTGATCAGCCCGGATTACCATGCCATTGCCGAAGCGATTCGCGAACTGCCAAAGGTGGTGGATGTGGAAATTCTGGCGCAGAAATCACAAGTAACCATAGTGCCTGAAAAAGGCGCCCTGATACTTGACGATGTGGAAGCATGGTTGCGCGAGCATGCGTGGTCGATCACGTCTATTTACAGGGAAACAGGCCGACTCGATGATGTTTTCCGCCAGATCACCGCTGGAGTGCGCACATGAATGTTTTGTCAGCCATCGTACGCAAGGAATTGTCCAGCTATTTCTCAACGCCTGTCGCTTATGTATTCCTGTTCATCTTTCTGGCGGCGAGTCATGCGCTAACCTTTTATGTGGGTCATTTTTATGAGCGTGGTCAAGCTGATCTGTTGCCTTTTTTTAACTTCCATCCATGGCTTTACCTGTTTTTCATGCCGGCGCTATCGATGCGGTTGTGGGCGGAAGAACGACGCAGCGGCAGCGTTGAATTGCTTCTGACCTTACCTGTGCGAGTATGGCAGGCTGTGGTAGGAAAATTTCTCGCTGCCTGGCTGTTCGCCTTGCTGGCGCTGGCTTTGAGTTTCCCCATTTGGCTGACCGTCAATTATCTGGGAGATCCGGATAACGGCGTGATTCTGGTTTCATATATGGGAAGCGCTATGATGGGCGCCGGTTTTCTCGCAATTGGCGCCTGCATATCCGCCATGACCCGCAATCAAGTGGTGGCTTTCATCATCACTGTCACCGTTTGCTTTCTATTCCTGCTCAGCGGACATTCCATGGTTCTTTCACCCCTGCTTGGCTGGGCGCCTGATGTTCTGATCGATGCTGTAGCATCACTCAGTTTTCTGACCCATTTCACATCGATGACCAAAGGGGTCATTGATGCGCGGGATCTGATCTATTTCCTGATGCTGGTGGGCTTCTGGCTATACGCCAACGTATTGATCGTTGAATGGTTCGAGGCACGATAACAATGAACAAACAAAGATCCCGACAGATTTTTTCACTTGCTGCACTACCGTTGCTTGCCATTCTTTTCGTCGCGCTGATCATCATCTCCAATGATGTCATCAAGGGCAAACGGTTTGACGCCACTGAAGATGCGCTTTATACCCTTTCAGATGGAACCCTGCGCCTCCTGGCTCATATGGATGAACCGATCCGCTTGCGGCTTTATTTCTCCGGCGAACAGACCCGTGATCTGCCCTATTTACGCCTTTACCATCAGAGAGTCAGCGAACTTCTGGAAGAATACGAGCGCCATTCCCGCAACAGACTGTCCTTTGAAAGTGTCGAACCCCAGCCTTTCTCTGAGGAAGAAGATCAGGCTTCTGCTTACGGTCTTCAGCCGGTTCCTCTGGGAGAGGGCGGAGAATCCATTTATTTTGGTCTTGTCGGTTCCAATCAGGTGGACAGCATTGAAACCATTGCTTTTTTTCATCCCGACCGCGAAGAATTTCTCGAATACGATCTGAGCCGGCTGATTTATACTTTATCGAACCCGGACAAACCCGTGGTCGGTTTGCTGAGCAGCCTGCCCATGGGCGGCGGATTTGATCCCATGACGCGCCAGCCTCAAGAACCATGGGTCATTTATCAACAGCTCGACGAAATGTTTGAGATCCGGCAACTCGATGCGACACAACTCGCCCTTGACGATGATATCGATCTGCTGATCATGGTTCATCCCAAAAACCTGGATGATCTAGCCTTATATGCTATCGATCAGTTTGCTTTGCGGGGCGGTCGTGTATTGATTTTCCTTGATCCGCATTCTGATGCTGATTCCGGGGCTGCGAACCCGATGGATCCTATGCAGTCGATGATGGCGGATAAAAGCTCCCAACTCACCCGCTTACTTGAAGCATGGGGGGTCGAAATGCCAGCCCAAGTGCTGCTTGATGACCAGTACGCCCTGCAGGTTAGTATGCAAAACAGTCCTGCCCCGATCAGACATCTGGCTATTCTGAGCCTGGACGACACGGCAATCGCCAACGAAGATGTCATGACGGCACAACTGGAGCGGATCAATGTGGCAAGCAGTGGTTATTTCAAACCCATCGCCGACTCAAGCACCACGTTGACTCCCCTATTGGAAAGCAGTGCTTCCGCTATGCCGACAGATGCTGAAAACGTGGCTTTTCTCCCTGATCCACGAACCTTGCGCGATTATTTCAACCCCACCGGAGACCATTACACGATCGCGGCGCGGCTTGAAGGCCCGGTCAAGAGCGCCTTTCCACAAGGCCCACCGGGAACGCATAATCCGGATGATTCCAACAAAAATCCAGCGGCCAATGAGGCAGATGCAGCTTCAGGTCAAATCGAGCCTTCCATGGTTGAAAAGGAAAATGCGAGCGCAACTTCCGGCGCAGGGCACCTCGAAGAATCAGTGGAACCCCTGCACGCGGTGATTGTGGCGGATACCGATCTTTTGACCAACTGGCTTTGGGTTCGGGTACAGAGTCTTTTCGGTCAGACCATCGCGACCGAAATGGCCAACAACGGCGCTTTTGTTGTCAATGCGGTCGATAATTTGACCGGCAGCAGCGATTTGATCGCAATAAGAGGTCGAGAAACAGCCCTCAGACCGTTTGAGAAAGTCGAGTCATTGCGGCGCGAAGCCGAAGCGCGCTTCAGCGAAGTGGAGAAGAATCTGAAAGCCGAGCTTGAGCAAACGGAACTCAATCTGCGGCAATTGCAGGAAGGAAGAAGCGGCGATGAAGGTGGTATGTTGCTCCTGAGCCAGGAACAGCAGGATGAACTGGGGCGTTTTATGGAAAGACGATCACAAATACGCAAGGAACTGCGTGAAGTTCAGCATGACTTGCGCCGGGACATCAACCAACTGGGGGCGTTTTTAAAACTGATCAATATTCTGATCATGCCCCTGTTGATCACGGTTCTACTGGCTGTCATCGTAAAAAATAGCCGTCAGCGCAAAAAACGGGTGGTTCAAACATCATGAATCGTTCAAGCTTGTTGTTACTTGCTGTGGTCACACTGACGGCTATCGCAGGGGGATGGTTTCTCAGCCAACAGGGCTCGCGCGACGAACAGGAAACGTTTTCCACCTGGTTTTTTGAGGAGCTTCGAGCCAACCCCGAATCGCTGAATCAGGTTCAGATCGCAGGCGCCGGAAATAAAACGATTGCCACACTGGAACTCGGCGATCATGGTTGGGTCGTCGTTGAAAAAGATCATTACCCTGCGGATGAAACGCGCCTGTCCAAAATGCTGACCACCATGGCACAAGCCAAAGTAATGGAACCCAAAACCGATCAGCCGCAATGGTATTCGCGCTTGGGCGTTGAAGATGTCAGCACTCCAGAAGCCTTTGGCATTCGCCTGGATATGCGCGGCGAATCTTTGCATACCTCCGTCATCATCGGCAAGCTGGCACATGATATCGGCGGGACTTACGCCCGCAAAACTGATGAAGCGCGAACTGTCCTGCTCAATCAAACCATTGAGCCACTGCGCGAGACGGCACGCTGGCTACGCCCGGAAATCATCGATATACCATCGGGAAACATCCGCTCAGTCCAAATCACACACCCGGATGGTGAGAGACTCAAGCTGGAAAAACCC
The DNA here is from genome assembly GCA_002352565.1 of Proteobacteria bacterium UBA2770. GTDB lineage: Bacteria > Pseudomonadota > Gammaproteobacteria > UBA2770 > UBA2770 > UBA2770. The sequence goes on along the minus strand of DEIQ01000118.1, from coordinate 8,310 downwards.
GATCCCGGAGCGATTGATCTGAACGTATTGAATATTCCCGCAGGACGCGAACTCAAATATAAAGCGGTGGCGTCCTCGGTAGCAGGCGCCTTGGCCATGCTCAATCTGGTTGAAGTTGCCCGCTTTGAAGCTCTTCATTTTGAGAGCATCAAGCCGGTTGAAACAATCTTTCAGACAAATGATGGGCTTGAGGTTACAACACGGGCTTATCAACGTGATGACCAATCGTGGCTTACTTTTGATGTCTCTGCGATCACGCGGGAAGATTCCGGCAAGCTTGGTTCATCTGAAGCAAGTGATTCATCAAGCGAAGATGAGCACGATGGCACTCAGGTTGCGGCACTGGAAGAATTGGTTGAAACAACTGTGGAAACCGATTCATCTACGCGGGCCCAGAAACTGCAAACGAAACTGGCGGGCTGGGTTTATCAGATTCAGCCATTTAAGTTTCAACTCTTAACCCGGCGCATGGAAGACTTCCTCAAACCCGTTGAGACAGAAGCGGACCAAACATAGAAACCCCACGGGGGTCTGTTGCGCCAGCGAAGTGCATCCTGCGCCCTATTCGCCAGTATCAGAATGCAAGCAGAGGCAGGCCCGCGCGCGCCAGTGCGTGCCTGGTTTCGTTTGTGTCATGGGACAACGAGCGCATTATAAATTGCGAATTTGAATGGTGTCATCGCTGGATCAATACACCCAACAGCGCATGGATACCCAAAGCGCCGCATTTTGCATAAAAGGTTGTGTCTGTATTTATTGTAGAAACCTTGAATTCCACAATACTACAACTTTCAGAATAGTACGCATTATATCCAACTGTTTTGCTTCATGAAGATCTGCTTGCCCTTCTCGGTTAAAGAACAGGTTTTCGTGGGAGCGGTAACGGGCTTTCCTCCATGGAATGACCCTTAATTACCATTGCTGTCGTTCCGTTTTTTACACCAAGAAGCCGGGCTTTTACCAATACAACCTGTTTTTATGTGATTCATGCATTCTATCCTTAGGCCAAGGTGTTGATTGCCTTGTCATAATCAGCTTTGATTGGGCTTGGCGACCTTGTACGCATGCTGCACTTTCAGTATAATCTTTGGTTATGAAAGGAATGATTTGATTTGTCAGAAATACCCGCAACTGTCGCACCTGGTCATGCGCCGATTACGGTTGGCGTGATAGGTGTCGGAAAATTTGGTCATAATCACGCTCGGAAACTGGCTACCAATCCCAGATCAAGATTGGTCGGTATTTATGATCTTGACATTGAGCGCACCCGAGAGATTGGCGTAGCACTTGGCATCGAAACCTATCAGGATCTGGATGCGCTTCTACGTGATTCGGATGCCCTTTGTATCACCACTTCCACAGTGTCACACGCTGCCATTATCAAGGCTTGCCTGCTGGCAGGCAAACACGTTTTTGTGGAAAAACCCATCACCGTGACCTATCAGGAAACACGCGAACTAGCGGAATTAATAACCCCCAGAGAGCACCTTCTGGCATGCGGGCATATCGAACGATTTCAGCCAGAAATTGATTACATCAGGCAGATGGATCTCGGTCCACCCATATACATCGAAGCCGAGCGCCTGCACCCGTTTTCAGGACGCTCGCTGGATATAGATGTCGTACTTGATCTGATGGTCCATGATCTGGATCTGGCTTTGTGGCTTATAGAAGACGGGGAAGTTGAGATCGACGCCGTAGGCACGCAGGTTTTTACGTCTTCGTTGGATATGGCGCACGCATGGATGAAGTTTTCTTCCGGCAGCGTTGCCAATCTGGCAGCGTCCAGAGTCTCCCTGAAACCGAGCAGAAAATGGCGCCTGTTCTGGAAAGATCGCTATGCTTCGCTGGATCTGATCGATCATCAGTTGGTGATGGTGCACCGGTCAAGCCATACGAATCAGCTGGTCAGCGAATCCATTATTTTCGATAAACAGGACGCCTTGGCAAAAGAACTTGATGCGTTTCTCATCGAAGTAGCGATAAAAGAAGGCGTGCTGGACAGTTCCATCGTACCTGCCAGGCATATTCTGTGTGGTTTTGATGAAGCGTGTGTCGCGCTCAAGCTGGCTGAAGGAGTAAAAAATGCCGCCATCCATTCCTCTTCTTGATCTGAGCGCCCGATTCAAAAAATACCAGCCCGATATCCAACGTGCGCTTAACGATATCTTTTCAAACGGAAAGTTTATTCTTGGCCCTTATCTTGAAGCCTTTGAAAACGCTATGGCGCAACGGTTGGAAGTTCCATACGCTTTTGGCTGCGCCTCCGGAACCGATGCGCTTGTTCTCGCTTTGCGTGCCATTGGGGTCAAACCGGGCGATGAAGTCATTGTGCCCGCGTTTACCTTCGTCGCCACTGCTGAAGCCGTAGTCCGGGCAGGTGCCGAACCCCGTTTCGTGGATGTGGATCCAAAATATTTCGTTATTGACGCAAATCATCTGCCAACGGTTCTGAGCCCTAGAACCAGAGCCATCATCGCAGTTCATCTCTTTGGCCATTGCGCGCCTATGGGGCCAATCATGGATTATGCCCGCGATCACCGCCTACACGTGATCGAGGATGGCGCTCAAGCCCTTCCGGGTGCGTGGAACAACCAACCCGTAGGAAGCATCGGTGATGTGGCATGCTTCTCCTTCTACCCAAGCAAACACCTTCCCGCTGCCGGCGATGGTGGCATGGTAGTGACCCGAATTGCTCTTATTGCCGAAGCGCTCAAAAGGCTGCGCAATCACGGCAGAGGAGCCGGCTTTCATCACGAAATCGGTATGAACAGCCGACTCGATGAAATTCAGGCTGCCGTTTTGCTGCCGCAATTGCACGACGTGGATCATGACAGGCTGCGCAGGCAGGAATTAGCCCAGAGATATAGCGCGCGTTTGAAGTATTTGCCCCTGACAACCCCTACAAGCGCACATGACGTTGTTCACAGTTATATGCAATATACGCTGGTCTACAAGCACAGAGATGCTCTGCAAGCGTTTCTGGCGGACCATGGTATAGCGAGCGCTGTTTATTATTCTCGCCCCGTTCCTGCGGAACCCGCCTTCTCGGCATGGCAGGGTTATTTTTCATGCGCTGAAGCCTTGAGCCAACAGGTATTATCCATTCCGATCCATGCCGAGTTGAGCAATTCCGACCAGGATCAGATCATTGAAACCATTGAGAAATTTTTCGTGACGAAGTTGAAAGATATCTCACCATAGCCCACTCCGACAACCAATAAGAAACCATCGCCAGGAGAAAGGGGACGCTACCCTTTGTTTTCTAGAAACGCCGTTCATTGAATTAGGCAATCTTGCAAGTAATGGGCTCTCTTTCAAGCCACAATGAGCCGCAGCGCCAGACCAGCGATAATCTTTCTGATTTTATTATCATCTCTGCTTGAACAGGATTTCTCTCAACATAGCGAATAGTTGACCATGTATATACATCATCCAATGGCGAGGAAAAAACCGACCTTGTCATAAATGACCATTCCAGCCTTTGAATTTATTAATATGCTGGGAATAACGCATATGGAGAGGTTTCAACACCTGCTGCAACCCATTCGCCGATTAAGGTGTTAAAACAAGATGTACATGATTTGTTATTGGGCTAATCCAGGCATGCTCTGAGTGTACAATAATTTATTATTAAAGGGTAGCGTCCTCTTTAATAAAACGAAAGAAAGACGAAAGAAAATACATGGCTGGGGGACTAGGATTCGAACCTAGGTTAACGGAGTCAGAGTCCGTTGTCCTACCACTAGACGATCCCCCAAAAGGAGATGTTATTTCTTGGGAACCTCAGGCGCGATCTCCTATGTTCAGATTCGAGACGACAATCGCGCGGGTTGTCAACAATGAAGCTGGACATAAGGGCGGCAAGAACCGAGTCCATGACTTAATCAGAACTCACCTTAAGGAATCTCTCAAAAAAACCTGATGAGGTTCCTGATAATAAAAAACTTATCGTTTTGAATACTGAGGTCTTTTGCGCGCTTTATGTAACCCAACCTTTTTACGCTCGACTTCACGCGCATCGCGCGTCAAAAAACCGCCCTTTTTCAAAACCGGACGCAATGTTTCATCGTAGCGAATCAGAACACGGGAAAGCCCATGACGTATTGCACCAGCCTGACCGCTGGCGCCACCACCTTTCACATTGATGACAAAATCAAAATTCTGCGTCATATTTACCACCTCAAGGGGCTGACGCACAATCATGCGCGAAGTTGCGCGACCGAAATAGTCATCGATAGAACGATTGTTGATAATGATATTGCCTTCACCCTTGCGTAAATAAACACGAGCAGTAGACGACTTGCGGCGCCCTATGGCGTGATAATCAGTTCCAGCCATGAAAATAATTCTCCACAATCAATTGATGTTCAGCATTTCGGGTTGCTGAGCCTGATGTTGATGCTCAGGACCGGCATACACACGCAGTTTCTCCAGCATCTGTCGGCCCAGGGCATTTTTCGGTAGCATACCTCGTACGGCATGGATGATCACGTCCTCTGGCTTCTTTTGCATCTGTTTTTCAAGGGTGATGGATTTCAGGTTACCGATATATCCCGTATGATGATGATATTGTTTCTGCTCGAGTTTTTTACCGCTCACCCGTAACTTCGAGGCATTAATGACGATAATATAATCACCGGTATCAATATGAGGCGTATAAATGGGCTTGTGCTTGCCTCTAAGCCGATGCGCGATTTCGGTCGCCATTCTACCCAGTATATGCTGCTCTGCATCCACAATATGCCAGCTTCTTGTAATCATTTTCGGAGTGGCGCTAATCGTTCTCATCTTGTCAAGCTCATAATGTGAGGATTTTTTAATGGATCTGCACAATGGGCATTCATAATCATTCCGACCAAAATGAATGCCCCGATTAAAAAAAGTATTTTACCATGATTGTTGGAAAGTACAAGAACCCTGGCGCCAAGGAACCTATGATCAAGTCTGGATGAAGGAGATTGTGGTTCCCCATGTCCAGATTCTCGGGTTAAATTGCACGGGTTAGCAGG
>DEIQ01000118.1:1109-3241 GCA_002352565.1 Proteobacteria bacterium UBA2770 | reverse complement strand
AGCTTCCCTGCAATCCAGCAGCGCCTTACCCTGTCCCCACAATTATGATACGCTTGTCAAGCATATCGTGGACAGAGGGTTAAGGTTATATGTAACCCCTGCCTTTCAACAAATCGTCTCAACTTGTGTGGATAGACGATTGGAACTGCGGGCCGCCGCAGAATGATACATCAACACGTTCGCCATGGTTCCAACAGCTGAGCCACTCAGGAATGCACTTCAGTGCATGGCTCTATCCACCCTATGATTCCATGAAAATGAATCAGGAAAGCGCAAATGTTCACTCCCGAAGTCTGGCGCGACAACATGCAGCGCAGAATCAGCTACATCCGGATGTCAGTCACCGATCGGTGTGATTTGCGGTGCCATTATTGCATGGCGGAAACCATGACCTTCATGCCACGTCATACCTTGCTGAGCTATGAAGAACTGGTTCGGATTGGTTCCATTCTGGCGGGTGGGGGCGTCAACAAGATACGCATATCTGGTGGCGAACCCTTGGTCAGAAGAGATGTACCAGATCTTATAAATGAACTCAAGAAACTTCAAGGTATCAAAACTCTCGCCCTGACCACCAACGGCACGCATCTGGCGCGATACGCCAAGCCCCTGCGCGAAGCCGGGCTCGACAGCATCAATATCAGTCTCGATTCACTGTCCGAAGAGCGATATCGACAAATCACCCGTAATGGTCAGCTAGGGCGAGTGCTTGAAGGCATCGACGCCGCGATTAAAGAAAAATTCAAATCAATCCGGCTCAATGTGGTGGCACTTAAAGACTGGAACGATCATGAATGCGCTGATTTGGTCACCTTCGCCCTGGAACATGAACTGGATATCGCTTTTATCGAAGAAATGCCTCTCGGCATGATAGATCGAAACCGAAGCATACAGCTTATGCCAGCCTCGGAAGTCCGGTCCAGGCTGATGCGCCACTTTGATTTAATCCCATCCCATGAAACAACATCTGGCCCAGCGAGCTATATGAACATCGTCGGCTGTAATACCACCAAGGTTGGCTTTATCGCTCCCTATAGCGAGAACTTCTGCGCCCAATGCAATCGCGCACGTCTGACAGCGCAAGGGTTGTTCCTGCCCTGCCTCGGACACGAACAGGGAGTGGATCTTAAAACGCCACTCCGGCAAGGTGCAAACGACGATGAACTGATTCGGATCATTCAACAGGCATTATGGAAAAAACCTGCGGGTCATGAATTCTTTGACCTGAATGCGCCCCAAGTGATGCGCTATATGAACGTCACCGGTGGTTGAGCCCGGGCGCAGCGCTCCAGCTTATTATCCGCAGCGTCGCATCACCGGCTGGCTTCTGGCGGGCGGTCACAGTCGCCGCCTTGGTGGACGCGATAAAGGACTGCTGCGCGTAGGTGGTCAAACCATGATCGAATACGCAATCCGCAACATTCAACCCTTTACGGCTAACATCGGTATCAGCGCCAATCAAAATCTGACACGTTATGCTTTTTATGGGAGCCCGGTATTTCCCGATGAAGGGAGCGCAAGCCATGGTCCCATGAGCGGTATTCGCACAGGTCTAAACTTTACCCGTAAAGATTTTCTACTGGTGATGGGGGTGGATCATATTGGCGTGCCTGGCGTTAGCGCCTTGTTTCTATACAAAGCGCTACGCCGCCATGATGCCGAAGCGGCAGTGCTTTGTATAGGAGGGCGACCGATATGGACGGCAGCGTTATTGCGCGCCCGCCTGCGCAACCTATTACCAACCTTTGGGGATAATGGAGATTATCGCCTGGGGCGCTGGTTCGAATCCCGACATACGGTTTACGTCCATGATCCGTTCCCGGCTTCACGCATCCCATACAATATTAATAATCCTGATCAACTGCGCCGCGCCCGGGCCGTTTTCAGGGCAGCTAAAATGCATGAATGCAAGACTTGAGCCCCTCTTGCCAAACCCACACTCAAGCCAGGCGCAGACCCCTCGACTTCGCTCAGGGCAAGCCACCTTCAAACATTGAAGAGCCTGCCCCAAGCGAAGCCGAGGGATCTTAACCCCTTATAAATCAGGTCTACGTTCAAACGGACCCCCTGTTTTTTCGCTTATAAATCAATGAGTTATAAAGGGGATTGTAGAAAATTCCAGAACTTGAAAA
>DEIQ01000118.1:0-1057 GCA_002352565.1 Proteobacteria bacterium UBA2770 | reverse complement strand
GCCAAGTAAATCAGGCGCTTAGCCTCTCCATTTTGTTAAAGAACACCCAGGCCAAAACATTGGCTCCGGGTTCGGTCATGTGCTTGATAACGATCAAGGCAAATCACCTGTTAGGCAAGGTAAACTTCGAGGAGCATCGCAACTTTTGGGAACTCTCTTAATATTTTCTTATCAACGGTAATTAGCGGAATATCTAAATGCTGGGCTAAAGCAACAAATTCACAATCATATGCAGAGCAATTACTAGAATTTACAAGCTCCATGATCCTGGAAGAGGAAATTTTATACTCATTATTATCTAGCAGCTTTTCTGCTTGTTGAATGATTATCAATATATCGTTAAGTCCCAAAATATCTTTACGCAAATACTGGGTAAGAACACTTCTGAATTCACTTCGCCATAAAACTGGAGCGCACCAACGTGAATCAAGGGTTAATAACTGTTCCGCTTGTAGAGATTTTTCACCTGAAATATAAAGATAGGCAATGATGTTAGTGTCAACAACAATCACAATCGACCTTCATTCTTTGCTGCTGTTAACTCATCATTAGTTATGGGGTTGGCATTAGTTTTTTCTCTTAATATACGGGCGGTTTCAATTTGTTCAGAAATATCTATTTTATGCGTGCCAAGGCCCCGTTCAATATAATAAATTATTTCACTATTTAAGCTTCTGTGGTGAGTTTTTGCTGCTTCTTTAAGTTGCAGATAAAGTGGCTCAGGTATATTTTTCAAGGTTAATGCAGGCATGAGACATCCTCAACAAGTTAAACCAATATGGTATCATTATGGTTTCTTGCGCCGGGTGTGTCAAGTGCAAAAAGCCTAACAAATAGCTGAGCAAAGCGTTATAAGATCTCACGATAAATCGGTTCAAGGAAGTCTTGCGATGAGTGCGGCTGGTAAACATCTCTTTTTCATGCCACATTTCCATAAGGGTGCGGATGTAGTGGTCTAATAAAACCGGACACCAACACAGGTGTGATTCATTATGTTCAGATTCGAGGCGTAGATTGCGCATAACAGCAGGGCTATTGCGAAGATTTACCACAATGA
>DEIQ01000014.1:33740-46776 GCA_002352565.1 Proteobacteria bacterium UBA2770 | reverse complement strand
AGATTCCGGCATATTCTATCCTGCAACGCTTTAAGCCAGGCTGCTACCTGTTCAAACCCATCTTGCGGAAAATCAGACATTAATGCATCGCTCCCATAGCTCCTGAATATTCCATATTATCAATCCCTTAACTGGTTCCCGGTCAGCGCATCGAAAATGGGCGTCGTCCGACCAAGTGAGCCTACATTTCCAGGCAAGATGGCATCCACTTTATTCCCGAACCGGATACGAACACCGTTAGTATAGACAGCCGGTTTCTGACCACTGATATTGGCGCTGGTTGAAATGAGAGCCCCCCCCCAGCGCGCGCACAAACGAGCAGCCACGGGATGATCCGTAACTCGCAATGCTATACCAGGGAAACCCCCTGTCAGCCAGGAGGGCAATCCCTGCACCGGTATTACCCAGGTAACTGGTCCAGGCCAACTGCGGTTGATTGCCTCTCTGATTTCGCAAGGCAACAATTCAAGCAAAGGCTCAAAAACCTGTTGATTATGGGAAAGCAGAATAAATCCTTTGGAGCGGCAGCGTTTTTTTACGCGCCACAATCGTTCAACAGCTTTCGGATCCCAAGGATTACACCCCAGTCCAAAAACCCCTTCAGTCGGATATGCGACAACGCCACCACGATCAAGCGCATGGCAAACCCGCTGATAATGCCAGCCCGAAGGCCAATGGATTGACACGAAACGACCCTCTGAGTATATGGTCTGGCCGGTTGCTTTTCTACAGCCTGCTAGGAAACCTCGGTTTCCAGCACCACGGGCAAAGGCTCTCTGTAATCGCAATCTTTTTGGGGACAAACCTTTTCCGCCCCCCGGCGCTTTGTGGTTTTCTGAGTCAGGATAGGCCATCCGCATTTGGGGCAGGGCTCATTTATCGGCGCATCCCAGATGGCATACTGGCAGGTTGGATAATCACTGCAGGCGAAAAAAACCTTCCCGCGGCGCGAGCGTTTTTTTACCAGATTACCATGATGACAGACCGGACAGGTCACGCCAGTTTCCTGGGGTTGATTTAAGGATTCAATAAACCGGCATTCCGGATATTTCGCGCAGCCGATGAACTGACCATAGCGTCCATGTCGTAATACCAGCGAACCACCACATTGAGGACATATACGCCCCTCAACAACAGCCGGACCTGCATCCTCCTGACCATCCAGATTGCGGGTATAATCGCATTCCGGGAAAGCGCTGCAACCGATAAATCGCCCATGCTTGCCAAGGCGGGATTGTAAGGGCTTGCCGCATTTGGGGCAACTTTCATCCAGCGTTTCCGAAGTGACCTCGCTTCTGGAAACCGACTGATCGGTCTGCTCGATCAGATCATGGAACGGCGTCCAGAAGCTTTGCAATACCGGTTTCCATTGCCTTTCACCTCGAGCAATGGCATCAAGCTGATCCTCCAACTCGGCGGTAAAAGCATAATCCACATAGCGATTGAAATACCGGGCAAGGAACTGACTAACCACGCGCCCGACATCCGTGGGCACGAAACGTTTCTGCTGCATTGCGACATAATCACGCTGTTGCAGCGTGATTATAATCGAAGCGTAGGTAGATGGTCGGCCTATACCATGTTCTTCCAGCGACTTGATGAGTGAGGCTTCACTGTAACGCGGCGGTGGCTCGGTCACGTGCTTGCGCGCATCAACCGCATCAAGCGGAATCGTTTGATCGACGGTCATTTCAGGCAATGGTATATCCTGTTCATCCACCGCTTCATCACGACTTTCCTGGTAGAGCTGAATAAAACCAGGCGTTTTAAGTACTGAGCCGGTCACCCTGAACCTGAAGTTCGCCCCTGCCAGCAAATCAACCGCCACGGTATCGTAGACAGCATCGATCATCTGAGAGGCCACAGCGCGCTTCCAGATCAATTCGTAGAGACGAAACAGATCCCGCTCCACCTGCTTTTCAACAAGCTGCGGCATGATCGCAGCCGATGTGGGGCGAATCGCTTCATGCGCTTCCTGGGCGTTGCGGCTTTTGGTTTTATAACTCCTTGGTTTGGCCGGAACCATGTTTCGACCGAATTTATCACGAATCAGATTCCGGATATCCTCCACAGCCTCGGGGGCGATATGCACCGAATCGGTACGCATATAAGTGATCAGGCCAGCTTCCTGACCGTCGATTGGCACGCCCTCATATAATTTCTGGGCCAGACGCATGGTTCTCTGCGCGGTGAACCCGAGCTTGCGGGCGGCCTCCTGCTGCAAAGTGGAAGTGATAAATGCCGCCGCCGGGCGCTTCCGGCGCTGACGTTTTTCAACCGCGGCAACCACCAGCCGACCTCCGGAGTCCTTCTCAACATCTGAGCGAATACGCTGCGCCTGCTCTTCAGTCTCGATGGTAAACTGCTCCAGTTTTTTTCCGTGCATCTCCACCAGACGCGCCTCATACGCGTGATCTTCGTGATGGCACTGCGCATGAATACTCCAGTATTCGCGCGGCTCAAATTTCTCGATCTCCTCTTCGCGTTCAACAATCATGCGCAGTGCCGGGCTTTGAACTCGCCCTGCGGAAAGCCCCGTGCGGATTTTCTTCCACAACAACGGTGAAAGATTAAAGCCAACCAGGTAATCAAGCGCCCGGCGCGCCTGCTGAGCATCGACCAGATCGATGGAAATTTCCCGCGGTGATGCTACCGCTTCCTGCACAGCCTTGCGTATAATTTGATGAAATACCACACGGTACACCGGCTTGCTTTCCAGAACTCCAGCTTCCTTGAGCAAATTCACCAGATGCCAGGATATGGCTTCACCTTCCCTGTCAGGGTCAGTCGCAAGGTAAATGCACTGCGCTTTTTTCACTTCATTGATAATCTGCTGAATATGGCGTTCGTTGCGTTCAACAGGCTGATAATGCATGGCGAAATCATTTTCTGTCTCGATGGCTCCTTTCTTGGGCGCGAGATCACGAACATGACCATAGCTGGCCAGCACTTTGAAATCCTTGCCAAGATATTTTTCGATGGTCCGCCCCTTGGCCGGGCTTTCCACTATCATCAGATTCTTACTCATTCAGCACTTTTGTAGCATGTTTTATAACAGGATATTTTTCATGGGGGATTTTCAAGCTCAATGAATCATGCTGTCAGCATCGGCTGCATAAATGACATCTTCGAGCCACAACATTTGATCACCATCTTCGCTTCCATTGCTCAGAACCATCAAAATGACCCATTTTAATTGCTCCAGGTCAATAGTTTCGCCATCCAGCGCCATGATCCTGTCGATGATCAATTCGCGCAGCGTATGATCGAGCACTCCCGTTTGCTCAAGAAAAAGGATAAATCCACGACAATCAGCATCAAGCCTTACCATTTCTTCTGTCGAATAAATCCGTATGGACTGATTGGAGTGGACCGAAGACAATGCGCTAATGATAGAGCCATTCTGCCGATCCCCCAATTCCTCGAGCCACTTGAACGCCTGCCGGATAATCGGATCTTCAAAACCAGCCTGTTCCAATTCGATCGCCAGAGTGTCCTTATCCACCGGCTCTTCCATTGGCTCCCACATGTAATGATCAAAAAGATAACGCAAAACATCGAGCATGGTTTCTTTCATTATTCAGCCCTCAGGTTATATACGCGAATAATAGCCGCCTGGAGTCAGGGCAACTCGTGAATGCAACTCCAACAACAGCAGAATGGATGAAAGCGTTGCCGCCGTCAATCCTGTTCGCAGAGCCAACATATCCCTGCTGGCCGGACCACCTTCCAGCGCCCGCAATACCGAGCGGGCACCCGGCTCAAGATTCAATCCGTCAGATTCAGGTTCCGATCCGACGGCGCCGGCCGGCGATTGCGACCGTTGTGGAAGGAGTTCTGTCAGCACGTCCTGTGCAGACCTCACCAAAACAGCGCCTTCCCTGATGAGCCGATGACATCCCGAAGCCATGGCATTATGGATTGAACTCGGCAGAGCAAAAATCATACGATTCTGGTCCAGAGCCTGATAAGCGGTGATCAGTGACCCGCTGCGTTGCGAAGCCTCGATTACCACCACACCAAGACTCAAGCCACTGATGATACGATTGCGCTGCGGGAAATGACCGGGTTTAATTGGAGTTCCGGGGGGGAACTCCGATACCAGTGCGCCATGATCTACGATGGTGCTGGCCAGGCTGCAGTGGCGACGCGGATAAATCTGATCCAGCCCGTGCGCGCATACTGCAATGGTTTGACCACCGACCGAAAGCGCGCCCTGGTGCGAGTCACCATCGATACCCAGCGCCAGACCACTGGTCACCACAAAACCGCAACCCGCAAATCCGCGCGCAAACAAGGCCGCGTTTCTACGGCCTTCCGCAGTTGGGTTTCTACTGCCAACCATCGCGATCTGATCCTGGTAAAGGCTCAATACCTCACCTTCGACGAACAGCGTCACGGGAGGCGAGGAAATTTGATCAAGTTTGGGTGGGTAGTCTGATGTTCCAAGTAAAAGACAAAAACGATTATCCGCCCCATCAAGCCAACGCATATCAGCTTCTGCACTACTCCAGGGTGGACGCTTGATGGCTTCCATGATCTGAACCGACATCCCCAGACTTTTCCATGCCGATGCGTCGGCACGCAGAACCTCTGTTGGCTCACCAAAGGTTCGCGACAACCTGCGCCACAGCCTGGCGCCAATGCCTGGAATGCGCGCCAGCGCCAATGCGCCGACGCGCGGATCAGATGATGCCATTTCGGCTGATCTGCTTAAGATGCGTAGGCACGCGCCTACGGCGCCCCAACAGGATCCAAGCGTTCAAGAGCATCTTTCGATTCCATAACCATAGCATAACCCAGGTTGTCATCTGCCGCAAACACCAGCAACAACCCCGCCTTTTCACGTGGCAGACTAACTTTATCGCCCAGACGAGGATCGGTGACGCGGCGAGAAGGTTTATAAGCGCCAAGCACATGCCCAGGCTCCAAACCACTTTGCGCGCCTGCACTGAGAGTCACCACCTGGAACTGACCGACCCGGGTGAACTGCTGATGCAAAGCCACAATCCTGGCCTGAAATTCCACCGGCGGCGCATGCGGCATGAATCGAGCTGACAATGGCTTGTGTTCCACTGTCAACAATAGATCTCCCGGCATGATTTCAGCCCGTCCCTTGTCGATTTTTGCCTCGGCTACCACGCCAGTCTGCCGAATACTGGCCGTGCCAAGGTAATCAACCTTGTATCCAAGAATAGTCTCCTCCTTGGGATGACGCAGCTTATCGCCCAGCCGCACCACATGATAACGTTTGCCCGCGTGCAGAACCGCTTCATCATCATGGCTGCGCACATAGATACGATCCCCTGCACCCGCTACCACACGTCCCTTTTCGGTGCCGACTACATGAGGCGCCCGAGCTATGGTTTGCTCCGACACCACATAAGGCTCATCCACAAACATATCCACGACGTAGCCGGGGATCGTTGGCAATGCTATCGAAAGTTGTGATTCACGCGCCTTGGGCGAAAGATGAACCACCGGCAATCCATCGAAACCAACCTCAGCACCATGTGTATTCTCCGATCCACTAATACCAGAACCCTGTAGGGTAAGCCGGGGCTCTCCTCCGATTGTCCGCATCACCAGCACATCACCCGGATAGATCAGAGTAGGATCGGACCTCGACGAATCGGGCACCCAGACCTTTTCCCACTGCCATTGATGCACCAGGAATCTGTTCGCGATTTCCCACAGGGTATCGCCTTTTTTGACCACATAACGCTTCGGGTGATCCTCGCGGAACGGACCCAACGGCGGCATGGGTTGATGCGATAAATTAATGGATATTTCGGTTAATTCTTCTTCACTCGTGACTATCGATTGGTTAGCATCACTTTTCGATTCGCGCTCAAGCGCCGTTTTTTCATTCATCGAAGATGCGTTCATAGCGCATCCAGTCGTTACGATACAGATCAAAAGAAAAAACGGCCATATTTGCGATTTATGGCAGTTTTGTTTAATATTGAACATCAGTATAACCCCTTGGTGAGCATGCATCGCTGCACAACAGTATGCGGTTCAAATTTCTTAATAATCCGGTTTTTTGATTATACACGCCGATATGACTTTGCCACTACCGATGGATTATGACTATGGAAATACTACAGTATCCTGATCATCGTTTAAGAAAGCGTGCAAAACCCGTAGAACATTTTGACGATCAAACCGCGATTATTGCTCAAAACATGGCGGAAACCATGTACCAGCGCAAGGGTATCGGACTTGCCGGGCCGCAGGTCAATCTACACCGACGCATCATTGTAATGGATATTTCCGAAGACCGCGACGAGTTGATCTGCCTGATCAACCCCGAAATCCTGACCGCCGAAAATCCACAAGCGGGAGATGAAGGTTGTCTCTCGATTCCCGGCGTCTATGAACCAGTGATTCGACCCCATGACATCACCGTTAAAGCGCGGGATACCCAAGGCGAGCACCTTGAAATTCAGGCACAGGGTCTGCTCGCGGTTTGCATCCAGCATGAGATTGACCACCTTGACGGTAAACTTTTTATCGACCGCCTTTCTTCAATGAAAAGAGAGCGACTCCACAAGAAATGGGAAAAACTACGCACACAAACCCCTGATCCCGAACCGCCCAAACGTGCTGGCAAATCGAATGCGGAAGCATGGTATTAATTCAATCCGACCGGCCCGTTTTGCGCATTGAGTCCGTCTAAAATTCTACGCCTTGCTTTCGCGGGCACTCCCGATTTTGCTCTCCCGTGCCTGGAAGCCATCACTCAAAGTCGCCACTCACTGGTTCAGATCTTTACCCAGCCAGATCGTCCTGCCGGAAGAGGACGCCGTTTGAAACCTTCTCCTGTAGCGCAATGGGCTCAAACGCATTATTTCTCCGTGCTCAAACCGGAGAACAATCAGCAACTGCAGCTTGATCTGGAAAAAGAAAGCAAGCTGGATCTACTAATCGTAGTAGCTTACGGGATGCTGCTCCATGAACCAATACTGAATTTCCCCCGACTCGGATGCTGGAATGTACATGCTTCGTTATTACCGCGCTGGCGCGGAGCAGCGCCCATCGCACGCGCCGTTCTGTCCGGTGATCAGCGCACCGGTATCTCGATCATGAAAATGGATGCCGGCCTGGATACCGGTCCAGTCGTCTGTCAGCAGGCGCAAATCATCCAACCCGGTGCCACGACCGATCGGCTGACGCGAGATCTGGCCAACCTGGGCGCGAAAATTCTACCCGATGTGCTGGATGCTCTGGCAGACACAGGCTTGACGCCGATGCCGCAAGATAGTCATCATGCCTGTTATGCCGCCAAATTACAGAAGCAGGAATCCTGGATCGACTGGACACTGCCTGCCACGGAACTATGCCGCAGAATTTGGGCATACAATCCACGCCCGGGCGCCAGAACCCGATTCAAAGATCAGGATCTTCTGCTCTGGGCTGCTGCCGAGATCTCCGTCAATCAAGGCATCATCACACCATCTGAAGCAGGGAGGGTCATGTCAGTCAGCGACTCTGGCATAGATGTCGCGACAGGTCGTGGCATGGTACGACTGCTTGAAGTTCAGTCTGCCGGTGGCCGGCGCATGAGCGCGGCGCAATTCGCACGAGGCCGAACCATTCTGAACGCAAGATTATTTTCCGGTGCGCCTCCATAAATCATACCGACAGGGTTGTGAATTTATGGCATCGGGTTAAACTCTGGGCGACCCATGGCGATTCCTCCCCGAATCAGTGCGAAGCAGATGTGCTCATGCGATAAACCTCTTGTACCTTTTTTGCCGCGCTTTTGAAAGCATCTTTCTCCTCATCATTCAATTGCGGATGCAGCGTGCGCAGGATCCCATGAACTCCTACCACCACCGGCAGACTCAAACACACATCACGCACATCGAGAAAACCATCAATCAACACGCTTAGAGGCATGATGCGGCAGGTATCAAAGGCTATTGCCTCGATCACTGCCGCAGCCGCAGTGGCTACCGCATAATTGGTATAACCTTTATAACGATATACTTTAAACCCGGCTTCTACCGCGTCTCTGAACAACTGTCTGCGCCGCTCATTGTCTTCAATAATTTCACCACCGGCAAAAGCCCGGCTCAGAGCCGGGAACTGATGGCTGCCATGTTCACCTAATATATAAGCCCTCAAATCATCGGCGTGAATGGATAGTTCCTGCGAGAGCAAAGCCCTGAAACGGGCCGAGTCTATCAAAGTACCCGTACCCATCACCTGTGAAGCCGGAAGATTCGTGATCTTCAGGGTGTGATAAGTCAAAACATCCACTGGATTGGAGATAATAACTATTCTGGCTTTGGGGCTGTGTTCGACCAGCGATGGGATCATTGATTCAAAAAGTTTGATATTGCCCGATGCCAGATCGTTTCGATCCAGCATATCCCCTTTCATAGGGACGGAAGCGCAAATGGCGATGATGTCCGAACCATGAGTAGCTTGGATATCTCCGGCGTGGATATGGATAATTCGGGTCAAAAATGGCAGGGAGTGCATTAAGTCAAAAGCATCCCCGAGAGCAATTTCATGGCGTCGATTAACCAATACGAGTTCATTGCATAAACCCCTGGAAGCTACGATATACGCCAGGGTTGAACCCACACGTCCGATGCCGATAATGGATATTTTCATACCACTCCCTTAAGGAACCTCTGAACAAGGCTGCTAACACGGTATGTTGCTACTAGCTGGGCAACTTTTATATCCCCTGCCTGATAGTGTGACCAGATAGCCCTGCGATCATGCGGAGTGAGTCTTATTCGTTTATGCATGTTCATATTTACAGTATCTCCATTAAAGCTGGAATCTGTAAACAACGCGGCTAATTCTTACACATAAGATTAAATTCTTCTGGACCTCCATACCCAAGGATGAGCCCATGCATTGCTATAAAGAGAATTATAGGCATTAGTACGAGGCCGAACGCCCATAAACAAATTCTTATGTATTTTTGTTCGATTATGGTCATATCAGTAGACATTTAACAAAGAATTTGCAAGTGCAATAGTTTTTCAACAACCTGCCAAGGCAGGTAATGCACTACTCTACCTGGTCAACTGTTTGGCTGCGTTCCAGCAAGCGGCGAATGGTCGGAAGGCACGACCCGCAATTGGTTCCAGCTTTGATGCGCTCCCCCACCTGTGTTTCGTCGGTTAGATCAAACTTCCGGATTACGTCGAGAATACTGGCCTCATCAACCCCAAAACAGGCGCAAACCTGTTTCCCAGCAGGCGCTGCCCCTGTAGAGGGAACACCGGTCAAGAGCGAAAACCGGGGCATTTCGTCAGGCAATGGTTCCGAAAATAATTGCGTCAGCCACTTTCTGTCCAGATTTTCCAGGGATCGAGGCGCTGAAAATATAATAAGCTGCAAAGAATTATCTTTAACCAGCGCGCCACGGAACACTTTTCTCTCCACATCTGAATATTCAACCCAGTCGCCATCCAGTGCCCAGCGTTGTTTCCAGTTTGACCAATCCGGTATTTTGATACCCGCCAGTTCCAGGCGCCATAAATTTTCAGACCCAGCAACTTTGATATGATAGTCGCTGGGTGGCATGGGAAAAAGTTGTCGAGTAAATACCACTCCATACCAATTGGCTGGAAATCGTTTGATGCGTACCGCAGTCTGTTTGAACTCAGGTTGCCCCGATATCGGGTCGACTATCGGAGCAATCATGCTACCGACCGTGCCTTTGCGGGCAAATGCGTCATTCCAGTGCATCGGCGCAAAAACACTGCCGGGTTGTTGGCCGGTATCAATAATAACTTTTGCCAACATATCGCCCCTTGAACTTTCAATGATCACCAGATCGCCGGCCCCGCATCGGTAACGCTGAACGTCGTCAGGATGCACCGATAAACAGGGTTCCGGAAAATGCTCAGTCAAACGGGGAACAAACCCGGTGCGCATCATGGTATGCCATTGATCCCGAAGCCGCCCGGTATTGAGAATCAAAGGGAAAACTTCATCACAACGGGATACTGGCGCTTGAGGCGTCACGGCTATCATCCGGGCTTTGGCATCTGGATGACAGAACCGACCATCGCCAAACATTCGAGCCGAGGGCGCCGATCCATCCGGCAAAACCGGCCACTGGATCGGCGCCAGGGTATTGTATGATTCATCATTCAGATGAGACAAACCGCTGATATTAAATTGCCGGTTATCCTTGAAATCCATACCCGACATGACGGCATGTTCTCTAAAAATCTCATGCGAATTACTATAATTAAAACCGTCAAGAAACCCCATTCGGCGGGCAACTTGCGTGATCATCCACCAATCCGGGCGCGCCTGACCCGGCAGCGGTAAAAAATTTCTCTGCCGAGATATGCACCGCTCAGAGTTGGTTACCGTGCCGGATTTTTCTCCCCAGGCGGCTGCAGGAAGGCGAATGCGGGCAAGCTTTACGGTATCTGATGTTGACATACAGTCTGACACTATCGTCATTGGGCAGTTTTTTAATGCCTCACGCACCTGTTGCACGTTCGGCATACTCACCGCTGGATTGGTTCCCATAATCCAGATGGCTTTGATCTTTCCTTCACCAACCGCTCTGAACATATCAACCGCTTTCAGACCTTCGCGCTCTGGCAGACTGCGGGCCTTCCAGAAACGCGAAATAACATATCTTGCATGCGGATCGCTCAGACTGGTATGCGAAGCCAGCTGATTAGCCAGCCCACCGACTTCGCGCCCGCCCATGGCATTGGGTTGCCCGGTGATGGAAAATGGCCCACTGCCTGGCTTGCCGATACGCCCGGTTGCCAGATGACAATTGATAATGGTGTTGACTTTATCCACACCACTGGATGACTGATTAATTCCCTGACAAAATGCGGTTACCACTTTTTCATGTTGGCTGAAATATTCAAAAAACTGCATGACCTGCGCTTCAGATATGCCGCATTTTTCCGCCACCGTCTTTGCTGAGCCGGCCGTCTCTTGCGCTGCCGCAAAAGATTCACTCGACCCATTGGTATGCGCATCCATATATGCCTGATCTATCGCTCCACTTTGTGCCAGATAATGGAGTAAACCATTAAATAACCAGGCATCAGCCCCCGGATTGATTTGCAGGAACAAATCCGCATCCTGCGCTGTTTCCGTGGATCGGGTATCAATCACAATCCGGCGCGGTGTTGAAGTATTGGAATGCCGCCTCGCATGCTCCATGCGACGATACAAAACCGGATGAGTCCAGGCCGCATTCCATCCACACAAAATGACCAGATCGGCCAGCTCCAGATCTTCATAACAAGTGGGGACGATATCAGCGCCGAAGGCGCGCTTATGACCAGCAACCGCCGTTGACATGCACAGCCGCGAATTGGTGTCGATATTTGCGGTGCCCAGAAATCCTTTGACCCACTTATTAACCACGTAATAATCTTCGGTCAATAATTGCCCGGACACATAACAGGCCAGAGCATCCGGCCCATACTGATCCAGCGTTTGAGAAAAGGCTTCCGCCACTGCATCCAGCGCTTCGTCCCAACTGACTCGTTGCCCGTCGATTTCAGGGTAAAGCAGGCGATTCGGTAAAGAGAGCGTTTCCCCCAATGCGGCGCCTTTAGAGCACAATCGCCCCTGGTTCGCAGGGTGCAGTTCATCTCCCTTGATCTGGAACCCGGAATTGCTTCTCTTTTCCACCTTGATGCCGCAACCTACTCCACAATAAGGGCAAGTTGACCGGATGGTTTCCCCGTATTCAGGTAGCGTGGTCATCGCTATGTGCTATCTGCGGAAGCAATGAACTCGCTGGACTCCGGGTGAACCGACTCAAAATCAATCCAGACAAAGCCCTGCTCGATTTTAACATCATATTTTTTGCTGCACCCCTGATCGGGAGCAACGGCCTGACCCGTATCCAGAGCAATAACCCAATCATGCAGCGGACATGCAACCCGCTGACCAAAAACGATCCCCTGAGACAGCGGACCTCCCCGGTGTGGACAACGATCCTCCAGGGCGAAAATCTCATCATTGATGGTTCGAAATATGGCAACATTGGTATGCTCGATTTTGCAGACCAAAGCTCTCTGCCGGGGAATGTCTTCTGTTTGAAATGTTTTCACCCAGTTCATTGAATTCTCTCGCTAAAATTGAATTCCAGCATAGCCCATATTATACGGACATCCGCATCGTAAAAGGCAGGTTTGTACAATCCATCGATATAATGACTATATCTCTATGAAAAAACCGTCCCGGTGTCCTGACTATAAGCACTACTGTCGGTATTGAATTGAAAATAATGCGCATATAAACGCGCCAGCGCCTTTACCTTATAACCGGTTACCTATAAAGCACAAGCCATCAAGCGCGCCGGTTGGGCGAAGGAATTTATTCTCCCAACCAATCGCCAAATGCGTCAAGGCACATGATGCCTGGGATTCATGGATCATATGTACAATATCCTCATCAGGGCGCCACACGCTAAAATTTATCCTGTCCCTCGCTTCAGATGATCGTTTAAATTCCAGATTTTCATTAAAACGGAACGCCTCGCGTCGAATTAGGCCGGAACATCTTCTGTCTTAAGTGAAGCAAACGCCATGGATTTTGTATCACGGACGCATTCAGCCCAAGGATCCGTCTGGGCAAAGGATTGCGCGTGCAGAAAACGCTGATAAAGCTCGAGGCGTAAAGGATCATCCTCAACGACACGCTGCTTGATATAATCAAGCCCCACACGCTCCAGCCACGGGGCTGTTCGTTCCAGATATCTTGCGCCCTCCCGGTAAAGCTGCAAAAATGCACCGCAATACTCAAGCACCTCAGGATCAGTTTTCACATGGCACAGAAAATCACAGGCCCGAACTTTGATCCCTCCATTTCCTCCGACATAGAGATCCCAGCCGGACTCCACCGCAATCACGCCAAAATCCTTAATTGTCGATTCAGAACAGTTACGCGGACACCCGGATACCGCCAGTTTCATCTTATGTGGTCCCCAAGAGCCCCAGGTCATTCTCTCAAGTTCAATTCCCATCGTCGTGGAATCCTGGGTTCCAAAGCGGCACCATTCCTTACCCAC
>DEIQ01000014.1:2006-33693 GCA_002352565.1 Proteobacteria bacterium UBA2770 | reverse complement strand
ACGCTTGATACCAAGCAGGTCAATCCTCTGACCACCGGTAAATTTCACAGTCGGCACTGCATAGCGCTCGGCTACTTCGGCGATAGCTTTCAATTCACGTGCCGTAGTGACACCGCCCCATATGCGGGGAATCACTGAATAGGTGCCATCTTTCTGGATGTTGGCGTGCATACGCTCGTTCACAAAGCGGTTACGACCTTCATCCTGGTAAATACCCGGCCAGGCGCACAACAGATAAAAATTAAGAGCCGGCCGACATTTCTGACATCCATCCGGGGTCTTCCAACCCAATAATGCCATAGCGCCCGGCATATCCGTCAGCGGTTGCTGCGCAATCAGATGCCTTACTTCATCGTGTCCGTAGTCGGCGCATGGGCACATTGCCGGAATTTTAACGGCGGAGGGATCGTATTCATCGCCAAGCGTATTGGCAAGTAATGCTTCCACCTTGGACGTACAAGAACCACAAGAGCTGGAAGCCTTGGTGTATTTCCGAATCTCCTGCAACGAAGACAGGTTGGACTGCCTAATAGCATCAACGATAGATTTTTTGCTTACCCCATTACAGCCACATATCTCAGCATCATCATCCATAGCGGCCACCTGGTCCGCCTCACTCGTGGCTCCACCCGAGCCCATACTGAAAGCCTGACCAAAAAGCAGCGTGTCACGAATGTCTGTTACATCTTCAAGCTTGCGCATCAAGTCGAAATACCAGGGGCCATCGCTCGCCTCACCATATAATATAGCACCCTCAATACGATTATCATGCAGAACCAGTTTTTTATAGATTCCCCGTTTGATGTCGCGCAAAGTCACAAATTCGCAACCTTCCTTACCCTCAAAGTCGCCAGCAGAAAACAATTCCACCCCAGCGACCTTAAGTCGAGCGCAGATAAGCGATCCGCTGTAAGTTGCGTTTTCATCTCCGGCAAGTCTTTGAGCCAATACTTTGCACTGTTCATACAATGGCGCCACCAGGCCGTAAGCAATCCTTCGATGCTGCGCGCATTCACCAACCGACCAGATATGAGGGTCCGAAGTTTGTAAATAATCATCCACCATCAGCCCACGCTCGCAGCTTAAGCCCGCGTCTTTTGCCAGAGCGGTATTGGGACGAATCCCAACCGCCATAACGACAATATCAGCCTCCACCTCGTGGCCATCCTTGAAGCGGATGCCCGTAACCTTGTCCTCTCCCAAAATAACTTCTGTCTGCGTCGGCATGATAAAAGTCATTCCGCGGCGTTCAAGCTCAAGTTTAAGCAGAGCCGCTGCTTCGGAATCGAGTTGCCGCTCCATCAGGGTATCCATCAGATGCACGA
The DNA here is from genome assembly GCA_002352565.1 of Proteobacteria bacterium UBA2770. Classification (GTDB taxonomy): domain Bacteria; phylum Pseudomonadota; class Gammaproteobacteria; order UBA2770; family UBA2770; genus UBA2770. The sequence goes on along the minus strand of DEIQ01000014.1, from coordinate 32,368 downwards.
TATTGACTTTCATACCCCGTTTAAGCAGACCATTCGCGGCTTCCAGACCTAGCAGACCTCCACCTATAATAACTGCGTTCTGCCCTGTTTCCGATGCCCGAATCATCGCATCGACATCGGCAATATCGCGGAAAGTCACCACCCCCGGCAATTCATTGCCAGGCACCGGCAAGATAATCGGATCAGAACCGGTGGCCAGCACCAGTTTGTCATAAGTTAAACGCCGCCCATCATACAGCTCAATTTCGCGTTCCGCTGGGTGAATTTTCTCTGCCGAGGAACCGGCAAGCAATTCAATACCGTGACTCTCGTACCACTGGCGATCATTGATCATGGTTTCATTCAGTTCTTTCTCGCCAGCCAGAACCGAAGACAGCATGATGCGATTATAATTACCGTAAGGTTCAGCGCCGATCACCGTAATATTATAGAGATCCGGAGCAATCTTAATCAGGTCTTCGACCATTCTTGCGCCAGCCATACCGTTACCGATGACAATCAGTTTTTGTTTCATCCTGAAAAACCTCTCTCAATTCGTTTCATTATCAGCTCAAATTTTCTCGAGGCTCTTGCGCTCTGCCAAAGAAATGTGCAGTCGGTCTTTTTCATCCTCATGCACATCGGATGGGAAGCTTACAAAAATTGTCAGAAGGGAGCATAACGTAACCACTATTCCCAGAATAAAAAATGCTTCAGGCGTTTCCAGTGATTCGCTGCGAAATAGAAAACCCGCCGCCACTGCGCCCGCATTACCGCCTGCGCCCACAATGCCGGCTACAGGACCCAGAGCGCGGCGATTGATGAACGGCACCAAACCAAACGTGGCGCCCTCGGACATCTGGACGAACAGACTAAAGACAATCAACGACAGAATAACCGCCCATAACAGCGTTAATTGAGAAAACAAGATCAGAACCAGACCCTCGCACAAAACTACGATGAAAAGAAACATAACCCTGCCGCGCAAGCCCCGGGATAAAGCGAACCGATCTGAAAAAAAACCTCCAAGCGTACGGGCAAACAGATTCATCAAGCCGAACAGCGAAGCAATCAACCCTGCTGTTTTAAGATCAAGGCTGAAATAATCAAAGAAATAGATGGCTGCCACGTTATTGATGGTCAACTCAACGCCAAAACATGCACCATAAAGGACGAACAATGCCCAAACTCGGTAATCACCCATCACCTTGAAAAAAGCACTGAAATCCATAGGATGGGTTTTTTCAATTAATCCCTGGTTACGCAATTCCTTGTAATTACCTTGTGGAGCATCCTGCGTCAAAAAGTAATAGAAAATTCCCATCATGAATAAAGCAACACCTGGAATCACCATCGCCACACGCCATGCCAGAAATTCATGCATGCCTATAAACACCAGGGCTGAAAAAATTATCGGCATGACCAACTGGGTTACACCACCCCCCAGATTACCCCAACCAGCGCTGGTAGCATTAGCGGTACCTACTACATTGGGCGCAAACATGACCGAAGTGTGATATTGGGTAATTACAAACGAGGCTCCAATCGCTCCAATCGCCAGTCGCGCCAAAAGAAAAGTGGTGTAATCATGGCTCAGTCCAATCCCCATAACCGGCAGCGAACCAATAATCAGCAACCATGTATACGTTAACCTCGGACCAAATTTATCACAAAGAATCCCGATCAGGATGCGCACTAAAATGGTAATCGCCACGGATGCAATGATAATATTGCCGATTTGCGTTTTACTCAAGCCCAAATCTTCCCTGATCACAGGCATCAATGGCGCAACACCAAACCAGCCAAAAAAAGCCAGAAAAAATGACATCCAGCTCATATGGAATGCTCGCATCTGGGGACTGGTAAAATCAAACAATTGGATGCGGGTTGCTTTATTAGTGACTTCCACGGGGTTACTCTCCTCCTATTCCAGAAATACAAATGACCATGCCATGAGCCACGCAATGAATCAGGGAGCCTCTGATCAAGTCTGGGCGAAGCTCAGGTGTGGTTCATTATGTTCAGATTCGAGACGACAATCGCGCAGTATAGCCAGGGCTATTGCAGAGATTGTCAACCAAAGAAACTGGACATAAGAGCCGCAAGAACCGGGTTTATGACTTAAGTCAGAGGTTCCTTGGCTTGGTGTATTATGGTGTACCACCTTACATAAGAGGTTTAATAAGCATATTTCATGCCAGCCAATGATGCGCCCAGTCATTGGGCCGGCGCTCAACAAGCCTGAAATGCCGCGTCAAGTAGATTGAGCCATGTCTGTCGCATCAGTGTTTGCGGAGTTCACGCGACCATTTTGCATGTCCAGACTTCCCATTTCAATACTGGCGAGCATTTGGATCGGTGCTTGGGTCGTCAATACCCCACAGGCTAACGTCAGTCACACCTTCAGCGTCGTACACAGCCGATCTGGACTTGGCGGTGGGAAGTCGATTCTGGGGTGAGCGAAAAATCCATCTCACAATGCGTGCTAATTGGCTTTCTATGCTATAACCTCAATGTGATTAGCTTTATTTTTTTATATGTTTCTGACTATTCTCCTGGGAAATACCCGGTTTCCATGTCGGGAATCTGGTGGGATCCAACTTCGAACTTTTCCACAAGAATCCTGCTCATTTCCGGTGCATTATGAAATGCTTGGAAAAACCGGATCGGTGCACAAGGGGAGATCAAGCTGGCGGGTTTCACATTCAAGCTGACATGATCGGAAGTGTTGTGTTGCAGGATTCAGTGTAGAGGTAGGGATACCGCCGTTGTGGAAGGAGAAAAACAGCGTTCAGGTACAAGAACGAGCTAATGAGCGAGGCAGAACGATATGTGCGCGTGTACGGCAGGAAGGTGACAAGATCCTCGATGCACGTTGCGGTGGAAATCGATCGCGGCCCTGTACTGCCTGTATCGCAGCCCGGATGAAGTGCGTACCATACACGGAGTAGCCCGGATGGGACAGTGCGGCGGCAGGCGGCAGATGCGCTTGGCGAGAACTTGCGGCGAGCGGGATCAGGTGCGAGAACAGCCGCAGGGATATAGCAGAAATGGGATAAGGAGCGTGTGGATGACTAAGGACGGGACTATTTTCCACGCCAGTGTCGGAATTGCGCTATTGTTTTCGACATGGATCGTGCTTGGCGCACCCTGCACAGATACGCGTGCAGTATCCACCACAACCGACAACATGGATGAAGCAGCGGTTATTGCGGCTGAAAAGAAGCTGGATGGTTTTTTTATTGGTGCAAACGGGTGCATGTATAATCCAGAGCTTGTATCAACGGACACGATAATACCGGTTGGGGCCGAGCATCTATCAGATCCAGAGCAGGTGGTCTATGTCATACCGGGGGGCAACGTCGGTTAGTGAGGTAGGTATCAGGCTTAAATCAATAGCACAGATGCGGGAGCGCGCCGTCATTGGTATATTCAATGCACCAGCCGCGGATACTGCGGGTGAGCTTGGAAAGCCTGGTGAGATGAAGAGCCGTGCATCTGCAACATTCAGGGATGAGGCGTTACGTGTAATCACGGACGGCGGGATATTCTCAGGATTGGGGATGAGCCAACCTGGTGTCGTTATAGCTCGTGGACTGCGTCAGTTAAAAACGAGGTTGATTCAAAGCTACCCATTGAATCACGAGTACCGGGATATTGTGCTATCTTAGATTAAGATAGAGACGGTGGGTGCGATGGGGCTGCATTACCCGGATGGCCCAGACTATGTACATTATGCAAACATGCGCGACATAGTGCCGTTATTAACGGGGGTGTTAGCAAAAGGCTCATACCCCGGGAAGGGTGCTGTGATTGGCGCATTTTATTATGAAGATCATGCTTGTGACTTTGGGATGCTACCGTTACCCGAGTATCCGGGGGCGGACGCGGAATTGTCTGTGGACTTAAAACCATCTGCTGGCAAGCATGTACATAGCTTATGTAGTTATGCCGCGAGCGGCTTGCCCTATGAGTATTTACGGGAATATGCGCCGGGCGTGGGTCATATAATAATCCCGTTAGCGGCTAACGGGATTATTACACAAAGCCGCTCAGATTAGCCTTGGTATGTTCGATAAGGGCGGGTTGACCGCTACATACATTTGCCCAGTATGCGATGTGCTGTTCAGCATCATTAGCTGTAAGAATTAGCCGCGTTGTTTACAGATTCCAGATCTATTGGAGATACTGTAAATATGAATATGCATAAACGAATTAAGACTCACGCCGCAAGGTGCCGCGCCATGTGTTTTGTATTTCTGGCGCTGTGTTTGGGACGATAGTCTCACCATGGAGTCTCGGGCTTTATTCGTGGTTCTTTCTCTCGCCACTTGGCTTCATTCCAGGATTCCTTGGTTTAGGATTGACGTTAGTTCATGAGCCACCAGGCTTTCTTTTGGCCGTGCATTTAGGTTTGATTCCAGTTGGCGAGACGGTATCTGATTAAGTTTGGACTCGACTCTTGCATCCATGATGCCCAGCCTCATTGTTGACAATCTGCGCAATAGCACCGCTATACTGTGCAATTGTCGCCTCGAATCTGAAACATAATGAATCGCACCTGAGCTTCGTCCAGACTTGTTCAGATGTTCCTGACAAAAACGGTTCTGATTGCTTGCTCCGCTCTTGATAGAGCCATAGGGTTCTGATGGGTTTTAATCGACCGGGAACCTCAGGGTCAGAGGGCTTATACTCGAGAAACTTTGGCCTATAGCGTGAGAATAGGCGCGAAAAATTTGCCATGGTTCAGGCGTGAAATTTCCTGTGACGTTGCTTGGTGCCTTTTTGATCCGCCTGAGCATGCATGGGGTGATATTGTTCCTCATAACTGGAAAAATCACCTTCATGCCAGCAGAACGTTCCATCTTCCTCAAAAGACAGGATATGGGTGGCAACACGATCAAGAAACCAGCGGTCGTGCGAAATGACCAGGGCCGAGCCGGGGAAAGCAATCAGTGCTTCTTCGAGTGCACGCAGGGTTTCCACATCCAGATCATTGGTTGGCTCATCCAGCAGCAGGAGATTGCCGCCGGATTTAAGCAGTTTGGCGAGATGAACGCGATTACGTTCTCCGCCGGATAAATCACCGATGCGTTTTTGTTGATCGCTGCCCTTAAAATTGAAGCGGGCGACATAGGCGCGTGATTGGGTCTGATAAGTACCTACTTCGATCAGATCCAGTCCATCGGAAATTTCTTCCCAGACGGTTTTTTCAGGATTGAGACTATCGCGGCTCTGATCCACGTAAGCCATCGCAACCGTATCTCCAAGGCGCAAATTGCCGCCATCAAGCGATTCCTGCCCGGTCAACACCCGGAATAATGTACTTTTCCCGACGCCGTTGGGACCAATAATCCCGACTATGGCGCCCTGCGGAATCAAAAAGTCGAGATTCTCGAATAAAACGCGATCGCCAAAGCGCTTGGTCAGCCCCTGTGCCTCAATCACCAGTTCTCCGAGCCTCGGGCCGGGAGGAATGTAGATCTGCCCACTCTCCTGCTGTTTCTGGAAATCCTCGGAGGATAAACGCTCGAACCGCTCCAGGCGCGCTTTATTTTTGGTATGTCGGCCTTTAGGTGCGGATCGAACCCATTCCAGTTCTGCGGCTATCGTTTTTTGCCTGGAAGCTTCGGTCTTTTCTTCCTGTTCCAGCCTTTTTGCCTTGTAATCGAGCCATGCCGAATAATTTCCTTCGATAGGCAGCGCTCTGCCGCGATCAATTTCGAGAATCCACCCGGCCACATTGTCGAGAAAGTAGCGATCATGAGTGATGGCAACGACAGTGCCTGTATATTGCTGTAAATAGTGCTCCAGCCACAGGACCGACATGGCGTCAAGATGGTTGGTGGGTTCATCAAGTAACAGCATATCGGGTTCTGATAGCAAAAGCCGACACAGAGCCACACGCCGTTTTTCCCCTCCTGAGAGTAGGGTCACATCCGCATTCCATGGTGGCAATCGCAGCGCTTCCGCCGCCATTTCGAGCTGACGTTCGAGATCCCACAACTGGGCTGACTCAATGGCATCTTGAAGTTCGGCCTGCTCGGCAAGCAAGGCGTTCATGGTTTCTTCATCCATGGGCTCGGCAAAGCGATCATTGAGCTGGTTGAAGCGCTCAAGCAGTTCCATTTTATCCTTAATACCTTCGATGACATTTCCACGCACATTTAATGCTGGATCGAGTTGCGGTTCCTGGGGTAGAAAACCGATTCGGGTGCCGGTTTGCGCCCGGGCTTCTCCTTCAAATTCATGGTCTTGCCCGGCCATGATACGCAACAAGGACGATTTTCCGGAGCCATTCATGCCCAGAACGCCGATTTTTGCGCCTGGAAAGAACGATAAGGAAATATCCTGGAACAAAACCCTTTTGGGCGGAATGATTTTGTTGACCTTGTGCATGGTGTAAATGTACTGAGCCATGCTTTTTTCCTATGCTGTATGATTAAGGTACTGGTTAAAATGGGTGTTAATCATTTATAATGATGCATTAACAATTTTTTTTCAAACCTAATGGTATGGATTTATGGCGCATTTCCCCTCCCTCTCAGAATATGATCCTCAGATATGGAATATCATCTCAGGCGAACAGATTCGTCAGGAGGATCATGTCGAACTGATCGCATCGGAAAATTATGCCAGCCGCGCTGTCATGGAAGCCCAAGGCAGCGTTCTGACCAATAAATATGCGGAAGGCTACCCGGGCAAACGCTACTATGGCGGTTGTGAATGGGTGGATCAGGCGGAAACGATCGCGATCGAACGGGCAAAAGAACTGTTCGGCGCTGATTACGCCAACGTGCAACCTCATTCTGGATCACAGGCCAATATGGCAGCGCTGCTGGCAATGACGGATCCGGGTGAAACCATTCTCGGTATGGGGCTTGCCAGCGGAGGACATCTCACGCATGGTTCGCCGGTCAATTTTTCTGGTCGTCTATTCAGAGCCGTTAGTTACGGTCTGCATCCGGAAAATGGTCTGCTCGATTACGATCAAATGCGCCAATTGGCGCTCGAACACCGGCCGAAAGTGATTATAGCAGGATTTTCAGCCTATTCAAGAGTTGTTGACTGGCAGATTTTCCGTGACGTGGCGGATGAAATCGGTGCATGGCTTATGGTGGATATAGCGCATGTGGCGGGTCCGATTGTCGCAGGAATTTATCCCAACCCGGTTCCTGTCGCCGACGTGGTAACGACTACGACCCACAAAACGCTGCGTGGTCCTCGTGGAGGACTGATTCTTGCTCGGGCGCATGAAACACTGCACCGGAAAATCAATTCATTGATTTTCCCCGGATGTCAGGGCGGCCCGCTGATGCATGTTATTGCCGCGAAGGCTGTTGCGTTGAAAGAAGCGCAAGCGGAAGATTTTCGTCAATATCAGATCAAAGTGGTCGAAAATGCCCGCGCCATGGCGCAGCGGATGATGGAGCGTCATTATAAAATCGTATCTTCAGGCACCGATAATCATATGTTTCTGGTGGATTTGATCGGCCATCCTTTGACTGGCAAGCAGGCTGAAGCGGTGCTGGGATCAGCCAACATTACCACCAATAAAAATGCGGTGCCGAATGATCCGGCTTCACCGTTCGTCACTAGCGGCATACGCATCGGTACCCCCGCGATAACCACGCGCGGTTTTGCGGTTAATGAAGCCGTTAGCGTCGCAGATACCCTGTGCGATATCCTTGATCATCCCGAAGATCAGAATATCGTGCAAGAATGCCGCGAACGCATGAGAGAACTCTGCAGGAAGTATCCTGTTTACCAGGATACGGAATCAGGGGAGGTGGCGGCATCGATCCGTCCATGATTTGAATGCATTGCCCTTATTGCGGAGCCCGCGAATCCCGTGTACTCGATACCAGATTGTCCGCCTGCGGACAGGAAGTCCGGCGGAGGCGCGCCTGCACCGAATGCGATGCGCGCTTCACCACTTATGAGCGTTGTGAACTGGAAGCTCTGGTCATCAAGCGGGATGGGCGCAAGGAGATCTATGATGAATCAAAAATCAGGCACGGGCTTGAACGGGCGCTGGGCAAACGTTCACTTGATGACACATTGGTCCACGCAGCAATAGCTAATGTCAGTCGACTCGTGCACGATACACGGGGCAAACAGGTTGAATCTCAGCAGATTGGTTCCTGGCTGCTGGAGGAATTGCGCAAGCTTGATCAGGTGGCATACGTGCGTTTTGCTTCTGTTTATCTGGGTTTTAATGATGCCAGTGCATTTCGTGAAGTGCTGGATCGACTGGAAGTTGTCTCTGGCGAAGATCAACAATCGATAAAGGATGCGCCTTCATCTGCTGTGACGCGAAAAACGATATGAAGGTGAATGCATTGGGAACAGGGATGCTTGATGCCCGTTATATGGCGCGCGCCCTGATGCTTGCCCGGCGTGGTTGTTTTACGGTTCATCCCAACCCGGCGGTCGGTTGTGTTTTGGTGCGCAACCATGCCATCGTTGGAGAAGGCTGGCATATGCGTGCCGGCGATGATCATGCAGAAATCATCGCGTTGCATATGGCCGGAAAGAGAAGCCATGGGGCAACCATGTATGTCACGCTGGAGCCGTGCAGCCATCACGGACGCACTCCGCCTTGTTGTGAGGCGCTGGTTGCTGCCGGAGTTTCGCGTGTGGTCATTGCCATGCCTGATCCCAACCCCCAGGTAGCAGGCCGCGGGCTGGACTATTTGCATCAGGCTGGAATACAGGTGGATACGGTCGCGGCATTCAGCGAGCAGGCTATGGAATTGAATCGAGGATTCGTTCAGCGCATGATTTCTGGTTTGCCCTGGGTGCGTATCAAATGGGCTTCGAGTCTCGATGGGCGTTGTGCCATGGCTGATGGCCAAAGTCAATGGATTACCGGGAGTCTGGCGCGGCGGGATGCCCATCAGTGGCGGGCGCGCAGTGGAGCGGTAATAAGCAGCGTGGAAACGGTTCTGGCTGATGATTGCAGTCTCAATGTCCGTTTGCCCGGCTTTCTGCCTGGCCCACTGGGAACCATGGAACCCTGGTCTCAACCGGTGCGGGTAGTACTTGATCGTCAATTGCGAACCGATCAAAATGCGCAATTGTTTAATGTTGACACGCCACTGATATTTTTTTGCGGTGAATCCGCGATGAAGCGGGCGCCGGTACTGGAGAAAGTCGGCGCCAGGGTGATTGCAGTTCCATCCGGAGATTCCGGGCTTGATCTTCACGCCGTTCTCACGCACTTGGCACGGCTCGAAATCAACGAAGTACTGGTAGAGGCTGGACCTAAGCTGAGCGGAAATCTTGTCCAATCAGGTCTGGCGCATGAAGCGCTGATTTACCAGGCACCTTTATTGATGGGGCATGAAGCCATTCCTATGGTAAAGCTGCCCGGATTGCAGGCATTGACTTCTGCTATCTCTCTGGAATGGATCAATACTGCCTTGATTGGAAAGGACATGCGTTCTCGCGCCCTGTTTCCGTCTGGCACTGTAGCGCAATATGAAGCTTTGAGTCGATTGACCCATTTAAGGGAGAATCATTGATGTTTACAGGCATTGTCGAAAAGATGGGAAAGGTTCAGGCGATCCGTTCGGTTGCTGGTGGTGACCGACAATTGATGATTGCTATGGATGCGGACTGGATCAGCCGGTTGGAGCCCGGTCAGAGTATCTCGATTAACGGAACCTGTCTCACGGTGACCGAATGTGATCAAGGGGCATTTGGCGCCGACGTTTCTATGGAAACGCTGCGCGTGACCACGCTGGGCGAATTGAAGCAGGATGATGCAGTGAATCTCGAGCTTCCTCTGACGCTTCAAGCTCCATTAGGAGGGCATCTGGTGAGTGGTCATGTCGATGGGGTCGGCATCGTTCATGCTATACAGGATCAAGCCAGAAGCAAGGTGATTCAGATCGAAGCTCCGATGGGATTGATGCGCTATATTGCGCCCAAGGGCTCGATATGTATTGATGGCGTTAGTTTGACCGTCAATCGGGTTGATCAGGCTATTTTGGAAGTCAACATCATTCCCTATACCACGCAAATCACGATCATTGGGCAATATGCCCCAGGACGGAAAGTCAATCTGGAGGTGGATCTGCTGGCACGGTATATCGAAAGCCTGATGCCGGGCGCGAATCTAAGTCCATGATGCTATCATGCAAGATGTGCTAAAGGCAGAGGAAAATCCATCAGCGTAAAAAACAAATCATGCGGGTGACGAGGGCTTGTATTGCCATGACGGCGGATTCAAGCGTTGACCGGAGTTACCGTTTTAGGAACTAACAAGAGCGCAGCTTGCAAATTAATGGTGTGTGGCGAATCGATTTATGAATAATGGTATGGGGGACAAGATGGAGATATCATCGACAGAAGCGATTATTGATGATATCCGGCGTGGTCGTATGGTTGTCATCATGGATGACGAAGACCGGGAAAATGAAGGCGACCTGGTCATGGCCGCTATTCATGTCAAATCTGAAGACGTCAATTTTATGGCGCAGCACGGTCGTGGTTTGGTTTGTTTGACGCTGACTCCGGAACGATGCCGCCAATTAAATCTGCCGCTGATGGTGAGCGACACCGATGAGAAACATACTACCAATTTCACCCTGTCTATTGAAGCTGCTACTGGAGTGAGTACCGGGATTTCCGCCGCAGACCGAGCCAGAACCATTCAGGCGGCAGTTAACCCTTATGCGCATCCAGAGGATATTGTGCAGCCGGGTCATATCTTCCCCATTATGGCGCAGATGGGTGGCGTTTTGAATCGGGCGGGTCATACCGAGGCTGGTTGCGATCTGGCCCGGCTGGCGGGGCTGGAACCGTCAGCGGTCATTGTCGAGATCCTTAACGAGGATGGAACCATGGCTCGGCGCGATGAATTAGTGCGTTTTGCGCAACATCACGGATTGAAAATCGGTACCGTAGCTGATCTGATCCGCTACCGGTTGCAAAAAGAACAGACGATCAAACGCCAGGCTCAGGCTTCCATAGAAACCGAGTACGGTATTTTTGACCTGTTTGTTTATGAAGATCTGATCGATAAAACCGAGCATCTGGTCTTTGCCCGTGGTTCAATTCGGGCGGAAAAAACAATTCCGGTACGCGTGCATGTTCAGCATCCACTGATTGATATCGCCGGCGCTCCATTTTCAGGAAACTCCCTTCCAATCCGTAAAGCCCTGCAGTGGATGGCCGGGCAATCCGACGGAGTTGTGGTGGTGCTTTTTCGTCCCCAGCGCCCGGGAACACTGGCGCAACAGGTGCGATTGTTGGGTTATCAGAATTCTCATGATGAAATGCCTATGCGTGAGGATCAGGTGTTGCGAACTTTTGGCGTCGGAGCTCAGATACTTAAGGATCTTGGGGTCAAGCGCATGAGTGTGATCGGTTCGCCAAAACGCATGCACGGCCTGTCTGGTTTCGGGCTTGAGGTCGAAGGTTATATTGATATCGAATAATCAGTTAAACAAGGATCCATGATGGAGCATGTCAACACAGCCTTGTCCTGGAGCGGTGGCAATGTGGCGATCATTGCCGCTCGCTTCAATGACCTGGTGGTTCAAAACCTGATACGTGGTGCGCACGAAACTTTGTTGCGCTTCGGTGTGCCTGATCACAACATCCATCTGATTCGCGTTCCTGGTGCATTCGAGTTGCCTGCCGCCGCCCTTTGGACGGCCCAAAGCGCCCATTATCGCGCGTTGGTTGTTTTGGGAGTGATCATACGTGGTCAAACGCCCCATTTTGAATATGTAGCCGGTGCCAGCAGCAGTGGTTTAAGTCAGGCCGCACTACAAACCGGGCTTCCCATGGGCTTTGGTCTGCTGACTGTCGATACGATGGATCAGGCTCTCGATCGCGCAGGAGGAAAAGCTGGAAACAAGGGAGAAGATGCAGCTATGACCGCAGTGGAAATGGTCTCGTTGCTCGATGCGATGCAGAGCGGCGGCGCCTGATATCACATGACTTCTGGACGCAGGAAGCCAGTCTTCAGGAAACGCAAACTGGCTCGAGAATATACGCTCCAAGCGCTTTATCAGCATTTGCTGACCGGAACTCCAGTAGATGAACTCTGCGGGCAATTCGTGCCAATTTTGGGCACATCCGGCGCGGATGAACACTATTTTCAGGAAATCATCCAATACACTGTTGATAAGGGGGACGAATTACGTCTCAGAATTGAGCCATGCCTGAATCGAAGCTGTAGCAATCTTGATCCAGTGGAACATGCGGTGATATTGATAGCGCTGTATGAATTGTTGAATCGGGTCGATATTCCATTTCGTGTCGTGCTCAATGAGGCAATCGATCTGGAAAAGAAGTTTGGTCATCCCAAGGGGCATACTTACGTGAATGGTGTGCTGGACTGCCTTGCTAGAAAATATCGTCGGGGTGAAATCGGGTTGCGCCCGGGCGGTCATGGAGGCGGGAAGGAAGATGGGCCGCAATGAATGAATTTGAAGTCATCCATGAGTTTTTTGATCGCCAATATTCTGGTAAAAACGGAGATAAAAGGCGCTCAAGGAAAAAATTAAGTATGGATGTAAGCTGTGGGATCGGGGACGATGCTGCACTTCTTCGGATGCCGGAGGGTATGGAGTTGGCGCTCACCACCGATACCCTGGTCATGGGTGTTCATTTTGCCGAAAATGCGCCGCCGGAATTCATCGGTTATAAATCCCTTGCGGTAAATTTAAGTGATTTGGCCGCGATGGGCGCCGTACCGGCATGGGCAACTTTATCCTTGACTCTGCCCTCCATTGACCGGTTATGGTTGAAGCATTTTTCAGATGGTTTCTTTTCACTCGCCGATCTTCATCATGTGGCGCTGGTGGGTGGTGATACGACACGTGGCCCGCTCAATATTACCATTAGCGTTCTGGGCTGGGTTCCCGCTGCCGGTTCGCTGCGTCGCCATGGTGCGCGTCCCGGCGATCTGATTTATGTCAGCGGAGATCTGGGGGATGCTGCGCTGGCGCTTCGCATATTGAGTTCAGACCAACCTGCGGCTGGTTTGAGACCAGAATCGGTTCCGTGGACGCGGTTGATGAATCGTTTGCATAAACCCACACCCCGTATTGGTCTCGGGCTGGCATTGCAGGGTGTCGCCAGCGCTGCTATCGATATCTCGGATGGGCTGTTGAGTGATCTGGATCATTTATGCGAGGCGAGCAGCGTGGGCGCATCGATCAATATTGATGATCTGCCGCGCTCGGATGTTTTTACGAATCTCACGCAGCAAAGCAGGGATTATTATGATCTGGCTCTGGGGGGCGGTGATGATTATGAATTGTGTTTTACCCTGCCGCCATCGAGCCGGAATCGGCTGCAGGATATGCTCTATGATGTGGATTGTTCGGTGGCCTGCATTGGATGTATTGAAGAAAAGCCTGGTATCCGGTGTCATTACGATGATGGCCGCCCCTATCGGATTACTGTGACCGGATATGATCATTTTGCGCAAAGTAGAGCGGATCATGACTAAAAAACTGCCCAATTTCAGATGGAGGAGCGCGCCCCATGTTCTGGCGACGGGGTTTGGCTCCGGGCTGTCACCGATTGCACCAGGGACTATGGGAACCATCGCCGCTATTCCTTTTTATCTGGTGGTTTTTGCGCATGTCCCCACTTGGCTCTATGCCATTTTGCTTGTTTTATCGTTCGGTTTTGGTGTCCTCTGGTGTCATAGCTCAGGCAAGGATTTCGGTGTTGCGGATCATGGATCAATCGTTTGGGACGAAATGGTCGGTTACTGGTTGACCGCCATCGTTCTATCATGGCATGAATTGCCGTTTTATCCTTGGGGTTTGTGGGCTTTTGTGTGGTTTCGCCTGTTTGATATCGTCAAACCATGGCCGATCAACCTGGTGGATCGGCAAACCAGCGGAGGTTTTGGCGTTATGTTCGATGATATCCTGGCTGCGATTTATGCTGGTCTGGTTCTGGAACTGATGATCAGCGTTTTTTGAAACCCTTTCCGATGGTGGATTCTCTGGAACTTGGTGCCAGAAGCGCTCGGCAATATAATTAGCATACGAACGTCATGGTTCCCGTTGAATGTGAATTTCAAAAGGGTGCCACTGAAATGCTGGTGGCAAGTTGTGTATAACAAGGCAAATGCGCCCGGATACCCAATAGCGCCGGTGATTTGCGAAGTTGGATTTTCAGGCAGATTATGGTTAGTTCATCATAGGCATTAATAATTGTAAAAAGTTCATGTTATTTGTCTGCTATTGTTGTTACAAAATACAGTGAGCAATGCTCGAGTTGTTAATACTGAGTGTGTGATTTTACTTCATGGCATGGGGCGTTCTGCATTCTCTATGCGTTCGATAGATAAATATCTTCGTGCGCAAGGCTATCATACTGTAAATCTTGGTTATCCTTCGACGTCTTATACAATTGAGCAATTAGCTACAAATTATATTCCCAGGTTCATAGCCGAATGTAAAACGAAAGCAAGCAAAATACATTTTGTTACGCATTCACTAGGAGGAATAATCGCAAGGTATTATTTACAATCAAATAGTCTGCCTGAAGGGAGCCGTATTGTGATGTTAAGCCCACCAAACAGGGGGAGCGAAATAGCTGACCGGTTACGAGATTCGGCTTGGTATAAATGGTTAGCTGGACCTTCGGGACAACAATTAACCACAGATCCTGGCAGTGTACCCAATCAATTGAAACCTGTTAATTATGAGGTTGGTATCATTACTGGCAGGCGCACCCTTGAGCCATGGTTTTCACAGCTTATCCTGGGAGAAGACGACGGAAAAGTATCTGTAAAAAGATCCCGTCTAACTGAGATGACGGATTTTCTTGTTGTTGATCGTGCCCATACATGTATTATGAATAGTGACTTTGTTCAAGAACAAGTTGTTCACTTTCTAAAAAATGGTTATTTCACACAGTCTTATGGAAATAAGTTCTAAAGAACCTCTGATTAAATCATGTATCAGTTGATCGCCGATCTTAAACGTGACAAGGAAAACCGACACTGGCAAATAACAGCCGTTGTTCTTGCTCTTTTTTTTGGCGCTATTTCTATCGTTCAGCCAAGCGTTGACGTTTTCTTCAAGAATTAATCAGAGGCTCCCTGGCAGGTTGTTGAAATTCGCTGACCTGAGCCAGATACAAGGCAAAATCAAGCGAAAAAGCGGAGTTTACACGTGTAAATGAGTACTTTGAGCGCAATTTTAACGCCGTAGATAGCCCAGGTCAGTAGAATTCAACCTGCTAGCCGGACGGTGAGGAGGTAAAACACATAGACCGGCTGTAGTGATGGTCCATAATATTGGGCTCCCAACCGGTGAGACGCGGGTTAACCAGGCGTTTTGTTACATAGAAATAGATCGGTATGATCGGTTGATCGCTGATTAGAATTTGTTCTGCCTTTTGCAGCAGATTTCGGCGTTGCTCCGGGTCGTGCGCTTTCTGCGATTGCTCAAGCAATGCGTCGTATTCGGGATTGTTGTAGCCGGTGTCATTGAGCCCGTGGCGCGAATGCCACAAACTCGAAAAGGTATAGGCATCGTTGTAATCTCCGATCCAGCCGGCGCGAAAGACTTCGGTGACCTGCATCAGTCTTCGGTTTTGCAGGAAAACTTTCCATTCTTCATTAATCAGCCGGGTATGCACGCCCAGCACCTGATCCCACATGGAAGCAACGGCAATGGCAATATGCTTGTTATTGTCTTGCGTGTTGTAGCGCAATTCCGCCGTCAGCGGGCGCTCCTGATCATAGCCGGCAAGCGCGTATAATTCTATGGCTCTGGCTTCCCGTTTTTCCTGAGACCAGTCTTGTTCCGGGGGCGTATACTGGGTGTAATCGCTGACCGGTGGAATCCATCCGTAAGCCGGTATTTGACCGGAACGCGTGACTTTGTCTGTTAAAATCTGCCTGTCGATGGCAAGACTCAAGGCTTGGCGCAAGGCAAGATTGTCTTTGAAGGGTGGATGGGTCAAATTCAGACCCAAATAATAAGAACCGAGCCAGGGTTCAATGGATAGATGCGAAGCCAGGTGTTTGCTGAGCCATTCGAATTGTTCGTTGGGCACGTCAGAAGTCCAGTCTAGATCTCCGGCGCGATAGCGGTTTAATTCGGTGACTATGTTCTCGATCGCCAGATAACGAATGCGATCAATGCAGGTTGCCTGATCGTTCCAGTAGTATGGATTACGATCGAGCATGACATGCGATTGCACCATCCAGTCGGAAAGCAGATAGGCACCGTTGCTGACCAGCTTGCCGGGGCGTGAGAATTGATCGCCATATTTTTCAATGGTTGCACGGTGGACGGGATAAGCGCTGGAGTGCGTCAACATTCCCAGCATATAGGGAGTTGGATGTTGCAGGTGGATGATAAGCGTATGTGGATCAATGGCTTCCACACCTAGAGCTGTTGGCGGAAGATCACCGGCGATGATCGCATCCGCATGGGCGATTGGTGATAACATCAGAGCGTAGGCGCTGGCGGTGGCAGGGTCTACGCTGCGGCGCAAACCATAAACGAAATCGTGCGCGGTCACAGGGTCGGCATTGGACCAGCGCCCGTTCGGGCGCATATGAAAAACATAAGTCAGCCCGTCTTCGCTGATCTGCCAGGATTGCGCTGCGCCGGGAATGATGGTTCCGTCGGGTGATTCGGTGGTTAAACCTTCATAAAGATCACGCAAAATACGGGAAGATGGTACGCCTTCCGATCTGTGGGGATCAAGGGTTTGCGGCTCGGTGCCGTTACCGCGGCGCAAAACACTCTGACCGTCTTCGATCGCAGGTGGCGTACCGGCACTATTCAGGGTTTGACCTAAGGGTTCATCGGAAGGCTGGCAGCCTGCCAGCCATACCAGCATGAAAGTCGCTACCCAGAGACAAGCGCGTGGAATCATGGCTCGATCAGGCGCTTTTTTTCAAATGGATCAGTAATAGCGCCATGGCGGCAGGAGTGACCCCAGGGATTCTTGATGCCTGACCCACGGTTCTGGGACGAACGGATTCCAGCCTTTCCCGCACTTCATGCGACAGACCTCGAACAGCCTGATAAGAAAATGCATTGGGTATCGACATTTGTTCGTGGCGCTCCATTTGGGCAACCTGTTTGTGTTGGCGTGTGATATAACCATCGTAACGCATTTGGATCATCAGTTGTTGCGCAACATCCGGATCGATGGTTTCCCCACCGATGGCGTTGGTAACATCCGTATAACTCACATCGGAGCGGCGCAGCAGGTCAAGCGCCCGTGTTTCCCGATTCAACGGAGTTCCGAGTTTGCTGTCAAGGATCGCGGCCTGGGAACTGGCGGGCTGGATCCAGATATTGTTGAGGCGCAGGCGCTCTGCCTCGATGGCCTCGCGACGCTGGCTGAAACGTTTCCATTGGGACTCACCGACCAGACCAAGCCTGTACCCCGTTTCCGTCAGACGAAGATCGGCATTGTCCTCCCGCAGCAAAAGACGGTGTTCGGCGCGACTGGTAAACATTCTGTAGGGCTCGGGGGCGCCTCGGGTGATGAGATCATCAATGAGTACCCCCATATAGGCTTCATGCCTTTTGGGTATCCATGGTGCGCATTGCTGGATTTGGCGTGCGGCATTGAGACCGGCGATCAGTCCTTGAGCGGCGGCTTCTTCATAGCCGGTGGTGCCGTTAACCTGTCCGGCGAGAAAAAGATTGGCGAATATGCGGCTTTGCAGGCTCGGTTCCAGATCGCGCGGATCGAAATAATCATATTCGATGGCGTAACCAGCCCGGGTAATATGGGCATTTTTCAGCCCGGCGATACTGCGCACCATATCCCATTGCACATCAAAAGGCAGGCTGGTGGAAATACCATTGGGATAGATTTCCGTGCTATTGAGTCCTTCAGGTTCCAGAAAGATCTGATGCCCGGTTTTTTCTGCGAACCGGACGATCTTGTCCTCGATCGAAGGGCAATAGCGCGGACCTTTACTTTCGATTACGCCACTGTAGATGGGCGAGCGCTCAAGAGCGGCGCGGATAATATCATGGGTGCACTCGTTGGTGCTTGTGATATGACACAAGACCTGAGGCAAAGGCGATGGCGGCGGACCCATAAATGAAAAATATGGCGCTGGTTGATCTCCGGCCTGGGGGATCAGTTGCGCAAAATCGATGCTGCGCCCGTCGATGCGGGGCGGAGTTCCGGTTTTCAAGCGTCCGCGCCGCAATGGAAGGCTGTTCAGATGTTGCGCCAGTTGCGTTGAAGGCGGGCAACCCGCCCTGCCGCCGACTTGCTGATTTAATCCGATGTGGATCAATCCTGCGAGAAAAGTACCGGTGGTCAGCACTACGGCTTGTGCGGCAATGGATATACCAGCTTCGGTCTCAACTTCCACAATACGATTGTTATTGAAGAGAAAGCGCGCCACGCTCTGTTGCAGCAACACCAGATTCGGCTGGGCATCGAGAAATCCGCGCATGACCTTTTTGTATTGCTCTCGATCCGCCTGGGCGCGGGTCGCCTGCACGGCAGGACCCTTGCTGGCGTTAAGACGGCGGAAATGAATGCCAGCCGCATCGGCTGCGCGCCCCATGAAGCCGCCCATGGCGTCGATTTCTTTGACCAGATGTCCTTTGCCGATACCGCCTACGGCTGGATTGCAGCTCATCTGGCCAATCGTATCGAGATTTTGGGTTAGCAGCAGAGTTTGAACGCCTGCGCGTGCGCTGGCCAGCGCAGCCTCGCAACCGGCATGACCGCCGCCGATGACAATGACATCAAAATGTTGTGCGTGTTTCATGGGATTTCAATCAGTATCATATTGATAGCTTCATTTCAGCAGTGGGCAGCCAGCTGACTTTCGACTGATGGGATTATATGTCGTGGGTCCCGATGATTAATAACTCTGCGATTGAATAAACCGGGACGCTTCAATTGCCATTCCTGTAAAGCGCGGATGGGCGGGAGATGCACTTCAGATTTGAACTCAAGTTTAATGAAAGAAGGGTTCTTCGACTTTTGAAAACGACCCTGACCTTCTCGCCTTGAGGGGGCAGGAATAGAAATTCCTATAAAGCAAGGCCATCTCATGGGTTATTCAGAGCCCCGGCTAGCCTTCTAATATAAACTCATAAGCCGTCCGCAACAACTCCAGTTCAATGGCCGGTAGACCCCTGGCCTGGGTCAGGTCAATAAATGCCCCCCCGGCCTTTTTCGCCAGATCGAAAGGCGGATCGGTGGTGGTAATGCGAACCAAAATGATCTGTATGGTCTCGCCGGGTACTTCCACGGCCTTGCGGTATTGTCCTTCGGCTTCTAGCGAGCCCGGCATAAAGCCCAGGCGATCCTCTACCTCTTTCAGAACAGAAGACGGAAGTATCACCGTATCGCCCGGGAGCCCATCCAGCATCTGGACCAGCTTTGCGATAGGCTCAAAGGCGCAGACACTGTTGTTGGCAAACTTGAGAAAACGTGTGCGGGCACTGGTGGCCTGCTTGTGGTATAAAATGACGCGATAGTCCATGTAGTCATTAAACTTTAGGTTACGAAAGTTATACGACCATCTTGATCGTTAACCATCTACCCACCGGGTTAGATATTCAGTGTGATAGGACAAACAAACATTGTCAATAAAAGCACTGTTCGCCCAAGCGACTGCTCAGAACCACTATTAGCTAATCCTGAACCCATCACAACTCTTAAAGCTGCTGGCTTACCAAGACCCACTACCCAATTAGCAACGAAGAAAATATTTTTCATTAAATTTGCAAATGGTGCCCGGAGCCGGACTCGAACCGGCACGACCGCAATGGTCAGCGGATTTTAAGTCCGCGGCGTCTACCGATTCCGCCACCCGGGCAAATTAAATTGGAGGCTAGGGCCGGAGTCGAACCGACGTGGTACGGCTTTGCAGGCCGCTGCATAACCACTCTGCCACCTAGCCACAATAACCGGAGTTTGCCTGTAGATAAAGCAACTGCGAATCAGGAAATAACTGGAGCGGGAAACGAGATTCGAACTCGCGACCCCAACCTTGGCAAGGTTGTGCTCTACCACTGAGCTATTCCCGCATAAATATGAAGCTTGCATATTAATTTATCGATGCTTGTTTGTCAAGGTTCATGGCAACCCAAGCCGAACGAAAATATCCCACAAGGGAATACAGGCTCAAACCGGCAGCAATATTAAGCAATACAATTCCGGAATTATGAACCACGCCAGTTTCAAAAGCAAGTAACAGTAGCATGGCGCCCATTTGAAAAGCGGTTTTCAGTTTTCCTGAAAAATGAACTGCAACCTTGTCGCTTTGACCTCGCTGTGCCATCCATTCCCGCAATGCCGATATGATGATTTCCCTGCCAATAATAAGCATGGCAGGAATTGCCAGCCACAATTGTGGTTGCTTATGAACCAGCGCAATCAGCACCGTGGAAACAAGAATTTTATCAGCGACCGGATCGAGGAAGGCACCAAATGCCGTAGTCACTTGCCAGTGTCGGGCCAGTGCGCCATCGAGCCAGTCCGAAACAGAAGCACAAGCAAAAAGCACGGCCGCGATCGCATGACCGAGATGCCATGGAGATAAATATATGACTGCCATGACTGGAACCAAACCCACCCTGATCCAGGTTAATGCCATGGGAATATGCCGTTTCATTGGTTGGCTCCACTGTCATGAAAATAATCGTAAACACGCTGGGCAAGCTGGCGATTAATACCGGGAACCGTCATCAATTCCACCACATCGGCGCGACCGATTCGCCGTGCGCCGCCAAAATGATTCAGAAGCTGGCGCCGCCGAACCGGACCGAGCCCTTGGATCTGTTCAAGAGAACTACTCCTGCGTTGATTCTGACGCCGCCGACGATGACCGACAACCGCAAAACGGTGGGCTTCATCCCGGATCCGCTGCAGAAGGCGCAGGGCTTCGTCATGCGCTTCAAGATGCAATTCCTCACCGGTATGGGAAAGGATCAGCGTTTCCTCACCCGCCTTACGCGAGCGACCCTTAGCGATGCCTATCACGACCACCTCGCGCAGACCGTTGGCAGAAAGAACCTCAAGTACCGCGCCAACCTGTCCTTTTCCGCCATCGATCAGCAATACATCAGGAAGAATCGCAGGATTTTTACCGCTTTCCGGGATGTATCGCCTTTGAACCGCCTGAGCCATCGCGGCGTAATCGTCACCCCCGCGTATATTTCGAATGTTGAAGCGACGATACTCACCTGGCACCATTATACCCTGTCGGCAAACGACGCAAGAAGCAACTGGTGCTTCACCGCTGCTATGACTAATATCAAAGCATTCCATATGCTGTGGAACCTGGTGGAGTTGTAGGCGTACTTGAAGTTGTCTCAGACTGACATCTGCCACCCCATGAGCACTGGCGCGCATGCGCAGGCGTTCTTCAGCATTGACGCGCGCCGAATCCAGCAGACCCTGACGATCCCCACGCACATGATTGCGAATCCGCGTATGACAACCATGCTGTGTGAATAATGCCTGTTCAACGACATTCACGTTTTGTACCGGACCATCGGTAATGATTTCCAAAGGTGCGGCGTGTTCCATGTAATACTGCACGATCAGGTTGGCGCGCAAATGCGCCATCGAAGCTTCATGGTGCTGGCTGAACAATGCCTGTTGCCCAACCAGCATCCCTTGCCGAACCTGGCTCACCATGGCGCAGGCAAGTGCTCCGCGGGTAGCGATCACCACTGCATCCAGATCTCCCAGGCGGCTGGCGACATGCTGGCGTTCCCTGAGCATGCGCAGATGAACGATTCGGTCACGCAACATTGCCGCCTGTTCAAATTGCAGTTCCGATGCAGCCCGCTCCATCCGGGCAGCCAGGCCAGTGAACACTTTATCGCCATGTCCAGCAAGAAAACGCCCGGCATCCCGGACATCTCTGGCGTAATCTTCGCGGCTGATCTGGCCGGTACACGGCGCCGAGCAGCGTTCGAGTTGATAAAGAAGACAGGGGCGTGCGCGATTGGTGAATACCGCATCCCGACAGGTACGCAGGCGAAAAACTCGCTGAATGGCTTTGATGGTTTCCCGAACCGCCACCGCATTTGGATAAGGACCGTAAAACTGGAATCCAGTTCTGCGCGCCCCACGGTAAAATGTCACGCGTGGGAAAGCATGTTCCATGGTAAGGGCAATGTAGGGAAAGCTTTTATCATCCCGGTACAGGACATTGTAACGCGGGCGATGATGCTTAATCAGATTCTGCTCAAGCAGAAGTGCTTCGCTTTCGCTTTGAGTTACAGCGATTTCGATGGACTCTATGCGTGATACTAAAGAAAGGGTTTTGGCCGAGCGTTGGGAGCCTCGGAAATAACTGGCCAGGCGCTGACGCAACTTCCACGCCTTGCCCACATAGATGATTTCACTATTAGCTCCGCGCATGATATAAACACCGGGTTGCATTCCAACCTGTTGCAGAAGAGTTTGCGGATCAAAACCCGTTTCATCCAGGTGGAAGATGGTGCTGCCGGACAGATAATTCATGGAATACCGTTCACATCATAATAATCAAGTTAAAAGAAGGATATTGAACATAAAAATGAAACTGTTTCAGTAAAGTCCCTATAATATTTCCATAGAGAACTCGTATGATTCAAGCGCAAGCATCGGGAAGGTTTTGACCCATGAGCCCTTATCGAGGCTATACCCGGAATGATCGCGCCAATCCAGATGGCTTTTTTCAGCATTCCTCCATTCAGGTCACTGCTTTCTATGCTGCGCCTTGTTGCAGCGACCCATTAACTGATACTATCTGCTGAGAAGATTCCCTACTGGCATAGGGTTATACCTGACCGAAAATAGAAGTATCCATCACATTCGCTCTCAATGGTGCATTATACGCATGTCAGCACGCCATCCTATCATCGCCATCACTGGTTCATCCGGTTCCGGCACCAGCACCATCAGGGTTGCTTTTGAGCATATCTTCCGACGTCATGGCATTCATGCTGTTTTCGTTGATGGCGACAGCTTCCATGCCTATAATCGTGATGCCATGCGTGAGGCCGAACATCAGGCTATGGTGCGCGGAGAAAATTTCAGTCACTATGGTCCGGCAGCCAATCTTCTCGACAGGCTCGAGCGGCTCTTCCAGCAATACGGCGCAACCGGGAGCGGTATTTATCGTCATTACGTGCATAAAGCCGATGAAAGTGATCAACACGGAGTTCCTGCCGGACAATTCAGTCCCTGGCGCCCTCTTCCAACACCGAGTGATTTCCTGGTTTATGAAGGGTTGCATGGCGGCGTAGTTACTGATCGTTATCACATCGCCGAGCACGTGGATCTGCTGCTCGGCGTTACTCCAACCATCAATCTTGAATGGATACAAAAAATTCAGCGCGATACTCGGGACCGCGGTTACCATAAAGCCAATGTCACCGAATCCATTGTCCGGCGCATGCCCGATTACGTTCACTATATGATCCCGCAATTTTCCCGCACCGATATCAACTTTCAGCGAGTGCCGCTGGTGGATACATCCAATCCGTTTATCGCCCGCGATATACCCCTTGATGGCGAAACCATGCTGGTAATCCGGTTCCGCAATCCCCGTGAGAAAAAAGTTGATTTTCCCTACCTGTTGTCCATGATAGATGGCTCAATCATGTCACGCCCCAACACCATTGTTGTTTCCGGAGGAAAAATGCGCTTCGCCATGGAATTGATACTGACGCCATGGATTGAATCGTTACTTGAACGCAAACGATCGGTTGCCGCGATGGAAAAGCATTGAAGTTGTCGCCTTTATTTCTATCCGTGCTTCCCGAGCATATTCCTGATGAAAATAATAGATGACAGGTGCCCAATGGGTTATGAGATGTGCCAATTTACTCAACTGATCATGAAATATAGCGGCAGTTGGCTACTTTTTTGTGTTGGCTTAAGCGGAATGTTGGTCATCCATTGCGCCGACGCACAAATACAGAATCCTCAGTCAAGCGCTGCCGATGAAATCAGAAAGCAGCGAGAAAGCATTGCCCAGGATGACACGCTCAACGAGGCGTCGAAACAGAAAACCGTTGCGCGTTACGATCAGGCGCTCCAGCAATGGGATGACATGAGCAAATTTCAGTCCGCGGCCAAGCAATACGCAGAGGATTTGAGTACCTTCCCCGGAGAAATGAAGCGAATTGAACGGGATCTTATACTTGAATCCCAAAGTTTACCTTACGAACCCGACACCAGCGATGATATCGAGGTATTGACCCAGCAACTAGCTCACTTCAAGGCCGAACTGCTCATAGCCGATGAAGGTCTGAATAAACTGGGAGCGCAAAAATCCGAGGTAGAAAAAAGACCCAGGCAGAGCGCGGAAAAAATCGCCAGCCTGAACAATGAACGCCGGGATCTGGCCCCAATACTTGAACAGATTCCAGTCGATGGCGAAGGTGCGGCAAAAAAAGCCGAAGTCGCCTATCTGACCGCCCGCCTGGACGCCATTGAAGCGGAACTTCATGCCCTGGAGATGGAAAAACAGTGCCAAACGCCGCGCATCAATAAAATCAATGCGCAAGAATCATTGTTGGAACTCCATAGAGAACGCCTGAGTAACGCGATTCAGACCATAGAGGCATTGCTAAATCTGAAACGCATCAAGGAAGCCCGTGGGCGGGTGCGCCAGACGCAAGAATACCAAAATTCGCTGCAGGACACGCATCCCCTGCTGGAACGGATCGCGCGTGAAAACGTGACACTCGCTCAGACATTCCAACGCGTGATCATGGATATTCGCGCAGTTGGACATGAACGTCAGATAACGATCGAACAACAGAACAAACTCGAAAATGATTACGCATTTCTGCGCCAGGTTGAAATGAAAGGAAGCGCTGAAGTATTCGGTCCGATATTGCATCTTCACTACCGCCGCTTGCAGGAGATCGGTCGCGACAAGAGTCTCCAACGCGGTCTGAAACAGAAACTTCCCGATATTCAGTCCGATATTCAGTTGGAATTGTATCGTCATCAGAACCAACTTTCAGACCAGGGCAGCCGCAATACGGAAATGCAACGCCTGCTCGAGGGTTTGCATTTGACGCCAGATCAAACAGAACCGATAAAACGGCATCTGGGTGTTTTGTTGCAGGAAAAGTCGCACCTGCTTGAGCTTGTGGTGGAAGTTTATCGGGAATATGCTCAGGCGCTAACGGAGTTGAAAGGCGCCCGCGATGCTTTGACGCAGCAGGCTGAGCAATATAGACATTTGATAAAGAAATTCCTGTTATGGATTCCCAACGCCCCGAAAATAAACGCGAATTTCGCGGCATCACTTGGCGAGTCCTGGTTGCGCTGGACTCAGAAGGGAAACTGGCAGCACGTCTTGGGTAATCTGCTGCAGACAGGGCATCTGATAGCCCTGGTCATTGGCGTGGGAGCGGCTTTGTTGTTAAGTTGGTTAAAAACATGGGCTGCCAGAGAGAAGAAATCCATCTCGCTGTTGCTCGGTAAAGTGCAAAAAGACCAAAGCTGGCTGACATTTCAAGTTTTACTGATGGATATATTCGGCGCATTTCCGGTTCCCATTTTATTGTGGACTCTGGCTTTTGCCATTCATGATTCCGCAATAGAAGAAAGCTTGTTGCAGGGTTTACACAACGGTCTTTATATAGCGGGCTGGTGGACTTGGGTGGTGCTGTTTTGGCATGGTCTGAGCAGCAAGAACGGACTCGTATTGAATCACTTCTGCTGGAATGCCCACATGTGCAGAATGATTCGAAAACAAGTGATGTGGCTTTCCGTTATTGGTTCTCTCCTGATCATCGTGATCCATATCAGCATGAGCATCGACGTTGACATGGATGGCGCCATCGATGAAATCGGGAGAAGCGCTTTTATCGTTGCTTCAGTACTGCTATCGTTCCTGCTGGGTTTCTGGATGCATCCCCGAATCGGCATCGTTGCATTCTGGTATCCACATCATCCCCATCATCTTCTATCCCATTTTCGCTGGCTATGGTTTTTTTTCGCGCTCCTTTTTCCGTTATCCCTCGCAGGCATGTCTGCTCTGGGTTATTATTATTCAGCGCTACAACTGGAATATCGTTTTCTGCAATCCATCTGTCTGCTGTTAAGCGCATCGGTGATCGTTTATTGCGTGTTGCGCTGGTTGAATGTTGCACGGCGACGGCTGACTTATCAACAGGCGCTGGTACGGCGCGAAGCGCAAAAAACCGCGCGTCTGCATGCCTCGGATGTCACTTCAGGCGCTGAAACGGACATAATTGAATTGCCGGAACTGCCCCTGGAGCAAATCGATGCACGCGCTCGCAGCCTGTTGCGAATAACATTCAGCGCAGCGCTATTGACAGGATTATGGTTCATCTGGATGGACATCACCCCAGCGTTCCGGGTGCTCGACGATATCGTCCTCTGGACCCAGATCGTTCCTGATGGAGACAGCCAGAAACTGATCCCCATTACACTGGGGCGGCTGTTATTTGCTGTAATTCTTCTATTCGTCGTGTCTATCCTAAGCCGAAACTTACCCGCTTTGATCGAAATCGGCGTACTGCAAAGTGTCGGTGTATCCGAAGGGAATCGTTATGCCATTACCGCCCTGAGCCGGTATGGAATCCTGTTGCTTGGCTTCATAGCTGTACTGCACGCCATCGGCATCGGCTGGTCACAAGCGCAGTGGCTGGTGGCGGCGCTCGGGATTGGGCTGGGTTTTGGATTACAGGAAATTTTCGCCAATTTTATATCGGGATTGATTCTGTTTTTTGAACGCCCGGTTCGTGTGGGAGATGTGGTAACGCTGGGGAAAAACAGCGGGGTGGTGAGTCGCATCCAGATCCGGGCAACCACCATCATCACCTGGGATCGGATGGAATTGATTGTACCTAACAGACAGTTCATCACCGAGTCGGTCATCAACTGGACTCTGAGCGACAACATCACCCGCATTACCGTAGAAGTCGGGGTGGCTTATGGCTCTGATATGCGACAGGTGATCGAAATTGTGACCCGTGAGGTAAATGCCAATCCGAGAGTTCTTGCCGATCCGCCGCCTACCATATATTTTTCCCGTTTTGACGACAGTGCATTAATGGTAACGGTCTGGGCTTTTACCAAAGCGACCAGCGATCGCATTCCTGCCACCCATGAGCTGGATATGTCCATTAACATAGCACTGCGGGAAGCGGGAATCATCATTCCATTTCCTCAACGCGAGGTTCACATTGTTCAGACACAACCAGCTCCAGACAAGCCGATTGCGGCGGAAATCATACAAAACACATGAGCGTAGAATACTGGCATATTGATGCCATGCTCTCTGGCCAGAGATTGGATAATTACCTTTTGACCAGGCTCAAGCCATTACCGCGTTCCATGATTTATCGTCTCATCAGACGCGGCGAAGTCCGAGTCAACGGACGAAGAGCCAGCCCGTCGCAACGACTTGCCGATGGCGATGTGGTGCGCATACCACCGCCTGCACTGCATTCCCTGTCAGAAACTCCTATCAGAACTCCCACCATTACACCGGTCACCATAGACATGCTCTCGAAGCGCCTGTGGTTCGAGGATGATGACTTTCTCATTCTCAATAAGCCTGCCGGATGGGCGGTGCATGGTGGAAGCGGTGTCCATATGGGGCTCATCGAAGCCATTCGCCTGTGGCGCCACGATCTGGCGAAGATTGATCTGGCGCATCGCCTGGATCGCGAAACCAGTGGCTGCCTGGTGCTGGCAAAACACAGACAAGCATTGACCAGCTGGCAAGAGCAGATGCGCAAAGGTTTGATCGGAAAAACCTATATCACGCTCGTCAAGGGGCGATGGGATGCCCACGGGGTGGCGCGCTCCGTGATTACTAAAGGCGGAGCGCCTTCGGCTCATGATCCGGAACGAAAACCACGGGAGGCGCTGACTCATTTTATGGCAAAAGAAAGATTTGAACATGCGACACTGCTGGAAGCCACGCTTATTACCGGTCGTACACATCAGATCAGAATTCAGTGCGCTGAAGCAGGTCATCCGGTAGCTGGTGATGATCGCTATGGGGATTATTCATGGAATCATGAGCTGCGGCGTATAGGTTTGCGACGCATGTTCCTTCATGCCGCCACGATCGATTTCAACAATCCGCACAGCGGGAAGCATTATACTTTCAATATCCCTCTGGAAGAAGACCTTGTAGCGGTGTTAATGTCAATTGGGCCCTGATCAGATTTATCTGCCCAGGGCCGGGACTTACGTCCTCCGTGAATTACAAACAATAACATGGAACCCGTACACCCAAAGAATTGCCAGAATCGGGCAAGAAATAGCATCACAGGCTGACTCCAGCCTGATGTAGTAAATCGGTCACACTGATCAACGGCAAACCGAGAATAGCGGTTGGATCAGAGCTTTCTATGCGCTCGCACAGCGTGATGCCCAACGACTCAATCCGAATACTTCCCGCGCAATCAAAGGGCTGATCCCTATCCACATAACGCTCGATTTGCCTGTCATTGATCCGGCGGATCCGCACATGCACGCGAATCAGCCGTGACTGGATTTCATCGTTTCTGATGAGACTAACCGCAGTCAACAATTCCAGAGATTGTCCTGAAAAACTGCGCAGTTGCGCGATGGCTTCCGCGCGATTGCCGGGTTTGCCCCAGCTTTTCCCACCGCTCCAAACCAATTGATCCGCGCCCAGAACCACGGCTTGAGGGAAACAGGCTGCGACGGCCCTCGCCTTTGATTCAGCCAGACGCAAGGTGGTTTCCGCACCGCTTTCATCGGGATGTGGCGTCTCATCAATTTCGGGCACAAAGATACGATAAGGTATCTGTAAACGATCCATCAACATCTTGCGCGTTAAAGAAGATGAAGCCAGAATAATGTCAGGACTCATGGGTGATCTCGCCTCCGAGCGTTGCGTTTTGAAATATTGACAATCAACAATATATTATTTATCATCAGATGAACAAGCGTTTAATTCTGGAGGATATAATTATGAGTACCGCAGATGTAGAAGTAGGTACCGCGGAAGTAACTTCCATCAAACCGCCCCGCATTGATGAAGTTACCAGTATTGCCAAGGAAAATCCCTATTTACCGATACTGGAGAAGCAAAGAGCCGCCATGCGTGCCAATGGTTTCCCCAGTGTAAAGCAACGCAAGGAAGCCCTGGAAACGCTGGCCAAAGCCATAGCTGAATATAGCGATCAACTGGTTAAGGCCATACAGGAAGACTTCGGGCATCGCTCAGCTCATGAAACCATTGCCAGTGAAGTTCTGGCTGCCTTGGCTGAAATCAAGATGTTCAAAGGCAAGATTAAAAAATGGGCCAAGCCAAAAAAACCGCCCTTATTTTCCGGTCTTCCGGGGGCACAACTGATTTACCAGCCCAAAGGTGTCATCGGAATTATGGGCGCATGGAATTATCCAGTCATGCTGGTCATATCCCCTCTGATTGGAGCCATCAGTGCTGGTAATTCCGCCATGATCAAACCACCGGATGTCACACCGCGCACTTCCGAAGTTATTGCGGAAATGCTGGGTAAATATTTTGACGAATCCTATATCGCTGTCATTACCGGTGATGTACAATCAGCCATCGATTTTTCCAGTCTGCCCTTCGATCATCTGATGTATACCGGCAATACCGAAATCGGCAGAAGAGTCATGATGGCGGCAGCCAGGAACCTGACGCCCGTTACACTGGAAATGGGTGGTAAGTCTCCGACCGTCATTACCGATGAATACCCCATGGAAAAAGCGGTTACGCGTATTTTGCTCGGCAAATCCATTAATTCCGGCCAAACCTGTATCGCGCCCGATTATGTCCTGCTCAACAAGAATCGGGAACAGGAATTTGTCGATGCCTATACGAATGCGATGACCCGACGTTATCCGCATATCGCGGACAATCCCGATATCACATGGATCGTCAATGATCGTCATTACAACAGGATCAAATCCCTGATCGAAGATGCTCGCGATAAAGGTGCCAGGGTCATTGAGATCAACCCCAAAAATGAGCAGATTCCGGAAGGAAAGCGGGTGCTGCCTGTCACGATCATCACCAATGTCAGCGATGACATGCGCGTGATGCAGGAGGAGATTTTTGGCCCGGTAATGCCTGTCAAAACCGTGGATTCCATGGATGAAGCCCTGGAATATATCAAGAGTCGTCCGCGACCCTTGGCGCTTTATTATTTCGACACCGATAAGAAAAGAGCTCGCAAGGTGATCGAATCAACGTGGTCCGGCGGCGCTTGTGTCAACGATACCGTACTGCATCTTGCGAATATGGAAATGCCTTTTGGTGGTACAGGTGACAGTGGCGTAGGTGCATATCACGGCTTCCATGGTTTTGAAGAATTTTCGCATAAAAAATCGGTTCAATTCTCTGGCAATCTTTTTTCACCGGCAGCCATGATGCGCAACCCTTACCCGGAAAA
>DEIQ01000014.1:0-1885 GCA_002352565.1 Proteobacteria bacterium UBA2770 | reverse complement strand
GTGCGGATCAAATTTTGCTCCCGGACAATCTCCAACGGAAACCATCCCTCCTTCGGATCGCATGCATTTCTAAAATGAATAGACAATGAATGTGTAGAACTGAAAGTAAGTGAGCTTCCATGGCTGCCAGGAAATGCTCCAAGATTGATATATCAGGAAACGATTAAGCGCATCGAGTAATCCACGGCATGCACATCTTTGGTTAATGCACCAATGGAAACAAAATCTACGCCCGCAGCAGCGTAGCTTTCAATATTATCCAGTGTGATGCCGCCCGAACTTTCAAGCATACACGCTGGCGCCAAATTCTGACGCATAGCGACTGCTCTGACTGTTTCATCCGGCGTAAAGTTATCAAGCAATACACGCTGCACGCGAGTCTGAAACGCTATCTCGAGCTCTTCACGATTCTCAACTTCCGTCTCGATGGGTACGCCGGGGCAGACTTTTTGTAAAAGTTGAATGGCCTGGATGAGCCCACCCGCTGCGATAATATGATTCTCTTTAATGAGCACCGCATCGAATAAGCCCATGCGATGATTCTGTCCACCTCCCACATGAACTGCATATTTTTGGGCATGACGTAATCCGGGCAGAGTCTTGCGCGTATCCAGAAGAACCGTCGGATAGCGCTCGATCCGACTGGCATATTGGCGGGTGATGGTCGCCGTTCCTGAAAGCAACTGGAGAAAATTCAAGCTGGTACGCTCTGCAGCCAGAAGCACAGAAGCGCTGGAATACCAATCGCAAATGATCTGCCCTGGAGACAAAACCGCACCGTCCCGAACATGCCAGTTCAGTTTCGAATCGGTGCTTAGTTCAGAAAACACCGCATCCACCCATGGACAACCGGCCAGAATCGCAGAATCCCGGCACACAATCCGAGCACACATCGACCGATCAAACCAAGCGCCAGTGATATCACCACGATCACCGAGATCTTCGAGAAGCGCGCGCGTCACATCTTCATGAATACGTATGGAGGAAGGCCGATTCATGTCATTACCCCATATGCAGCGTTCAAACGTTTCTCGCTGGAATCAGCAAACGCTCGACAATACGGTTATGCAAGAGATGCTCGTTCAAAATCTGCTCAATATCTTTTATCGAGTTATAAGTGTACCAGATGCCTTCAGGATAGATCACGATACAGGGACCGAGTTCACAACGACCGAGACAACCCGAACTGTTAATGCGGAAATCACCGCAACCATGTTTTCCAAGCTTCTGCAACCTTTGTTTGAGATAAGCGCGCATTTGCTCCGCATCATGCTGCTGACAGCACAAACGCCCATTTTCACGCAAATTGGTGCAGAAAAAAACATGTTTTTGGTAAAAGGCGCTATCCTGCATCGTATTATTTCAACTCATGAGCCTTACTGAACTTCATCAGAATTGCTTTTGACCACCACCCGAAACGTCTTGACGAGAACTCATGCCATCGCATGCTTTTGCGCAGCTTCCAGAACATGCCATGGCTTGTTGGCGCATGATATGAAACAAACCCTCTGCCCTAGATTCCATCAAAGTTCCGTATCGACGACATTATAGCACCCTGTGTACAGCGGGAAACACTCCTGGCACGCAGGGTGATTTCTTAGGGAACTGATCCATTATTTCCTTAGTCTGTATCCGGGCCTTTGTTGAGCATTATTCCTTTCGATCATCAAGTGGCAGTTTGGACGCCAAAAGACGCGTTATCGTGGACTGGTCAAAAACACAGCGCAACGGCGTATGCTATGCGTTAGGAAATCTTTACATGGCGAAGCGAAAGTTGATAACCTCATAGGCTTTGGTGCGTCTGGAGTTGCTCCAGGCGCACCAAAGTGGCGGACAGGCGTCAATTTTGGCCAAAAAATGGCCTTTTTCGATGTGCTGGCAATTT
>DEIQ01000007.1 GCA_002352565.1 Proteobacteria bacterium UBA2770 | reverse complement strand
CGCGCGCAGCGCGTCTGGCCTATCAGTGAACTAGACAGAAACCTATATTAACTTACTATACGGATGCTTCCTGGTAGCTGATCATTCCGTATATTTGTTACGGCTTTAACGAGCGTGAAACAGCATGACCATTACGCGAGTATAAAGTTTCCAAGACAGGCTTTGCCGATGGATGCCTGGTTGAAAGGAAGAGACACCCAAGCTTTGTTCATAAAGGGCCACTGCCTCTGCGGGGTGGCGGAAATCTGAACTTATCATCAGCCAGGCAACCCGGAATTTCCATGCCTGGAAACCAAAAAAACTGCGCTCTTTCAGGCAAATACGATCATCGTTTACTAAAATCAGTTTTCCGCAAATTCAAGCAATGGCGCGCCTATATCCACCCTGCTCATGCCATTCCATGTATCGCATGGCGCCTTCTTTACCCATATAGCGCTCGCGCTGCTTCGCCTCGGTCTGGAGGCAATCGACCACCAGCAAGACATCAAGCACATTAGAAAAAGCCGGATCGAGATTGAATCCTATGGTCTTACCATTGAGTTTTAGATATTGGCGCAACAGAACCGGAACCCCTTTACCATCCGTCTCCACCTTGGCAATACGCGCCGACAATGCTTCCACATCAGCGTTGCGCAATCCCGCCAGAATTCGCCCCGAACGCCTGCTTCTCATCGGATGCGTCGGCTTTACCAGCCTGCGCAAACGTGGATCACTGCAGTACCGCTTCAGAAAACGTGCCATCATAAGCCGCGATCGTGGCTGATAACTGTCTGCGATACTGACCGGACCAACAAGATAGCGGTAATGAGGATGCGCCACCAGATAACAACCAATTCCCTGCCATAACAACAGCAATGGTTTGTAACTTTTTTGATATTCATACCTGACAAAGGATCGCCCCAACTCCAGAGCAGGAGACACTTTACGAAAGAACGCCGGTTTGAAGCGAAAAAGTGTGGTTGTATACAGTCCTTCCTGCCCTTTATCCATGACGATTTTATCTGCCAGTCCCATACGATAGGCGCCGACAATTTCCTGCCTTTGATCGTTCCAGATAAACAAATGATGGTAATATTCATCAAAACGATCCAGATCTCGCGCCTTGCCTGTACCTTCCTGCGCCATACGGAACGTGAGTTCTCTCAAGCGCCCGATTTCATCAAGCAAAGCAGGGATTTCTCTCGCCGGTGCACAGAACACCCTGTAATTTCCATTACTCAGCAGCAGATGTTGCGGCGTAATGCGCGCTATTTCCTTTTCCATCGCTTGGTTTGAAGTAGGCCCGGCGACCGGTTCATGGCTTATGAACTCTTGATTCACCATAGGTCTGCGAGCCAACTCAGTAATATGACGCTGCATATCTTCTGTCAGGGATTCATCGGACTGTGTAACCCTTGTCTTTTCCGGCAAGGCACCCCCAACCTTAATCTGAATGATACGGCGGTGCTTGTTGAGCATTTCACGAGCCAGGAGTCCGGTTCTTGCGCGGGGATGCAACATGCCAAGCGAATGAAACAGAATGCTGTTTCTACCGCCGATATAAACAGGCACCACGCTTGCACCCGATGAAGATGCCAGCCAACCGGCAGTTTTTGGCCATGTTGGCTCGGTAATGCGTCTTTCATTCCATTGATATGCGGATACCTCGCCGCCGGGGAACATAAGCAGACAATGCCCCTGCTTAAGCCATGCCAACGCTTCACGTAATGGCTTGATATTACGGGAACGGGCAGTGGCTCCGTCAAACGGATTGACGGTGAATAAAAAAGGAGCCAGCGCTGGAAAATAACCCAGCACCTCGTTGCCAAGCGCCCGAACATCGGAACGAATAAAACCTAGTTCACGCAACAAAATCAAACCTTCCACTCCGCCGAACGGATGGTTGCACACCACCAGCAGCGATCCCTGCGCCGGAATGTTTTGAACACTGCCTCCTATGTTGTAATGAACCCGCAAGGCATCCAGAGCCGTGGTAAAAAAGTGATCTCCCTGACCCTGAACCGCCGCCTGTTCATATAATTCTATCAATCGCCAGACACCCACGGTTCGCTCAATCAAACGGGCGCCGCCGCGCAGAATGGAATAATCAAACCGTTCGCTCCATAAAGTCGTGGTCAGCGAATGTTCAATTTGTCTGCCCATATCATTCCCTCTGGTAATTGAAAAAATCCTGACACAATCCATGCAGACACTTAATATGGAAAACGATCTTAAGTGTACGCCTGATCAGACACGATTAAAACACTTTTCAGCCCTGGCATAATATCCGTGTTGACATTCTTGAAATTTTCTTATCGCGAACTCAAGAAACCTCTGATTAAGTCATGAACCCGGTTCTTGTGGCCCTTATGTCCACTTCTTTGTTGACAATCTCCGCAATAGCCCTGCTAACCCGCGCGGCAGATCGCACGCTTTATATTTTACTGCCAAACAATTGGCTCATAGCTCCACTAACAAGATAGATTGCCGAATACGAGGTCAGGCAGATACCGAGTATCATAAAAGTTTTGTATCCTTCTCAATATCCTCTAATATAATTATAGGTTCCAAGTTGCATCAACATAATGCATGATCGAAAGCGTGTTGCTACCTGAAACAACGATGCGCATATAATATATCTTTTCGTTTCATTGCAGGGAAAGGATTGCCCTATTATCATGAAACCGTCATATTGGGTGGCTTTAATCGCCATCATCATCGCACTTGTCGCCGGATGGCGCCTCGTTTTCCAGGATCGTAACGATGAAGAAACGATCCATACTACCACTGCCTTTGCCGTTGAAGGCGCGCCTGTTCGAACCATGACCATGCATGACGAACGCATTTTAAGTGGTGGACTCGAGGCAAAATATCAGTTCAATATCCACGCCAAAGTAACAGGCAAAGTAAAGATCCTCAATGCTGATATCGGGCAAGCCGTTAAAAACGGGGATCTGATCGCTCAGATCGAGGATGAAGAATTTCAGCAGCAAGTGGCGCAGAGCGAAGCGGAACTCGCTGTCGCAAAGGCTCAATTCCGTCAAATCGAGGCGTCATTACGGCGATCGGGCAAAGAATACGACCGTATCCTGAATTTATACAAACAGAAAATTGCTTCCGAATCTGAGCTCGACGCCGCCAAACTCGGTCATGAAGCCGACAAAGCCAGCATAGCCATGGGCAAAGCGCGAATCAGACAAGCGCAGGCCGCCGTCAAGTCCGCCCGCATTCGTCTTTCCTATACTCAGATTAAAGTGAGCTGGAACGATCCGGAAAAACAAAAATATGTCGCCCAGTTGTTTGTCAATGAAGGCGATACCATCATAGCCGGAAGCCCTCTTGCTGTTATGGTAGGTTTGAATCCGATGCTTGGAGTTCTGTATGTGACGGAAAAGGACTATACCAGACTATCTGAAGGTCAATCCGCGCTCGTGACTAGTGATGTTTATCCTGATCGAATTTTTCCCGCCCGCATCGCACATATGGCCCCATCATTATCGGAATTATCTCGTCAATCACGGGTTGAAATCGAGATTAATAATGATGAGCACATCCTTAAACCCGGAATGTTTATTCGCGCAAATATACGTTTTTTGACGCATGAGGATGTATCTGCCGTACCCATAAGTGCATTAACCATCCGTGACGGCAAATCAGGTGTTTTCTGGGTTGAAAGCGGTATAACTGATCCTCAACCTGTGCAATTCATACCCCTTGAAACTGGATTTGTATATCAGGACTGGGTAGAGATTGTTCAACCCGAGTTAAGCCATGGCTATGTAATCACCGTAGGCAAACATCTCCTGAATAAAGACAATGCCATCAAGCTCGTTTTAGAGAAAGCCGATGAACCAGCCTGAGTCAAACGCAGAAAAATCTGGAGCAACCTTCCGGGCTGACAGTGGCGGATCAGCTAATTTTGCCCGTTTTACGGTCACGCATCCTGTTTTTACTACCATGATCATGCTGATATTTGTGATTCTCGGGTTATTTACCCTGCAGCGCTTGAATATCGACCTGATGCCGGAACTCAGTTTTCCCGCCCTGACCATCGTAACGGAATACGAGAATACCAGTCCTTCCGAAATAGAGGAACTTATTACCCGTCCGATTGAAGAGGTGGTGGCCACCATTACCGGACTGGAGGTGATAGAATCCGTTTCCCAGGAAGGCATGAGTCTGGTAACCGCCAGTTTCATCTGGGGATCGGATCTGGATGTGGTCTCCAACGACATCCGTGATGGACTCGATCGAATCGCCGACTTGCTGCCGGATGAAGCGGATCGCTCTATCATGCTCAAGTACAATACCTCTATTTTCCCTGTTGCCATTCTGGGCGTAGGCAGCAGTCTCAATCCGATTGAACTGCGTCAACTGATCGACGAACAGATCAAACCACGGATCGAACGATTGCCGGGCGTTGCTGCATTAAATATATGGGGAGGGCTGGAAAGGGAAATCCAGGTACGGCTTGACTTCAATCGAATAAAGTCTCTGCACTTGACCATCGACGAGATTCGGAATGCCTTACGCGGCGCCAATTTGACGCTGCCGGTCGGACCAATCGATGAAGCCAATTATCAGGTCAATCTCCGGGTTCCGGGTCGGTTTACGTCCCTACAGCAATTGCGTGACACTGTGATCACTTACCGGGATAATGCGCCTATTCAATTGAAACAAGTTGCAGAAGTGATCGACACCCATCGCAAAATCAGTCGCAAGGCCTTGGTTAATGGAGTTCCAGGCGTGCAATTGATGGTAAGAAAGGAATCAGGAAAAAATACGGTAGCAGTCACCAGCAAGGTGATGGCGGAAATTGATAAAATCCAGAAAGAGTTACCCCAGATCCAGATTGTTTCAGTAATCGATACCGGCGAATACATCCAACGTGCCATCGACAATCTGAACCAATCCATGTTTTTTGGGGCCGGGATGGCTTTTCTGGTGCTGCTTTTTTTCCTCCGTGATCTGCGCGCGGCTTTGCTGGTCGGCGTTGCCATACCTATATCGGTGATCGCCACATTCACGCTGATCTATTTTTCCGGTTATACGCTCAACCTTATGACCCTGGGTGGATTGGCGCTGGGCATCGGTCTTATGGTAGATAACGCCATTGTCGTTCAGGAAAGTATTATACGCCTGCGTGATGAGCACCATCTTGATGCCAGGGAATCCGCCATAGCCGGAACCGGTCAGGTTGCGGTGGCCATCATCGGTAGCACTTTGACCACGGTCGCAATTTTTCTACCCCTGATTTTTGCTCAGGGCCTGGCGGGAGAGATGTTTTCCCAACTGGGTATTGTCGTCAGCTTTGCCCTTTTTGCTTCACTTGGCGTCGCTTTGGCGTTTTCCCCCATGCTGGCGGCGCGATTTCTCAAAGCGGATATTTCCATACACGCCAGTAAATCAAATCAGCCAAAAGGTTATTTTCACCGTATTTCAAACTGGTCCGGGAATAGTATCGATCAACTGGAAAACTATTATACCAACTTGCTGCAAGGATCGCTGCAGCACCCATGGCGTTCTCTTGGAACCGTCGGGCTGATTCTGGCAGCTACCGCCGGTCTTTACCCCATCATCGGAGCCGAATTTATGCCGCCTTCGGATGAAAGCGAAGTGCGGGTGCAATTTGATATGGAAGAAGGGACTCGCCTCGAAGTTGTCGAAAAGAAAATGCTGGAAATCAGCGAACGCGTCATTAATTATCTGCCGGAAATCAAAAATTATGTCACCACCATCGGCCCTTCGCTGTTTCAACTCGATACCGGCGCTCGGGGAGAAATGCGCGTGGCTCTGATGCCCGTGGTGGAAAGAAATCGTTCAAGCGTTGAAATAGCCAATGACCTGCGCAACGAACTGTCTGATGTTCCCGGAGGTCTGCTGCGAGTACGTGCGCCCGAGGATATTATGATGGAAATGATCGGCGGCGGCGAACCCCTTACCATCGAAATCACGGGGTATGATCTTGATGTTTTATCGTCACTGGCTGCCGAAACAGAGCGATTAATGTTGAAGGTTCCGTCCATTACCGATGTCAAAATTGATCGCCAGGCGGGCGTGCCTGAGGCTCTGCTTCATATTGATCGGGAACGGGCAGCCGATCTTGGTATCAGCGTGGTTCAGATCGCACGCACGCTGGAGACGGCCATCGGCGGCACCGAAGAAAGTCTTTACAGGGATCAGGGCGATGAATACCGCATTCTTCTCAGATTAAAAGATGCGCATCAGATGGAAATTGATGACATTCTCGATTTGACTGTGATGAACTCCATGGGTATGCAAGTCACTTTGCGCACAGTCATCAGTGTGGAACCAGGCATTGGCCCTGTCACCATCAAACGCAAAAACCAGGAGCGCATTATACGCATCGGCGCCAATATCAGCGGAGCTGATCTTGGCAGTGTTGCTGCAGAGGTACAGGAAGCATTGAAGCAATTGCCAATGCCTGCAGGTTACCGCATCAGTATTGGCGGTGAATTCGAAGAACTACAGAAGGCTTTCCGTGATCTGGCCACCGTTATGATTCTAGGCGTTATCCTGGTTTACATGATTATGGCCAGTTTGTTCGAGTCGTATCTTGATCCGCTAGTGGTGATGTTTTCCGTGCCTCTCGCCGTCATTGGCATCAATGTGGTTCTTCTGGTCACAGGAACCAGTTACAACGTGGTCTCACTAATCGGATGCATTATCCTTATAGGGCTTGTGGTCAACAATGCCATTCTTCTCATGGAGCAAACCAATCATCTGCGCCGCAATGAGGCCTTTAACATTCAGTCGGCCCTGGTCGAAGCCGGGCGCCAGCGTCTGAGACCCATTCTTATGACCGCCTTGACCACCATTCTGGCCATGCTGCCCATGGCGATGGCTAAAGGAGAGGGCGCCGCTATTCAATCAAGCATGGCGCGTGCGGTAATCGGAGGGCTTCTTAGTTCCACCATGATCACATTAATCGTTATACCCATCATCTACAGACTGGTACACCGGAGGGACGTGCTTGAACAGGCGTGACATCAACCGAAAGGCAAGGCGAAACTGGATATGGCTGGTTGTTTGTCTTCTCGCCGGTTGTTCAACGCAACAGGCGCTCATGCAGCAAAATCCACAGCCATCATCAGTTACTCCGACAGCTGCGTCAGCCGATGCGAAATCGGAACAGACGGTTGTGGAAAACACGCAAGCTGATGGTTCTGAACTATCAGTGGATTTCGGACTTTCTGAACCGGACAAAAGCCGGTTGGAACCAGAGAGCCCGGGGAAACCGATTCAAAATACCGGGGGTCGTGATAACTCTGCGCCGGTTGCGGAAACGTCGAGCCTGCAATTAAGTCGTGAAATGGCTGTCATGGAGGCGTTGCGAAATAATTCATCCCTGAAAGCACAGAATCTTACGCCACAGCGCATGGTTCAATTCGAACAGATCGAACAGGCTGTGTTCGATCCCAACTTAATCCTCGAAGCCCAGCGTTCGCAGCAGAAAACCATGTTCTTTTTCCCCGGAATTGGCAATCTGGGTGAAACGGAAATTGACCAGCAAAAAGTAGGATTAAATCTGAACAAACGCTTTAGCTCCGGCACACAGATCGAAGTTTCGGTCAGCGATCAATTAATCGAAAATTCCCGCGATCAATCCTGGTTTGATGCACTTCCCAATGATCTGATGCCGATTGAATTTACTGAAGATTCCATTAATAAACAGCATCAATTCCGCACCGGCATTACAGTATCCCAGGCTCTGTTACGCGGCGCGAAGCCAGCAGCCAATCTGGCTCGAGTCAGACAGGCGCACCTGGATCAGCTAGCCTCAGATTATGAACTCAAAGGCTATACCGCCGATATGATCGCACGCGTTGAAACACTTTACTGGGAATACGTGTTGGCGACCGAACAGCTTGAAATTGTAAAAGAATCGTTGAATCTTGCCCAGCAACAAGCCGATGAAATCCGCAAACGTGTTCTGGTAGGCCAACTTGCTGAAGTCGAGCTACCTGCGGCAAGCGCCGAAGTGGCATTGCGCCGCCAAGCGCTGATCAATGTACAAAATACGCGCAAACGACTGCGCTTGCAGTTATGGCAGCAAATTTACGGCACAGTAGCTCCAGGCTGGGACACGGAAATCGAGCCCACGGAAAAACCCGATATTCCCCAGTCGCTCCCTATAAAAGAAGGCGTGGAAATGCATGTGGCGCTTTCCAAAAAACTGCGTCCGGATCTCAATCAGGCGCGTCTCCAGTTACAGCGCGGAAAACTTGATGTAGAGCTGACCCGCAATGGGCTGCTTCCAAGGCTGGATTTGTTCATCAACCTGGGGAAAAGCGGATTCGCCGCTTCGTTTTCTGACGCCTCCAGCGACTGGGATGATGATCAATACGATGCTTCGGTAGGCGTGCGCCTCGAACATGCTATGGGCAGACGAAAAGAGAAGGGCATGTTCAACATAGCGCAGACTTCTCTGGAGCAACTGCAGTTCAGCCTTGAGAATCTTGAAGAGCTTTCCGAACTCGATGTACGCCAGGCTTATCTTGAAGTTCAACGCGCCAATGAACAGATCGATGCAACGAAAGCTACCCGCGCGCTGC
Source organism: Proteobacteria bacterium UBA2770 (assembly GCA_002352565.1). Taxonomy (GTDB): domain Bacteria; phylum Pseudomonadota; class Gammaproteobacteria; order UBA2770; family UBA2770; genus UBA2770. The sequence continues at coordinate 882 of DEIQ01000007.1, read as the reverse complement.
AAGAAGTTGCGTACCGTGCTGAGTTGCAAAAATTTCGCGTCGGCCGCTCGACCACATTGCTGGTTAATCGCGCGCAAAGAGATCTTATGTCGAGTAAAATTGATGAAGTGCAGGCGATTATCGATCTGCGTAAAGCCGTACTCGAACTCTATCGCCGGGAAGGATCGCTGCTGGAGCGTCGCGGGATCGAAATTGATGGAGCGCAGGCCTGAAACACATGGATCCATCTATTGAAGATACAAAAGGAATTGTCACAGGCTTTGTTTCAGTACTGTGGACTATTTGGTTCGGGTTATTGCTCTTCTTTATCGGGCTGCCTACAGTCCTTTGGGTGATCGTACGTCCGCTTTCTCCCGCAACCATCAATCACGCACGTTTTTCCGCCAGAGTTTTGTTGCGCCTTACTGGATGGTATCCCAAATTATACGGATTCAACAATTTTGATACTTCAGAGCCAAGTGTCGTGATATGCAATCACAACAGCTATCTTGATGGTCTGGTAGTTTTTGCTTTTCTTCCCCCACATTTCCGCTTCGTCATCAAAAAAGAGATGCAGCAGATTCCGTTAATAGGCCGGTATCTCGAACATATTGGTTCCCTGTTCGTGGAGCGGAACAACCCTTCTGAAGCCGGGAAAACAGCTCGACAGATACTAGGCGCCTTGAACAAGGGTCACTCTGTCGTTTTTTTCGCTGAAGGCACCAGAACCCGACCACATGGAATCGGCGCCTTCAAGGAAGGCCCCTTCGTCCTCGCCGCGCGCAAACAAATCCCGATCATCCCCATGGCTTTAACAGGAACCCGTCAGGCGTTGAAAGCGGGGCAATGGTTGGCGCGACCAAGCCAACTCGTATTACAGGCTCTGCCCACCATAGAATGCAC
>DEIQ01000068.1:3716-19653 GCA_002352565.1 Proteobacteria bacterium UBA2770 | reverse complement strand
TATAAGGAAAACGCCGATCAAATCGACGATGCTGATTTGATTTACCCTCAACAGCGACTGCGCATACCTGCCGCGCCTTCATCAGAAGAGATAAACAAAGCCAGAGAGCATGCTCGGCAAAGGGGGCCATGGTCGGTGGGTCCGGCGGAAGCGTCCGACCGCCGGTATCTGCAACAGAATCCATAAAGCGGGGGGAGGTCACCTGGATGGAGAACGAATTCGCGCAACTGATCTAACCATGGCTTTTATTACCGCAGCAACTCAGGTTCAAACGCGGGGATTTATGAGACATTGCAGGCAATTTCATGTGATCGGAAAAGTGCAGGGCGTATCGTTTCGCGCCTCGACCTGTGATCAGGCCCAGGCTCTGGATTTGAAGGGGCATGTGCGCAATCTTCCGGATGGTGGTGTTGAAATCCTGGCCTGTGGTGCGCCGGAGGCTGTGCAGGAACTGGCGCAGTGGTTGAAGCATGGGTCGGTTGATGCCAGGGTGGATCGGATCATCGCCATTGATGCGCCCGTTCCTGCCGCCCTTTCGGATGAATTCGTTATCCTGAACTGCTCGGCCTGAGCGGCATCAGGTTTTTTCAGGTTTTTATTGCCACGGTAAACGTGCATCGGGGTTGGACCAGAATATTGCCAGCGACGTCGAAATCACCAGGCCTGCCAGCATAAACAGTATCCAGTGAGAAACACCCCAGTCGGTACCCCCGCCCCCTGTGAAAAAGGCTGTGGCGAGTGCCAGATTGACCCATGCCCATATAACGTTAACCATGGCGGATGATGAACGACCGAACGGCGTCATATGGCGCTGACCGGTAATTCCTCTGACCAGATGAGGTAGTGCATTGAACGCAAACATGCCGCATAAAAAAGCCGAAATCCATAGCATCATGTTGGTATCTTCCTTGATGGTTGAGCGTGTCGAAAGTGACTAAAGAACCTCTGATCAAGTCATGAACTCAGTGCCTGCGGTGAACGAAGTCGAATCCGCTTGCGTCCCTTATACCCAGCTTCATTGTTGTAAGTCTTCGCAATAGCACTGCTATTGCGTACAATTGTCGCCTCGAATCTGAATATGGGGGATCGCACTTGAGCTTCGCCCAGACTTGTTCAGAGGTTCCCTAATGCCGGTTTTGGCATCACTTGTTATGACTTGATGACTGAATCCCCTGGCGGAGTATTTCAGTATCTTTATCTGTTTTTCTCTGCAATCAAGTTCGTGCCGATGACGTTTGCTGGGCGCGGGAATCAACCCGTAGATATTATTAGTTTAGCAAAGCCTCAACGCTTGTACAGGGGCGGAATCTACTTTAGGCTTGCCCTCCTGCTGGATTAATATGTTGTATAATGCTAACGTATGGGGGTACTTGTGCAATGTACATTGATACTCAAATACAGATAGTGGCTATAAGGAGGTAGTGATGATTGGTGTTGGCGATAAATTTCCTGAATTTTCCATGACTGCGACCGTTTCCACCGATATGGCATCGGCTTTCAAAACGGTGAGCGATAAGGATTATCCCGGGAAATGGCTGGTGGTTTTCTTTTATCCAAAAGATTTCACATTTGTATGCCCGACGGAAATTGCCGGGTTTAGTGCGCTAAATGATAAATTCGTTGCGCGTAATGCCCAGGTTTTAACTGCCAGTGTGGATAATGAATATGTGCATCTGGCATGGATGAAAGATAAAAAGGAACTGAACAATCTGGCTTTCCCCATGCTTTCGGATCTGAAACGCGAATTGAGCGGAGCACTTGGTATTATTGATCGCCAGGAAGGTGTATCGCAGAGAGCGGCTTTTATTGTTGATCCCAACCGCATCGTCCGTTTCGTTTACGTCACAGATCTTGGAGTAGGGCGCAATCCGACGGAAGTATTACGGGTGCTCGACGCCTTGCAGACTGGCGAGTTGACTCCGTGCGCATGGCAGAAAGGTGAGGCGACACTTTAAGTTCATAATGAAATCCTTGAGGCGGGAAAAGCACATTATTTTTTCACATAATTTTAAGCCTCAAGGGATTTGAACCTGAGTAAAGCGGGGGTTCCCGCTTTACTCTACAGGTTCGGCTGATATGGTTTCGCAACCACTGCGTGTAGCCTGATCCTGCGCATGAGATTTTCGGGGTGCAGGTCTTAAACGCAGTGCCTGTGGATTCAACCAGATAACCTTTGCCTGACTACAATGGTTGACAGGTTCCATGACTTCATTTCCAGCTAGAAATAGCCCGCCGGGCGATTATCTTGCCGTCGCTCTTGATGTCAGCTCGGAGCGTGAGGCGCAAGCTCTGGTTACGCAATTGGGTGAGGCGGTTAAAATATATAAAATTGGTCTCGAACTGTTAATGAGCGGGGGCTATTTCCAACTTCTTGAATGGCTCAAGCTGCAGGGAAAACGGGTTTTTGTTGATCTGAAACTGTTTGATGTTCCAGCCACGGTTGGGCGTGCGGTAACAGGCTTGCGCCGTTATGGCGCCGACTGGTGTACCGTGCACGGCAATCAGGGAATGATGGAAGCAGCAGCGCAGGCAGGGGGCGACGAAATCAGTATTCTTGCTGTTACAGCTCTCACCAGTCTCGATCAGGCAGACCTTGAGGATTTGGGTTTTGAATGCCGGATTGAACAGCTTGTTCTTTCGCGTGCGCGGCGTGCAATGGAAGCCGGATGTGCCGGCGTGGTCACGTCGGGGCTGGAATTACCGATGCTGCGGCGCGAGTTGCCTGCATCGCTCATCACTGTTATTCCCGGAATCAGACCGCTGGAGAATAAAACCGTGGATGATCAGCGACGGGTCGTTACCCCTGAAAACGCCTTGAAAGCGGGCGCCGACCTTTTGGTGATTGGAAGACCGATCACTCGGGCTTCTGATCCAGCGCAAGCAGCTGGTGAAATTCTGCTTCGGATGGGAGAAGTCCTGTCCAGCCGGATGGAAACGGACTGATGCTGGTGAACGATCGCTTATTGCGCGCTCTGCATCGGAAGCCGGTGGATAAGACTCCTGTCTGGATGATGCGCCAGGCAGGGCGTTATCTTCCGGAGTATCAGGCGTTGCGTCAGAGCGCCGGGGATTTTATAACCCTGTGCCAAAATCCCGAATTTGTGACCGAAATCACCCTGCAACCGGTGCGGCGCTTTGAACTCGATGCCGCGATTATTTTTTCTGATATTCTGGTTATCCCTGATGCCATGGGGCTGGGGCTGGATTTCATAGCGGGAGAAGGTCCGTATTTTCAGCGCCCATTGCACAGAGAGCATGATATACAAGGATTGCGGGCGCTCGTAGACCTCGAAGATCGTTTGCATTATGTGATGGAAGGCATCCATCTCACCACCACGGCCCTGGAAGAGCGCATTCCCTTGATCGGATTTGCAGGCGCTCCATGGACGCTGGCTTGTTATATGCTGGAAGGTCGCGGTGGCGGAAATTTTCTCAAAGCCAGGATGCTTCTTGCTGAAAAACCGGCGCTGATGCAACATTTGCTCGCGGTTCTTGCCGAGTCTGTTGCCGCTTTTCTCTATCAACAATGGCGTTCTGGTGCCTCGGTACTGATGCTGTTTGATTCATGGGCTGGTCTGTTGCCGGGCTGGGCAATGGATATGTGCTGCATTGATCCGATCAAGGTTATTGTGTCTGAATTGCGGCGCAGAACTTTTCCGGAGCCCGTTCCCATCATTGTTTTCTGCAAGGGCGCTGGGCAGCATTGTACCGAATTGATGCGCACGGGCTGTGATGCACTTGGCCTTGATTGGACCACTTCTCTTGGCTGGGCAAAAGAACAAACTCAGCAACGCGTGGCACTGCAGGGCAATCTCGATCCGGCGGTGTTGTTGCTTGACGATATCCCAGCCATTCATGCCCAGGTGGATCGGGTACTTGCGGATTACGGCGCTGGGCCCGGTCATATTTTCAATCTTGGACATGGCATTATGCCCACCACGCCGGTGTCCAATGTTCAATGCGTGGTGGATCGGGTCCATGAACAGAGCTCGGCTTTTCATACCGGGCAAGAAAAGCACGGATGTGGCACAAATACAGCTATTGATTTTTGATCTTGATGGTACACTGTGGGATTCGACCCCGGCGCTCGTAAAAGCGGAACAAGAGCTGTATGATTGGTTGAATCAAAACTGGCCTGGAGTAACCCGCAAATATAACCGAAAACGCTGGCGTATCATGGGATTGGAACTCAGGAAACGTTATCCAGATATAAGCCATGACGTTACGAAATTGCGCAAGATGGCGTTGAGCAATGCAGCCCTGGAAGCGGGTTATTATGACAAGGCTCAGGTCATTGCCGAAGAAGGTTTTCGCATATTTTTGCACTGGCGCAACAAAGTGCACATTTATCCCGATACCCTGCCGGCATTGCATGCGTTGTCGCAGCAGTTTACGCTTGGTTCCCTGACCAATGGCAATGCGAACCTCGGTACCATTGGCATGCGCGACTGGTTTCATGTGAGTCTCGATCCAGTGATGTTGGGGGCGGCCAAGCCGGATGCCATCTGTTTTCAAGCTGCTTGTTCGTATGCTGGTGTGGCGCCTTCAGAAGCTTTCCATATCGGTGATGACCCGCTGTGCGATGTTTCTGGTGCTAAAGAAGCCGGTTTGGGTGCGATCTGGATCAATCGTCAAAAAAATCGCTATACTGGCTCCCATCCGCCGGATGCCGAATTCGATAATCTGGAACCTTTAATTCGTTTCTTCACGGCGGGATAATCCATTTGTTCCGCAGGTTTGTACCGGGGTTCGCTTTGGTTCCCTGATCTCCTGTCATTCCTGAATCAGGAATCATATAGTTGGTATACCTCAGCCTAATCAGGGATGAAACGCATCCTTTATCCAATCAATGCTGGCATATGGATAGACGTGAGAGGGATGTGTATTAACGGCCAGCACGCATGAAGTCCATGCTCGCAATGTTGATCCTATAAGAAAGAAACCTCTGAACAAGTCATGAACTCGGTTCTTGCGTCCCTACTGGCCCAGCTTCATAATCACCTTCGTCCAGACTTGTTCAGAGGTTCTTTAGGTATTGACGGTCAATTGCCGAGGGTGAATCAAAGGTCGAAGCAGTATCTGGGCGAACTCGTTTGCGCATTCGCACAGACCTTTTTCAAGCAGGTCGATCCAGGCGTGAAATTCTTCATGATTATCAAATGGTTGGGTTCCGATATTATCGAGAATGCTTCTGGTGTGCATCAAGTGGCGTTGTGCCTGGGTGTGTTTCAGGGAAAGCATGCGCGGTGCCATAAGCTCGGTTAAAATCTGCTCCATGATCACCAGCTGGCCATTTAGAGAATGGGGATTCTGCCATTCGAACGCAAGCAGTTGCAACAAATGATCTTTGGTGTAAAAACGTTGATATTGTCTTGGGTTTACGCCTGCCAGTTGGAATATGGTTTCTACCATAGTAGGTATAGAGGGTTCCAGCTCGGGAATCAGACGCAACATTTCCAGTATCTGTAGAGAACGTTCCAGCCTGAGACCAAATTCAAGGAAAAGCCGTCCGCGATCTCTTTGCATGCCTTCGAGGGTCAGTGCTCTTAGCGCCAACAGAGCCAGAGCCAGTTCATCAAAGCTTTGTAATAATGCGAAAGTGTCCGTATTTTGAGAAGTTGTATTTTCAAGTCGGCCTAAAAGCTGCCAGGTCTCGGAATGACATCGATCGCGCAATGAACGGCTTGACCACTTCATTGCCGCGAGATTGAACGGCAGGCTTTCAATATAATGGCTTCCCAGAAGGGTCTTGATCTGGCTGGCAACGGATTCAAACGGGTTGAAAGAAGTGCGCCCAAAGTGAAACAATCCGGGAAGTACTGGATCAAGCTTCGGTGTGGACCATTCAAATTGCCGCTGTAAAGCTTCACGGAATGTACGACTTTGCATCAGGGCTCGTTCCAGGTAACGACCGAACCAGAAGAGGTCGTCGGCGATGTGACGTGGAATGACATGTTCGCTGCGAGGAAACGGGAAGGGACGCAGTGAAGCGGAAACGATACCCAGTTCAATCTCGGGTTCTGAAGCGGCGATCCAGATGTCTTTAGCCCGTCCGTACTGACCGCGCCAGATCTTTTCTGTAGTATCAGATGGCGCGCAATAACCCAGCCCTCCAGGCATTACTTCATAGGAGGAACCGCTGGCGGTAACAAAAGTGCGAAACTGCACATCCTGGACCTGGATGTCATTGTCGATCCAGGCGGGAAGGCGGGATCGCTGAAATTGATCCTGTGCCAGGTAAAGAAAGGGGAAGCGGCGTATTTTCTCGATCAACACATGACGGGGAATGATCGAAGAGTGGCTTGATGGAACCAGCGTGGGCGGAATCGTTCTAAGAGAATAGACGTTCAAATCATCCAGATGACCCAGCACATAGTCGAGATGTGCTGGATCTCCGCACCACCAGGTACCTATGGATGGAATGCGTAATTCCTCGCCCAGCAATACTCGGCAAAGCTGGGGTAAATAAGCCAGCAGAATGGGATGTTCTCCAATCCCGACGCCCAGCGTATTTGCGAGCGTGATTTTTCCCATACGTATCAAATGCATCAGACCCGGGATGCCGTAGGTGGATGCCCGGTTGATCTCAAGCGGATCGCTGAACAAATAGGAGCTGTAACGCATGATCACATCTACCGCCTGTTTCTCGGCAACGGTGTGCAGAAGCAGGTGTTGTTCACCGGCAGATAAATCCTGGCTTTCAACCATTTGATAGCCAAGATAATGCGCCAGGTAAGTCTGTTCAATGTAATCAAGCGAATTGATGCCATCACTTAATAAAACGGTGCGGCAATCATCTGTGGATTTTCCGGCGAGTTTCGCCAGATGATGACGTAGTGTCTGGAAAAACGGGCGTAAACGATGCGGATGGGATTCTCTGAAAATGCTTGGCATGATGCGCGCTAGCGCGACCCTGAACATCAAGGTATAACCCATGCCGGGCATGGAATCCAGGTGATCGCGCATCACGTAAAATTGTTTATCCTTGCCGCGAGCGATATCTACACCGTATAAATTGAGCCACGGTAAATGAGCAGGCTTGCTGCTGATGGCGCAACGCAGATAGGATGCGGATTGAAAAATGGCTTCCGCCGGGATGGTGCCTTGCCTCAATAAGCGCCGGGGTCCATAAATATCCGCCAAGATATGATTAAACAGTTCTGCTCGCTGAAGCAGCCCGGATTCCAGATGACTCCATTCCTGGCTGCTGATGATCCACGGAATGGGGTCGACTTCCCAGTTGCGCCCTGTATAACCATTAGCCTGCGTATTCTGGATACATCCTTCGGCAGCCAGCACGCGACGCAGATCACGATCCCTTTGTTTGAGACCGGGTGAACCCAGTGCATTAATGGTACTTTGAAGATAGCGCCAATGCGGCTTGATCCCGCTTTCCGGATCAAATAATTCCGTGCTGTGTCGGAGCCAGTTTGGATCCAATCAACGCCCCTTTTTTAATAGCTGTAACAGATATTTATGATAGATGGGATCAATTATATACTTGATCTTGATATACCATGAGTATTTTATTTTATCATTATGCCGGTACGTACACGTTCTTGCTGTGGTTTGACAAAGTCGACAAGAGGGTGGATATGTGGATGTCTCGAGAGCATAGTAGAAACGCTCAGGGTTTCAGGGGCATGGAAGTCTGGGATTGCACCTGTTTATTCGCCGCGCTGTTATGGATGCTGGAAACGGATACATTGGCGGAAGTTTGTTTCTGACTGGCGGGCGAAACAGGTTCCGGGCAAAAGTAAGAGTCAAATATGATTTGATGCAAATCTTCCAATTCCTGTTGCATATGATCGAGATATTGTCTCAGTTCATTTTTGTTTTTTGACAAGGTGTCCATGTTGCTGGTTTGGACGTGTCGTTTTAGTTGCGTGATCAGTCTCAGAGGTTGATCATGGTGGGGCAAGAGCCGTACACCGCTTTCGATCTGATCAAAACAATAATAAATGGAGCGCGGGAATCGTTGATCCTGACAAAGCCACGCCAGTGCCGTTCTGCCGCGGACCCTCGCTCGAGCGTAACGGCGATAGGGCTGGTAGGCGCTCAATGAGCGTAGAACCATGACCCAGATCAGGTCTTCAATGGTTGCTGGTTCTTCGTCAACTGAAAAAATATGGCTCGAACGTACATCGAGAATACGGGAAGTCATGTCCGCCCTTTCCATGTAATAACCCAGTTGGAGAAATATATAACCCATATCCCGGGTCATGGTGGAATTGAGCAACCCGGTAAGACTATGGATTTCAGTAATGATGCGTGCCAGGCATTCGAACTGCCGGTTCCGCCCTAGAATCGTTGCGGCTTCATTTCGGGCAAACAGGTAGATTTCATTCAGCACTTCCCAGGCTTCCTGAGGCAAAGCCTCACGAGTGGCGCGCAAGTTTTCTCTGGCCATGATCAGGGATGATAGTATTGATCCTGGATTGTTTTTATCGACGAGCATGAAGGCAATGATGTTGCGTTCATCAGCATCCTTGTAGCTGTCATAAAAATGGTCGCTTGCACCGATAATAGTGAGCATATGCTGCCATCCCATGTCGTGCCAGCCATCGTGCGCCCGCGGCAGGTCCATTAACAGATTGGCCTGCACATTAACGAGGCGGGCAGTGTTCTCAACCCGTTCGATATAGCGTGCGAGCCAATAAAGATTTTCAGCGACTCTGGATAGCATTCATGTGCTCCGATTCGTCAGTGGTTTCATCGACGATCCATGTATCCTTGCTCCCTCCTCCCTGGGAGGAATTGACGATCAGAGTGCCTCGGCGTAAGGCTACACGAGTCAGCCCCCCTCGGGTGACATGAACCCTGGTTCCGGAGAGGATGAATGGACGCAGATCTACATGGCGTGGTTCAAAGCGATTATTGCATAATGTAGGGCAAGTCGATAGATCCAGGGTTGGTTGAGCGATAAAGTTGCGAGGATCTTTTCTGATGCTATGAGCGAACTGTTCCCGTTCCCTGGCTGTGGAGAAAGGGCCGATAAGCATGCCGTAACCTCCGGATTCATTGGCGGGTTTGACCACCAGTTCATGCAGATGAGCCAACACATAACTCCGTTCCGAGTCAATATAGCAGCGGTAAGTCGGGACGTTATCGACCTTGGGTTCTTCACCGAGATAAAATCGTATGAATTCCGGCACAAAGGCATAGATAACTTTGTCATCGGCAAGCCCGCATCCGGGCGCATTGGCAATCGCGACATTGCCTTTGCGCCAGGCGCGTATCAATCCGGGTGTTCCAAGCATTGAATCAGCCCTGCCCGTTTCAGGATCAATAAAGTCATCATCTACCCGGCGATAAATTACATCTATTCGCTCCAGACCTTCAATGGTGCGCATGTAAACGCAATCATCATCTCCTACCATGAGGTCACTGCCCATGACTACTTCTACACCCATCTGTTCAGCCAGATAAACATGTTCAAAATAGGCGCTGTTGTAAATGCCCGGCGTGAGCACAACGATTGAGGGATAATCCGCCGGTCGTGGGGAGAGGGCTGCAAGCATATCAAAAAGCTGGGCCGGGTAATCGTCGACCGGCAGAATATTGCTTTTTTGAAACAAGTCCGGGAAAACCCGTTTCATAACCAGGCGATTTATCAGGGTGTAAGACGCGCCCGATGGTATGCGCAAATTGTCTTCAAGCACATAGAGATGACCATCTCTGTCACGCACCAGATCCGAACCGCATATATGCGCCCACTGATCCAAGGGCGGGCGCATGCCCATGCAGTACTGGTGCAGGTTTTTTGATTGACTCAGGAGTTCGGGCGGGAATTTTCCGGCGCGAATAATGTTGCGGGAACCGTAAATGTCGCTGATAAACATATTTAATGCCTGGATTCTTTGTTTCAACCCAGCTTCGATAACGCGCCATTCCCGGGCTTCTATGACTCGAGGAATGATATCCACCGGCCATGTTCGATCAATGCCGCTGCCTTCCGAAGTATAGACGGTAAAGGTGACCCCCATCAGTTGAAGTGTCAACTCCATCGCTTGCTGGCTTTCAAGCAGCTGCTTTTCAGTATAATTTGCCAGCTGCTCGACGAGATGGCGGCACCCCGGGCGTGATTCGCATTGTTCTGTGATTAATTCGTCGTAAGAGGTTTCACTAGGGTAATGATTCCAGCGTTCATGCATGAGCGGTTTCCCTGGCAATACTGCGGTTGGGCAATAATATGATAGTTTGCATGTTTGTTCTGAAAATTAAAGATGGTGAGGCTTAAATGTTCATACCAATTCAATCGCGATCTCCTCCTGCTGCTGTTCCTTAGGCTATGATTTAAGGTAATGAGGACTATGCTGAAATAGGCTTCATCACCAGGAGAAACGGTTATGGTTGATAACAAGCAGAATTCTTTCTCACTCCATGGCAAAATCGCCATTATCACCGGAGCCAGCAAGGGGATTGGAGAAGCGATTGCTGTTGCTTATGCCAGCGCCGGTGCCACGGTGGTTGTTTCGAGTCGCAAAGCCGAATCCGTGGATGAGGTCGCATCCCGTCTCAAGAATTCGGGTGCTCAAGCCGAGGCTTGCGCAGCTCATATGGGATGTGAAAATGATATCACAGCTTTGGTCAATTTTACGTTGGCAACCTATGGTGGCATCGATATTTTGGTCAATAATGCAGCTACGAACCCGGTTTTCGCGCCCTTGATGGGGATCAATGACGCAGCGTGTCGAAAAGTAATGGATGTCAACCTCATGGGACCCTTAACGTTGTCAAAGGCGGTTCAGCCGCATATGTTGCGCCGCGGAGGCGGCGCCATCATTAATATTGCCAGCGTGGGTGGACTGACCCCCGAACGTTTTCTGGGTATGTACAGTGTCAGCAAGGCTGCGCTGATCAGCCTGACCAAAGTGATGGCCAAGGAATGGGGTGAAGCAGGCATTCGCGTCAATGCTATTTGTCCCGGTTTAATTAAAACCAGGTTCAGCGCTGCTTTATGGCAGAATGAGGCGGTTTTGAAAGAAGCTATGCGCCACGTTCCCACTGGACGCATCGGTGTGCCTATGGATGTCGCTTATATGGCGCTGTTTCTGGCTTCTGAAGCCGCTGCTTATTGTAATGGCGGCATCTATACAGTCGATGGCGGAATGATGGCATGATAGCGGCCCCACGATCAAAATTTGATCATGGGGCAAGCCATCGGTTTAAGGAACCATTGACACGGGTGACCGGGGGAAATAGGATAAATAATCGATAGAAGTGTGCTTGGTTTATGATGGAGTTCGGATCATGATTAGATTGCTGATGCTTATTGTGTTTGGTGTGGTTGTGGGAATTACTGTCGCATATTTCATCAACCCTGAAGTGACCAGCCGCAGACTCAAGGAAGTCCAGAAGCGTTTGACCGGCCCCAAGGATCCCTGATGGTCAAAGGTGATTACTGGCGTAAACCTGGTTCTGGGGCACCACGATGAGGATCTTCGATCCTTCTCGCCTTCCGGGAGTTGTAAGAGCCACAACCCCCGTGGTTTGCGTGACTTTCGGTATATTTGCCGCTTAAAACACCAGGAACCACACCTGAGCTTCGTCCAGAATCAATCAGAGGTTCCATAAGCGATGGCCTAAAATCGCGGCTCGTCTGTCTGGTCCAATCAAGACATCGTTACAGCCTGGCTTTGATATAATCCTGCGGATCAATTTTTTGGTAATCATCGGGCACTGAAAGCCAACTGGTTTCGATGGGCTCAAGCGACAGCTTCATCAAAACAGATGACTTCGTTTTTTGGGGCTCTTGTGTAGAGAGCGCTACAGGGGCGGGGTTGAGGTCGCTTCCCTCGACCGGTAGCAGATTTTTGTCGAATAACTGGTTGAGCGCGGATTCATAAACAGCGGCGCGCTGCAGAACATGTTGCGCTGTGGGATCCATCAATTGAATCATGGCTGCTGCGCCCCGGCTCAAATCCGATGACCATGACAACTGCATCATGATGGCTCTGCGATAGGTGGCAAAATCAGCGTCGCTGATGCCGAGCTTGTTGTATTCAATTGCGCAAAAAAACATATCTTCAATCTGCTTGCTCTCATCGTGGACGATCCATTGCTGGCAATCCTTGCCTTTGAAGGCGTTGGATTGGCGTTGACCGGATTTGATCTTTGTTTTTACCGTTTTTCCCTGATTATGTTCCTCTGCAAGCCTGGCGGACAATGGTTCTGCCGCATTGAGTAATTCTTTCAGTTGTTTCGGAAGATCTTCGGAGCTTAGTGTCTTTCCCAGATTTTCCAGCGCCATGCGGGTGCGCTGATCGACGTGCTCGGCGAGCTGACCAAGTTCGTCTTTTTTCATAATCACATAACGCTTTTGTTGGGGATGGACGATGGTCATCGTGGCATCATGCACATCAAGCAACATAAAAAGCGGTTTCATGGATGATGAGTCATTCACGGAAGGTTCGATACGGACGGAAGAACCCTTGATCCATATTTTTGCAGCCGGTGTGGTTTGGGTTCCATGGAGTGTTCCATAAAGCATCTGAACATCGGCATAAGCCGGACCGTGAAGCAAAATGGCGGCGACAAAGATTGCTGCGAGGCGGGAAAGATTGATCATATTTTCTCCTGGAATAATAAATGCGGTTAAATCAGGCAAGCGTAATGCCAAGCCAGAAAAGGAACTATATAAGTATAGTCAGGAATAAAAACCGTAAAATATCACTTCGACGGTTTTGGCGCTCAGCGGCAGGTATAGTTCTCTGTTCCACAATCCCGAGGCGCTGTCGCCAAAGGAAAACCCCTCAAGTGCATGTTCCAGAACCACTGAACCTGAACGATCCCTGACCTGCAAGGTGATATGCGATACTATCAGTGCCAGGCTAACCATTACAGGCTCGACATCCCGCTCAACGGTCATGGCAAGACGCAAGGACGGAGTCGATCCGGGCGGCGCGCACGGTGGAAGCGGTGGAGGCGGATAGATCAGAATTATGGCGATATCATCACAGGGCGGAAGGGTATCGGCATTATAAAGGCGCAACCGAGCCAAGGCGTCCCCATGACCAAAACTGGCGTCTTTGATTCGTATATCCACATCACCCGGCACCTCGCCAAGATCAAACTGATAACGCTCTAGCAGGGCTTCTTCCGAGGAACCTGACATCCATATTATGAGCAGGCATACACAAAATACGCCTTTTACCCGAGCCTTATTCATGGTCATTCCATTCCTGTTTAGAGGCGAACCATCTTGGTTATTGTAATTCAACCACCAATAAATTACATTAATCTGAGACCTTGGGAAGCTCTGATCAAGTCTGGGCGAAGCTCAGGGGTGGTTTATTATGTTCAGATTCGAGACGCCAATCGCGCGGGTTAGCAGAGCTATTGCGGAGATTGTCAACAAAGAAGCTGGACATAATGGCCGCAATAACCGAGTTCATGATTTAATCAGAGGTTCCCAAGGTCTCAGATTATAATCGATTGAAATGGAAGGTTTTTCTGCTTCAAATCGCTTAAATACCATGACAACCGTTTTTTAGTAAAAGGATCGATATCATGCATTGGTTAAAGATCTGCGCCTGCCAGGTCATTGTTTTGTTCTATGTATTTACCGCTTATGCACAGGATTCCAGCGGCAGTAAGCCTGCCGATGAGTTTGCGTGGCAGGCGGATGATGGACGCTTTACTTTCAAAGTGACAAGTTTGACAAAAGTCGATCCATCAAAAATGGTATTACTTGTTGAACTGTCCAATACTTTTGCAGATGAGATTATTCTCAAGCTCGACAACAAAAAAGAGATCACTTACCTGTTCGATGATCAGGGGTATAAATGGACGTTTTTTCAGAGCTCTGTTTTAAGTACCGGTATCCAGTGGACTTATTTCCAGCCGGGTCAGCGGATTCTAACCCGGTTGATATTCTCTGGTTCGCCTGATTCCACTAGTGATGTTTTCAATTTCGCCACCACCCTGTATAGCGGTGACAATCATATTCATCCTATCGTTTTTGACAGTATGGAGGCCGACCAGGTTTAGGGTCTATCATTGAACACGGCATGCATCATCTCATTGAGAACGCCCCCTAGCCACGGTTTGACTGATTTTGGTAGATATGATGATCCGGCGGTAGTTCGAGCCAGGCTCGGTCAGCCGGTTTCTTCTTGATGGCCTCGCTCAGTAAAATCAGATAATGCTCACGCGGTAGTTCAATCGCTCCCATGCTTTGCAGATGAGGCGTTAAAAACTGAGTATCGATGATGTGATACCCCCAAGCATGAGTCAGCGCCGCCAGCGTGATCAGCGCGAATTTTGATCCGTTGCTTTGGCGACTGAACATGGATTCGGCGATAAAAGCGCAACCGAGGGATATGCCGAATAAGCCGCCGATCAACTCATGGTCACGGTAGATCCCGATGCTATGAGCGTAACCCAAGGCAAAAAGCTCATGATAAGCCTGTTTCATGTCTTCCGTAATCCATGTGGATTCCCGGCCTGGCCCAAGTGCGGCGCATTCTTCCACGATTGTATTAAAAGCGTTGTCGATGGCGACCCGGACTGTCTGCTGACGAAAATAGCGCCGTGTTCGTTTGGACATGTGCACCCGATCCGGATAGAAAACGGCGCGAGGATTGGGAGACCACCACAATAAAGGCACGTTGTCATCATACCAGGGGAATATCCCCTGGCTGTAGGCAGCCAGCAGCCTTTTGGCGCTCAAATCGCCTCCCGCGGCGAGCAGCCCGTTGGGATCATCCATGGCTCGTTGCGCAGGTGGAAAAGCATCGGGCGGTGAGCCGGGAGCAATAAAAGCGAGTTCTGCCATTTCAGTCGCTCATCGTGTCCATGATTCTGGCCTGTTCCCGATAGGGCAATTGTTGCATCATCTGGCGATGAAAAACCCGGATCAAGGATCGCTCTTCTTCAAGATATCGGGCTACCGCCTGATGCAGGGTCGGGTTCCATAAACGGTGGGCCGAATAACGCAGTACAGGAAAGAAACCGCGCGCTTTTTTGTGTTCTCCCTGAACTCCAGGATCAAAAAGCGCCACGCCATTTTTTATGGCCCATTCCAGTGGACAGTAATAACACAATTCAAAATGCAAGGCATCAAAATATTCCGCGCAGCCCCAATGCCGTCCATATAGAATAGCTTGTTTATAATAACAGATAGCCATGGCTACCGGTTTCTGGTTGTGGAAAGCGGTAAAAATCAACAGGGATTCAGGCATGCTCTGCAAAATAGTGTGGAAAAATTCCGCATTCAGATAGGGCTGTTGACCCCGCAGCAAGGAAGATTCAGCATAAAATCGATAAAGCCAGGGCTGCAGCGTGATAGGTAGACTGTGGCCATCAAATACTCTAATCTCGAGTTCTTGCTCCACCATGCGCTTTCTTTCGCGTTTGATTTTTTTGCGTTGCCGGGAGGTGAGATCCGCCAGTAAATCATCAAAATCGCGATAACCTGGATTACGCCATTCATAATGGTAATCAATGCGTGTCAG
The DNA here is from genome assembly GCA_002352565.1 of Proteobacteria bacterium UBA2770. Lineage (GTDB taxonomy): Bacteria > Pseudomonadota > Gammaproteobacteria > UBA2770 > UBA2770 > UBA2770. The sequence continues at coordinate 4,195 of DEIQ01000068.1, read as the reverse complement.
ATAATCTTGCGCTTGAAAAATCTCAAGATCAGCGGGTTTGAGAAAAAGCGCATGGCTCGATGACCATCCTTCCTGCCTGGACCACTGCTCGACAAAATCAAGCAATGCGCGAGCGATGGCAGCGGAGTTGCTTCTCCGCTGAAGTAATAGTTTTGGACTACTTACAGGAGTGAATGGAATCGCGATGATGAGCTTGGGATAGTAGGATTTCCCCATGCGCCGATAGGCGTCAGCCCAGGAAAAGTCGAATACATATTCGCCCATCGAATGATGCTTGACGAAAGCGGGCAAAGCGCCTTCAAGCCTGCCGCTTTCATCGTTTTTGGCGCCGATGTACGCAGGAAGCCAGCCGGTTCCGGGTCCAACTGCGCCGCTGGTTTCAAGCGCATGCAGATAATTGTAGCCAACAAAAGGTTGTGCAGTGCCTTCAAGACCATCCCATGCATCCTTGCCTATTTCGCTGATGCTGCCATAAACCC
>DEIQ01000068.1:0-3595 GCA_002352565.1 Proteobacteria bacterium UBA2770 | reverse complement strand
GTAACTCGGATCCTGGCCAATCTGAATATAACCGGGCTTATCCATCTCCAGTTGTCCCTTGAACACCGATGTATTGGGGTCGTGACCGATGGCGATAAATACACCATTGACCGGAAGTTCGGTGATACGATCATCGAGGGTATGGCGTAGACGAAGCGCCTTGACTTCGTCATCATCGCCGAGAATGTCATCTACCACATGATTCCATATGACTCGAGCATTACCGTTTTTCACGCGTTCCATCAACCGATCCGCAAGGATTTTCTCAGCGCGCAACTGATCACGTCTGTGGATCAGAGTGACGGAGCGGCAAATATTACTCAGATAAAGCGCTTCTTCCACCGCCGTATTACCGCCGCCTATAACCGCCACGTCCTGTTGGCGAAAGAAAAAACCATCGCAGGTTGCGCAGGCGGAAACACCTTTACCCATGAATTGTTTTTCGGCCGGCAAACCGAGATAACGGGCATTGGCTCCGGTAGCGATGATCAGTGCTCGACATGAATAACGCCCGGATTCTCCTTCAAGAACGAAAGGGGTGGAACCAAGATCAGCATGAATGACCTGATCATAAATCAGTCGGGTACCGAAACGCTCGGCTTGTTTGCGCATGCGCTCCATCAAGTCCGGCCCCTGGATGCCCTCAGGCTCTCCGGGCCAGTTGTCCACATCGGTTGTGGTCATCAGTTGACCACCAGGTGCAGATCCTGCTATCAATACAGGCTCAAGCCCGGCACGGGCGGCGTAAATGGCGGCGGTATATCCTGCTGGACCTGCGCCCAGGATCAGCAGGGGGCAATCGCTTGCATGCTCGCTGTTTTCCATGGTCTTTTGGATGCTCCAATCAATGGTTGGGTGAAATGATGATAAATATATAGTAATGGAAAATGACCGTATTGTTAATGTTATGGCTCTCTGCGAATATGCCGGGTGTTTCGTTATGTATGCAAGATTTTTGCGGGTAGCAGGTTCGGTGGGGTTTTACGCACCCTGTTGTTCAGAGATTCCTTAACTCATACGACATCAGGACAATCGTATTTTGAGCTCTATCACGGTGAAACATTCTCAGGCTTAAATAGCCAGATTCACAGGTGTTGGCGAATGATTAAGACGCTCAGCTTTCCAGTTGCATCAACGCGGCGCGTGATTTGCATTGACTCTGATCGTTAATCGGGCATTAATGGCCTGATCCAGAACTTTAAGGGAAACAAACTTGAAATTGGTATTGATATTTTCATATTCATCATTTTTTTCATCATACACAACTACGTCAGGCGCATTGCTCCCATCCTGAACAACCATCAATCCTTCGGGGAAGGAATCACCAAGATGGGCCCTGATGATCTCGATGCCGTCACAATGCTGAACACCATCGGTATAGGAGTCGTTGACTATGCGGAATCGACCGATCCAGGTATGGGCGCCGCTGGTATCGGGCAGGCGGGAATAAATGGAAAAACTGTCGTCACCCTGGCTGGAGGCGATCAGATAACCGCCGGAGTCTTCGAGTGGGTTTGAGCCGTAAAGGATGGCAAGACCTTCCACATCGGCTACGAGATGTTCACCGCCGAGGCTTATTACCCGATCTACCAGGACACCGGGCGCTTTGGTGTCAGGATCCGTGGAATAGCGCCAGATTCCCACTTCCTCCTGACCAACGTATAACCAGCCGAGATTCTGATCTACCACCATTCCTTCAACCGTGGGATTATCGATCTCGTGGCTGATAGCATTGATCTCCACCTGCTCGGGGAGGATAATCGTGCGAACCAGTTCCATCGTTATGGAAGTGGAATCTGCCGGATGAAGGCGGAGTTGGCGAATCAATGCCCCGTCCGCCTGACTGACGAAAACATAAAAGTGATCATGGCTTTTATCGTGCCAGGTGGTCAATCCATAAGCTGTTTTGCCTTGTGTCAGGGCATTTGGGGAACTGAATAAATGGTCAAATCCCAGAACCTTGATGGGTTTCAGGCTCAAAGTGCCCGGATTGATCTGGAATATTCGCACAGTATCGCGCCCGCGATCGGAAACCACGGCAATATCTCTTTTCGCCCCGAGGGGGAATCCATACAGAATATCCACGTTGTTAAAGCGTCCCGCCGGTAAAGCACCTTCTTCAGGAAGGGGGGCGATAGATTGCAATTCAACGCCTGATAAATCATAAACGCCAAGTCCGGCATTTTTTTTCGTAGCAATGACAAGGCTCGCGGCGCCTACCCGCGGATGTACCCAGATGGCGGGGTCATCCGCATCACCATAGTTTCCTTCAGCCGAATTTAGTACAGCGGGCGTTTCCGTCGTGGCGTTCAATTCGATCACCGGCAGATCATGGACTGATGCGACCGCCTCCATCGCTGGCAGACTGAGCATCAGTATCGTGATGATCAGGACTAAAAAATGATTGCGTATCGAGAAAATTCTCATGTCATGGAATCCTCCATGGATTCAAAATTCAAGGCTTCTAACCATGATAAAGTCATTGAAGCAAAATTTTATGACAATGGCAGGTCCGCTATTCCTTGCCTGACATCCAGAAACCGTTCCCGCTGATGCAGCGTGCTGATCACACCTCACATTGCGGATATGGCACCCAATCGCTGGATTGGCGATCACGTAGACGTGGAGCCTGACCCGGCTGAGGATAATATTCAGGAAATTGGCTTTCGCGTAAGCCCGGTTGGGCTGCCACTACCCGCGCACCACCTGCGGTCGAGTCAGCGGTTTCACACGTTTCAAAACGCTGCAGATATCTCCTTTGCCGCTATACTTATCTTCCCATTTGCCTGTCAGGCGCTCGGGCTGACCATGGCGCATTTTTTTTCATCCGCTAGGCAGGGATGAATCTCAATGGTGACGTGAACCAAACCAAGATCGTCTGGAATGCGCGCCTTATAGTCTTCCGGAGTGGCAGGTTTATAGGTGACGATCACCAATTCCGTGGCATATATAGCAGTACCAATGGACCAAAGATGCAGGTCGACAACACGGCAGTCATTATCCGCCTCCATGATCTCCACGATTTTGTTCCGGATGGCCTCGGGACCCTGCTGATCCAGCAGGATAAACCCGGTTGAATGCAACAAGCCGAAAGACCACCGGGCTACGAGAATCATGCCTATAATACCCATGAGCGGGTCCATCCATACATAGCCAAAGTGCTTTGCCATCAACAAGGCGAAAATGGCCAGAATGGAGGTCAGTGCATCGGCCAGTACATGCAGATAAGCCGACTTGAGATTGTGATCCTCGTGATCATGGTGTGTCGTTCCGTGATCGGATGCATGATGATGTTCATCATGGGCGCCGAGGATGAAAAAACTCACCCCGTTGACTGCCAGACCCAACACAGCCACCAGGATCGCCTGGTTGAATACGATATCCACTGGCTCGATCAGGCGACCCAAGCTTTCCCAGCCCATGAAAAAAGCGAATAGAGCCAGTAATATGGCTCCAGTAAAGCCGCCCAGGGCGTTGACCTTTCCGGTTCCGAAACTGTATCGCCTGTCACGAGCATGGCGCCGGGCATAGATGTACGCGGCAGCGCTGACACTCAGCGCTACCGCGTGGGAAGCCATGTGCAGTCCATCGGCCA
>DEIQ01000105.1 GCA_002352565.1 Proteobacteria bacterium UBA2770 | reverse complement strand
GCGGCAGCCTGTTCCACCAGCATGCCCAGTCCATCGATGCATTGCACCGCGCCCCTTTGTTGCGCCCAGCGCATGAAGGGAGTGGGTTGGGCCGCGTAGACGAGATCATAGCAGAGTGCGTCATCCACTCTCATGGTATCTGGAAAGGGGGGCAGCGTGTTGTGAAGGCTGGTAGAAGTCGCGTTGATGATGAGATCAAAATGTTCGTGAAACAGTTGATCGTAAGGTAGTGCATTGATCTGGATCATGGAGGCGAAACGATGGCAAAGCGCCTGCGCCCGCTCCATAGTGCGATTAGCGATCATCAATCTGTCAGGCTCTAGCGCTGCCAGTGGAGCAATAATACCTCGGGTTGCGCCACCTGCTCCGAGGATCAGTATCGAAGCGCCTTTCAACTCCATCTTGTAATACTGAACCAGATCCTGAACCAATCCTGCGCCATCGGTGTTATGGCCTTGCCAAACTCCGGTGTCCAGCCAGGTCAGGGTATTGACCGCCCCCGCTTGTTCGGCGACTGGGGTGACAACGGCGGTCATTTCAAATGCTTTTTGTTTGAATGGAACGGTGATATTCAGACCATGCCCGCCGTGATGTCGAAAATGTTCGACATCACGTTTGAAATTTTCATCTGAGGATAAAATACGCGCATAGACGATAGCTTCGCCGGTTTGCATGGCGAAATGGGCGAAAATTTCTGGCGATAAACTATGGGCAATGGGATTGCCAATGACTGCGTAATGATCCATCGGCAACTCAGCGCCCTTTCGATGCGTCAAATAGCCATTGCGCCGCCCGCGTGGCATGATACGTCACAATGCCATCCGCGCCGGCGCGGCGCAAACATAACAGAGATTCAAGCACACAGGCGCGTTCATCAAGCCAACCATGACCAGCAGCGGCGCAAAGCATGGAATATTCACCGCTGACCTGGTAGGCAAAAACGGGAAGCCCAAACTGTTGTTTGATCGCTGCGATGACGTCCAGATAAGGCAGACCAGGTTTGACCATAAGGATGTCGGCGCCTTCGCTGACATCGAGCGCGGCTTCCCGCAGGGCTTCGTGGAAATTGCCGGGGTTCATTTGATAGGTGCGTTTATCGGTTTGACCGGATTTGACTTTTGAACCCACCGCATCCCTGAAAGGTCCATAAAAACCAGAAGCATACTTTGCCGCGTAGGACATAATAATCGTGTTTTGAAAGCCTTCCTTTTCAAGGGCAGAACGTAAGGCGCCGATACGGCCATCCATCATATCCGACGGCGCGATCATATCGGCGCCCGCGGCGGCATGAGATAGCCCCTGTTCAATGAGCACGGCTATGGTTTCATCATTCAGTATTTGGCCATGATCATCGATGATGCCATCCTGGCCATGCGTGGTATAAGGATCGAGCGCGACATCAGCCATTATTCCCAAAGCTGGAAAGTGTTGCTTGATTCGGCGTATGGTTTTTTGAATCAGCCCATTACTATCGCAAGCAGCGCGTCCATCTGGTGTTTTATAGGCATCTTCGATAGCCGGGAACAGTGCAATCATGGGAATACCCAGCTGCTGACACCGCTCTAGTTCAGGTAAAAGTTGCTCGATACCGAAACGATCAATGCCTGGCATCGAAGGTATCGCTATCCTGGCTCCGGCAGGCTCGGTGATGAAAAATGGCTGTATGAGATGGCTGGAATCCAATTGATTTTCTTGAACCAGCTGGCGCAGAAAGGATTTTTGCCGCAGACGGCGCATGCGAATTGCCGGATATTGGATGAAAGGATAATGGTCGGGCATAATGCAGGGTTAATCCGTGAATGATGGATGATAAGTTGAAGATGCCGGGCAATGGACGATTGAATGTTACGATCTTAACACAAGGGTTATTGCCTGGTGAACAAGGTTTGAGGATTTAGTGGTGGGTTTGCGACGAACCTTTTAGAAAAGAGAGTCCCAGGGTCATACCAGCCGCGCCAAAGGCGATGATACCGACACCGATGCTTATCGTCAGCCACAAGATTTTAACCGCCGTATCTGCGTTGCTCCAGTCGGGAACTCTTGAGGATATCCCGGATACCATCAGACCCATGATCAGGCTCGCCAGCCCAAGGCGCAGATTGAAACTCCACCATGCTTTTTTATCCGCTTTAATGGGCAGGTTCATCCAGCGAATCAGCAGAAACACCTGCAGCCAGGCTGACATTGCACTGGCTAACGCAAGCCCCATGTGCGGCGCCGGAAAATTCTTCCATACCAACAAACCTACCAGGATGATGTTGAAAATCATATTGAGGGACATGCACCATAATGCGATGATAACCGGGGTTCGCGTGTCCAGACGGGCATAATAGACCGGAACCAGCACCTTGGCTAAAATGAAAGCGGGTATTCCCAATGTATAGGCAGATAGTGCAAGCGCTACCATATGAGTGTCTGCGGATGAAAAATTGCGCGATTCAAACAGAGTGGAGGTAATGGGTTCGGCCAGAACCACCAACCCCGTAGCTGCTGGAACCGCGACCAGTAATGCGCTGCGCGACGCCCATTGGATCGTTTGATGGAAGCGCAAATGGTTTTTTTCACTATGATGGGTCGATAAGCGTGGCAAGATGATGGTCGCAATGGCGACACCAAAAACACCGAGTGGTAATTCCATCAGTCGATCAGCATAATAAAGCCAGCTGACACTCCCGGTGACGAGCATGGAGGCAATGAGCGTGTCAAAAAGCAGATTGATTTGCGCTACGGATGAACCCAGCAGGGTCGGCAACATTAATTTTAATATGCTGCGCACTTTGGGATCATGCCAGTTCATAACCGGTCGCGGCAGTAACTCAATCTGGCGCAGAAAAAACAAATGCCACACAAGCTGCAATACGCCGGCGACCAAAACACCCCATGCCAGCGCCATGACAGGCAGTTGCAGCCGTGGTGAAATTAGAATGGCAAAACCAATCAGGCTGAGATTCAACAGAACCGGTGAAAACGCACTGGGGGCAAAACGACCATGGGTTTGTAGTATCCCTGCTGCCATGGCGCACAGGGAGATTAACATCAGATAGGGGAAAGTCAGGCGTAGCATGTCCACTGCTTGATCGAATTGTTCGGGTCTGTGGATAAAGCCCGGAGCAAAAACAATCACGAAAACAGGCGCCGCCATTACACCGATTATGGTAAAAGGCGTGAGCACGCTCAGCAGGCAGCCATAGGTATGGTTAAGAAATTGAGCCAGATGTTCTCGATTGTTTTCCGATTTCACCTGAGACAACACAGGTACGAAAGCCAGCGAAAAAGAGCCTTCGGCGAACAATCTCCTCATAAAATTGGGGATTTTAAACGCTACAAAAAAGGCATCCATCGCAACGCTTGCTCCGAAAAGCCGCGCCAGCGTAATATCTCGAATAAAGCCCAGAATTCGTGATAGCATAGTCCATGAGCTCACCGTTGCCAGGGCTTTCCAGAGACGATGGACTGCAGCAGTATCTGTGTCGGAAGATTGGTTGGTTGATGTCTTTTTTTTGGTATGAATCACAGATAAAAACTTTGACTTCGTTTAAGCGTTTATAGCATAATGCTCAATTAGGATTTTTTTACACTAAGGAGATTAGTATTGGCTAATTCACCTCAAGCCATTAAACGGGCACGTCAGAATATCAAACGCAATCACTTGAAAGCAAGTCAGCGTTCCACGATGCGTACCACTATCAAAAAGGTGCGTCGATTAATCAGTGCCGGTGATCAGCAAAAAGCCCAGGAAGCTTTTCTCCAGGCAATGCCTGTCATTGACTGCTTTGCAGACAAGAATATTATTCATAAAAATGCTGCTGCGCGATATAAAAGTCGGCTAAACCGGGCTATCCGCTCCATGAATGGTTCTGAAACAGGATCATAAAAGTTATTATGTTGTTAACGTTGAATGAACAATTGTTACGTAATAATGGAAATAAGCTACCATTTGAAAAGCTCAATGATCCCTGCTACATTGAAAACGCCGATATAAACGCGGCA
>DEIQ01000119.1 GCA_002352565.1 Proteobacteria bacterium UBA2770 | reverse complement strand
GCATGAAAAAGAGATGTAAGCCAGACGCACTCATCGCAAGACTTCCTTGAACCGCTTTATCAATTTCTATAACTCCGTTAAACCCCATAAGGACTTGATAATATGACCCCTCATGCTTTGCTGCTAAACTGTTTCTACCCCGCAAAAGTGTAAACAACGCGGGGAAATCTTACACATAATGTGGAGCGTAAATTATAGTGTTCTAAATAGGAGTTGATTCATGACCAATTTTCAAAATAAAGTTGCCATGGTTACCGGATCAGGTAGTGGCATTGGACGGGCTACCAGTATTGCACTGGCCCAACGCGGGTGTGATCTGGCACTGGCCGATATCAATGCCGCAGGAATTGAAGAAACTGCAAAAATTATCAATTCTTTGGGGCGGCGCACTTCTCAACATGTTGTAGACGTATCAGACAAAGCGGCTATGGAAGCTTTCCCGGAACAAGTAATCGAGCAACATGGACATGTTCATATTATTATCAATAATGCTGGCGTTGAAATCACAAAATCGTTTGAAGATCAGACAGTTGCGGATATAGAATGGATTTTTGGCATTAACTTTTGGGGCGTTATCTATGGATGCAAGTTTTTCTTACCCCATTTACATCGCGAGCCAGAGGCGCATATCGTAAATATTTCCAGCATGTTTGGTTTTTTTGGTATCCCCGCACAATCAACCTACTGTGCTACCAAATTTGCCGTTCGCGGTTTTACAGAATCGATAAGAGCTGAATTGGTCCACAGCAATATCGGTGTAACTTGCATTCATCCTGGAGCGATCAACACGAATATTATGACAAACGAACGCACCGTGGGCACCAAACTTGAGGCCAGCTCGCAGAAATATATGCGATACGCGACTCAACCAGAGACTGTTGCCAAAAAAATTGTATCAGGCATTAAGAAAAACAAACGCCGCGTGCGCGTGGGGCCTGATTCGTACTTGACGGACTGGCTGGCACGTTTGTCGCCTGTTGGCTTCAACAGGATGGCGACTACCGCAAGAAAGTTTATGGGAGCGTAAACACAGATCATACTATCAGTCCCTATGAGGTTTTTTGCCGCCCGCACCAGGCTGGCGGCGCTGCGCATCACCGAACCATGCCGTTTCTTCGATATTTTTTTGGAGCCCGGGATTGTGTTTCTTACCGAGACCTGAAGTGCCCAACGAAGCGTAACCGGCATGCATGATAATGCGTGACCCAAACAAAAATGCAAACTTTGACAAATCCGGCTCAACCTGAGATATATATACCTGTCATTGAGCATAAAGCCCGGATCGCGAAGGATCACCCAAATGGCCATAAAGAACCGAATCCGCGTCTGCTTGGGCGCGCAATTGCCTGATGGTACATACAAACGGATCAACGCCTGTTATAGCGGCGAGCCTTCATCAATCGTGGTATTTCGGTTGAAAGGACAATGCCTGGCATATCGCAATCTGTGCGTGCATATGCCACGCCAACTTGATGGAGAGGAAGCAACGATCTTTGATGCCACAGGAGAATATCTGCGCTGTTCCATGCACGGGATCATCTACGACCCATGGACAGGTGAATCCATCAGCACCATTTACCATGGTCATCGGTTAACACCGGTGCGGGTTCAGGAAAATGAAGGCGATATCTGGATCACCGACAAACGGGTTCGACCATTAGACGGTTCGGATGAAACCCAATAATTACAGCCCTCAAAGGACAGCCCGGTCGGTTTCTTGCGACCAGGCTCTCCAACAAGGTTTCACTTCACAATGCTAACCGGGGCATGTGCTGCCCTGAAACGGCGGGCGGAGCATATCTCGCGCCGCGTCAGGCTGCTGTTACGGCTTCCCCCCCAATTGGCGTTGGAGAACCCGCATCTCGCTGTTCGATCATTCTTTGTGCCACATGTGAGGCCCAGGCGGCAATCGTCATGGATGGCGGACCGCCAGGAGCCGCAGGCAAAGCGGCGGCATCGGTTACAAAAAGCCCCGGGTTATCAAATATCTCGCCATTGGCATTGATAACGCCATGATCGATATCCGAGCCCAGGCATGCGCCGCCACAGGTATGCACAGTAAACGGAGTTTCCAGGTAGCGCACGCGTTTACCACTGGCTTTCCCGGCGATCTCCAAGGCGCGCCGGATATCGTCAAATATGGGGCTGTTGGAAGCATCATAAGTAATGCTCAGACGACCTTGATGGTAGGTTGCAATGCCGTCACACGCGTCTGGACCCATGCCACCCAGAAAAGCATCTCGACCGATGCGCCGCCTCAGTTTTTTCGGCAACAACGGGACGTGCTGCAAGCCAACCACGCCACCCAACACCAAATAGGTTTTTTCAATCCCTTTAACGCCGATTGGGCCATGAATGGTCATTCCACGGGTGAAGTCCGCGCCTTCCTGATCCAATGACCAATAACCACCATAATCGCCATTGGAACCGATTCCCCGACCCAAGCGCGGCATACCAGAAAGACCACCGGTATAGAGGCTATGGAACAACAGCTTCAAGGTATTCATAGCGCCGGCCGCGACGATCACTTTCCGGGCATAAAAACTTTTCTGGCAGATAGCCTGATGATCCATCACTTCTACCCGATAAAGCGCTTCATTTCCTTCGCCCACACGCTCGATGCGGGTCACTTCGCACAAATCCCTAACGGTCAAGCCCTTTTTTATTGCGCCAGCCAGATAAATGAAATCCAGCGAGCTTTTTACGCCGCCAGCAGAACCTAAAAAGCTATCATCATCGTAAGCCGATTCCATGCGCTCAATGCCATCTTCAGTAACGACCTTTTTGGGGTGACCCGGCTCTTTCGGAAACAGTAGACCAAAAGCAGGCGCATCATATCCATTAACATCGCTGAACACATCTGAAGAGGCGAACAACTCTGTGGTGGTATTGGGGATTTTGTCTTCGGGGAGGCGATGATGGGAGCCAAGTTTGGCCATAACAGCCTGATAATACGTTTCCATGCCATCGCTGGAAACGTCTTCGGCATGACCATCCCAATAATTTTCAACGATGGGCCGCTGGTTCAATCCGCTATAGGCATGGGAACCGCCCCCGACACTGGAAGTACAAATGTTGGTGATGCCCTTATTGACAAAGAACTCATACATACCGCGGGCATTGATCCTCACGCCGTCTCGCGGAAGCAAGGGAGCATGAGCACTGCGCAGGATATTGGTAAAGAATTTCCGCCCCTGTGGAAATTTGGCGCGGTTTTTGATTCCCATGGAACGCACTGGAAGGGTATCGCGCCAAGGCCCCCGTTCCAGCAAAGTAACCTTAAATCCCGCATCGATCAGATGGCTTGCGGGTATGGCGCCGCCAAAACCACTGCCTATCACGATCACATCACTGACTTGATCCGTCATGGTTACAACGCCTCTTGAGGTTGATCGCGATGGGTACGCGCCCAGCGCACAGGGTGGAAATAATAAGCGACAGCGGCCAGGATATACATCATGGGCACATCGCCTATCAGATGCGTATGCTCCTCTTTTATAAAAATAGCATCCCACAGCATGACGCTGGCATGAAAAATACTGGACAGAATCGTGAAATCCATAAGGATGGCATGCCGAAGCGGATCACGGGAAGCTTTAATCATACAGATTCCAAGAGCCACATAAATAGCTGCAATCATGTGCTCATAGGGCGTATTGATCCCGGGATGCACCCAGCGAAAACCGGCTGGCCAGATATCATAAGCAAACGGCATTGATACGATCATCGAAATGCCGAAAACCAGCATAAAGATTGACGGTATCTTCATCGAAGGCTGATTGTCCATTTAATTAAAATATCCCTTAATTCAAGTTGAGAAATAAACCAAACATTCAAATCCAGCGCCGTACCCGCGTGCAATATTCCCGATAAGCCTCACCAAAGGCTGACTCCAGATAACGCTCTTCACGGACTATCACCTTTTTGTTCAGCACCTCGATCGATGGAACCAGCATCAACAAGATCCAGAAACTGTTGAGACTCAAGGCGATGCTGATCTGAATCAGACACATGCCAAGATAAATGGGATTGCGCGATAAGCGGAAAGGCCCCCGGGTCACAAGCGCACTCGCCGCCTTATCGGGACGAATGGTGCTATGAACCTTGAAAATTTCGCGCATGGTCAGCAGCATCAACACCAGCCCTGCCAGCAAAAGCGGGTATCCCAACCATGGCAATACGCCTTGGACGGGGAATAATGGTACAGACAAAAACTGATGAATCCCGAGTCCAACTAAAATGGCCACGAGAAACAACAGCGGCGGCGGGATACGAACGCCGGTGGGATTATTTGCGGAAAACGGCTTGGAAGCCCGGCCATCCGTCTTGGAATGATCATCACGAGGCATCGGCTAACATCTCCTGTACAGGCATCGGCGGCTGTCCGGCACTATCGACAAACTGCTGCGCGACAAACGAAGACCAGGCGGCGACAGACATGGAAGGCGGCCCACCTACCGCACCAGGCAAAGCCGACGCATCGGTGATATACAATCCCGGGTTATCAAATACTTCACCTCTCACATCCACCACGCCATTATCAATGGTCTGACCGACACAGGCACCACCGCACTGGTGTACGGTCAAAGGTGGATTCTTCAACGTTCCAACACCATGGCCCGTTCCGGCTTTAATGCGATCAAATGCCTGATAAAACTGGCTGAAGATCGGACTGTTACTCGCATCGTAATCGACTTTGATCCGACCCTTGTTCCAGGTAACTTCACCATCGGCCGCATCTTCGCCCATACCGGTAAAACTGGCGTAGCGTGAAAAGCGGTGTTTAAGAAATCCCGGTATTTTCAACTCATCAAGCCCTGCCACTGGCCCATAAACCAGATACAAACCGGTCGGATCCTCCCGAAAATCAACGCCGCTTATTAATCCGGCGCTATGGTCACAG
>DEIQ01000121.1 GCA_002352565.1 Proteobacteria bacterium UBA2770 | reverse complement strand
CAGGAACCCACCGAAGCGACTCAAAGCCTGGTTGCTTGAGCGCTGCAGGAATCCTGTTCCTTTAGGGATAGGAGGATGTCAAATTCACCAGAACATTGGTAAAGCTGCTAACCAGGCAAAGGTAAGAGCGGTGATGCGCGTGTTATCTATTACCATCACAGTAAAGCTATGCCACTATTTCTTTTAACCTTGTTTGGTAAAGGTGAAAAAGCCAACTTGAGGGTTGAAAATCAACGACTTGCCAGAATACTAACCTATTATCCTGAAATGAGGTCGTGTAAAGAAGTGGACCCCGGATATGAGACAGTGGTTTAAGTGACATTCCTGAGGTAATTTAAAGCACCACAGGAGATAAAGATGAGACGAAAAAGACGTAACCATGATATTGGAAGTTGCCATTCTTGATGTGAAGCTCGGTCAAGAAAATGAATTTGAAGCGGCATTTAGAAAGGCTCAGAGAATAATTTCCAGCATTCAGGGCTACGTTTCTCATCAGCTCCAAAATTGTATAGAAAATCCTGGCAGGTATATTCTCCTTGTAAATTGGCAGACACTTGAAGATCATACGGTAGGGTTTAGAGAGTCAGAGCAGTACCAGGAATGGCGCTCATTACTGCACCATTTTTACGAGCCATTCCCAGAAGTTGAACATTATCAGAGCGTGTACAGTAATGTCTTATAACAATCGCATCACAGGCGACGCTCGTACCTCGCACGCTTAATGTGGGCGTTAGCTGTAAAGGAGCATGATGCTGCTTCAGTCAATGATTAAGAAAATCGAAAATGATTTTCCAGAAGTGGACTTCTCGGTAAATGAGAAAGATCACGTGATATCCATATCATCAAAACACCCGGGTGTGGAAGGTATTGATATTCAAGTTGATTAGGATGAACTTCCTGTTTCGGGCGGCAACTGCACTCATTGGCATGTTGGATGTCAAGGCAGCCCGATGATTTTGTGGGTTTGAAGGCTTAACTGCCATTGCGGATGTTCCAGACAATATCGGGCCGCGGCCTGTATGTTGTCTTTCAGGTGAGCGTTATCCATAGGCTGGAGGTAGAAGTGATCAAATGAAAGATGTTCAAATTTCTCAGGTGGCGCCTCATGTTGGGGATAGACCAACTTGAGCTCATCTCCCGAGCTGATGGCCAGTGGAGTATCCGATTTCGGGCTGACGCAAATCCAGTCGGGCTGCGCTTGCAGCGGCAATGTGCCGTTGGTTTCGATTCCGACTTCAAAGTTCTGTTGATGCAGGGCATGGATGAGGTTTTGATCGAGTTGCAATGCGGGTTCACCTCCAGTCATGACGACATAAGGTTTGCCTCCAGTATGACCAGGCCATAGTTGACGGATGGCACAAACCAGTTCGGAAGTGCCGGGATACCGGCTGCCCTGATGCCCGTTGGTGCCACGGAAATCGGTATCACAAAAGGTACACAGGGCGCTTTTGCGGTCATTTTCTCGTCCGCTCCATAAATTACAGCCGCTGAAACGACATAGCACAGCCGCCCGACCGGCATGAGCGCCTTCACCCTGCAAAGTATAAAATATCTCTTTAATTTGATAACTCATGACATCATGCTACTTGTTCAGATTCCTTAGTTCTGTCGGGTGGTCAGCCAGTAGGTGATCCCCAGGGCTAAAATGGTGGCAGCTGTTCCATAAATGTAGGCAGGGCTGAGTTGCTCAAAGTCAAAAATAATCACTTTACGGCTGATAGCCATAAGCGCTGTAGCGATGACCAACCGTACGGGAAAGACGTTGGAACTCAGATACATGCTGATATTGACGAAAATTTCTATCGCTATCAGCACCGCGAGGAACGCTCCGAAGGTGGAAAGGATATCGCTGATCTGAAGCAGCATGATCGGAGGGTCTTTCAGGCGCTGATATAAAATATAGACCACATCCCCGATTCCCCATATGATCACCAGCACCATTAGAATCGCCAGAACCTTGACCGCCAGGCGGATGATCCGGTGAAGGAAACGTATGGTGGCATCTTCATGCTCAAGGTGCAAATCATGTCCAGGCTCATCCATGCAGGTATGTTCCTTATTTTCGAAAGCATGAGGACTAAGTCCCCGTTGAAATTGCCACTTGTCAGTGATGTGAAGCTGTTGTGAATCTGACCTGAATTCAACTGCTTCTCAGGGTTTCCAGCAAAGTGGTTTGTGCTGAGAACACCTCTACACCTTCTTCGGGCTGTGCTTTGCGATAAACCCCATCGACATCAAGCTGCCAAGCCTGAACGTTGTCTTTGAGATAATAGGTGAAAGTTTCCTCGATGAGGCGCGCTTTCAATTTTTCATCCTCGATTGGAAAGGCGGTTTCGATGCGTTTGTGCAGGTTGCGTTCCATCCAGTCGGCGCTCGAGCAATAGACTTCCGGCTGTCCCGCGTTTTCAAAATAATAAACACGGGTATGTTCAAGAAAACGCCCGATGATGGAACGTACTCGGATATTTTCAGAAACACCGGGAATCCCGGGACGCAGGCAGCATATACCCCGTATAATCAGATCGATCTGTACCCCGGCTCGCGAAGCCGTATACAGCGCTTGAATGATCTGATCTTCGGTCAATCCATTCATTTTCGCCATGATTCGGGCCGGTTGGCCCAGACGAACATGTTCGATTTCACGATTGATTTTATCCAACAGACTGGGGAAAAGGCTGAATGGGCTTTGCAGCAGTTTGCTCAAATGAGGCACTGTCCCCAGGCTGGTCAGTTGCAGGAACAGTTTGCCGACATCCTCTCCAAAAGCTGCATCGTTGGTTAGTAAACCGTAATCGGTATACATTCGTGCGGTGCGGGCATGATAATTTCCCGTTCCCATATGCACATAATTCACCAAATTGCCCAATTCACGCCGGATGACCAGGCACATTTTGGCGTGGGTTTTATATCCGACTACCCCATAGACGACATGGGCGCCGGCTTCCTGGAGTTTGGTGGCGAGCGAGATATTGGCTTCTTCCTCGAATCGGGCGCGTAATTCGATGACCACGGTCACTTCCTTGCCGCGATGCGCGGCTTCAACCAACGCGTTGACGATGACTGAATCCGGGCCGGTTCGGTATAGGGTTTGCTTTATGGCCAGAACATCGGGATCTTCAGCAGCCCCGAGCAGAAAATCCACCACTGGCACAAAGGATTGAAATGGGTGATGGAACAGTATGGACTGTTCTTTATTGATTTCATCGAAGATATTGATGCTTCGCTCAAGATTTACGGGTGAACCTGGAATAAAGGGTGGATATTGCAGCCTTGGGCGGTCCACCATTTGGGTGATGGCCATTAATCGATTGAGATTGACCGGTCCCTGGCTCAGGTAAATATCATTTTTTGTGAGATTAAATTCGCGTTTGAGGTAATGTACCAGTTCTTTTGGGCAATCATCCACGACTTCGAGACGCACTTCATCTCCGTACCTTCGTCCGGGCAATTCACCTTCCACAG
The DNA here is from genome assembly GCA_002352565.1 of Proteobacteria bacterium UBA2770. GTDB lineage: Bacteria > Pseudomonadota > Gammaproteobacteria > UBA2770 > UBA2770 > UBA2770. The sequence continues at coordinate 1,179 of DEIQ01000121.1, read as the reverse complement.
CCTGCAGCAGATCCTGAACCTCTTCCTCGTCTACGAATAAATCGCTGTTGCGTGTTACGCGAAACTGCCAGCAGCCTTCCACGAGCATGCCAGGAAACAGTTCATTGACATAAGCTTTGATAATGACGGAAAGCATGACAAAGTGGTATTTTCCGCTTTGGCTGTAATCGGGTAACAGGATCACCCTTGGTAATACCCGGGGCGCCTGGATGACCGCGAGAGCACTATTGCGACCGAATGCATCCTTGCCTTTCAGTGACGTGATGAAAGCCAGGCTTTTGTTCAGTACGCGGGGGAACGGATGCGCCGGATCAAGTCCGAGCGGGGAAAGCAAAGGCAGAACCTCGGCAAGAAAATACCGGTGCAGCCAGGAGCTTTGATCGGGGGTCCATTCTTCATGGGTTAGAAAGAATATATCTTCCTTTTTGAGCGCGGGCAGCAGTTCCGTATTGAGTATCTGGTATTGTTCTGCGACCAACGCGTGCGCTTGCTCGGATATAAGATCAAGGATTTGCTGGGGCAGTCGATTGTCGGCGTAAGCCTGGACGGAACCGGCAACCTGGCGTTGTTTGAGACCCGCCACCCGGACTTCGAAAAATTCATCAAGATTGGTGCTGGAGATGCACAGAAATTTCAGCCGCTCGATCAAGGGTGTCTGCTCATCACGTGCCTGCGCCAGAACTCTGCTGTTAAAAGCCAGCAGGCTCAATTCGCGGTTGATATATAAATCAGGATGGCGCAGATCTTCATCGAAAACAGGAGCCGTTTGAGACATGGGTAAACCTCGATGCGTATGAATAAAGCTAAACAGGACTTTCAGTGTTTTTCGCAGGTGATGGAACAATAGAATCGAACCTCGGCTATTTTTATTATGAGGCCTCAGCATAGTAAGTATACCGGGATGATCTTTACGGGATCATTTAAGGGAATATCGGAAATGCCCCGGCTTCGGGTACTCTCACATTCTACCTTATGGCTGTAAAAATCGAAGCCTATACTATAATGCGTCATTATACGTTCATCAACCTGGCAGGGGCGGGTGGTTGCTTTAGACCAGGCTCTGATATGAAAGCAGGAGGTATACCGACCACGTGGATGAGTTTTTGATTGCAGAGGCATGGGTCTATCCACGATGGCTGGCGTTTCAATCTTGAAATCAAAAAGATTGATTTTCTGCGC
>DEIQ01000129.1 GCA_002352565.1 Proteobacteria bacterium UBA2770 | reverse complement strand
CACGAACCCTCCGAAAGGGCGGCGTAAACCGCTTGGCAGGAATCGCCGCCCTTTAGAGCGGTGAGGATGTCAACATGGGTTCGTGGAATCACTCGAATCCAATGTGCGCGGATAGCTATTCCGGGGTTTCAAATCTCCCGGGACCGCAAATGGACAAAAACCGTGCTGTAGTCGCTTTTTTGTTCAATCGAAACCGATCCTCTGCGCGCCAGTTCCAGCGTCGCCAGCATACTGACCACTATTCCCATGCGTCCCTGCGCAGCTGTCGTGAAATGGCTCAGATCCACGGCGGCCCCTTCGGAGGCATGCATGAGACGCAGCATATGCGCCATATGCGCCTTGACCGACCAGGTCGCCTTCTTGATATGGTGGGGGTCAAGCAAACGCTTTTTACCCAGCAACGACTTCATGACCCGACCCCAGATAACCGGGGCGATATCCGATGGCAATGGCGCGATATCCGGTGGCGGAGCGTAGTCATCGCACAGGACGGATACCGATAAGACATCTCGTTCCAGGCGCGGTCGTTGCTCCAGCATGAGCGATGCTTTTTGAAAACGTTCGTACAGCTCAAGCCGCCGCATCAGTTCCATTTCCCCAATGGGTTCGGCGACTGTGTCGTCCTCGGTTGAAGGCAGTAACAGAGCAGACTTGATCGCAGCTAAAGTAGCCGCCATGACCATATAACCTGAAGCCACCTCAAAACGCCATTGCTGCATCATGTCCAGATAGCTCATATACTGATGCACAATTTGGGTCAGCGGGAGTGCGACCACATCAATACGATGGCGCCGCACCAGATACAGCAGCAGATCGAATGGTCCGGTGAATTCATCGAGCACCAGTTGCAGTGCATCCGGAGGAATCAGCAATTGCCGCGGCAAGGGTCCGAATGGCTGACCCCTCAATAGCGTCGGCAAGGCGGGAAGATGAGCGATTTCCTCACGATCTGGCATGGCACGAAACTTCAGGTGATCTGGCGGGCATTTGTGCGCAAACCCATGGCACGGCGCACTTCTTTGATGGTCGCCTGGGCTGCTTCGCGGGCCTGTTCGTTGCCGCGATCAATAATTTTTTGCACCACATCCGCTTGGGATGACCAATCGTCAATGGCGCCCTGAATGGTGGAAAGTTCCGATTTGATGGCTGAAATTAATGGTCCCTTGCAATCAATACAACCTATTTCGGCACTGCGGCAACCTTCATCTACCCATGAGAGCGTCGCTTCGTTGCTGTAAATCTTATGCAAGGACCAGACCGGGCATTTTTGCGGCTCGCCAGGATCGTTGCGCCGCACGCGCGCCGGGTCGGTGGGCATGCTGCGTAATTTTTTTTCAACCGCAGGAATGGGTTCCCGCAGACTGATGGTATTGCCATAGGATTTTGACATTTTCTGTCCGTCGAGACCGGGCATTTTGGCGGCTTTGTTGACGATGCCCTGTGGGGGCTGCAAAATGGCGCGCCCGCTGCCGCTCAATGTTGTAAACAGCAATTGCCGTTGCTCCGGGCTCAGATTTTTCTGCCGGGTGAGTAGATTCTGCGCTTGCTCATAAATCTCTGGAGCGCCTTGCTGCCGATAACGGTGGACCAGTTCCTCCCAGCGTTGCCGAATTTCCTGCGACTCCAGTTTTTTTAGTGCCCGTCTGGCTTGTTTGTTATCTTCTTCAGAGCGTCCGTAAATATCATTAAAGCGTCGCGCCAGCTCACGGCTTAATTCCAGATGAGCCAGTTGATCCTCGCCTACCGGAACCCAGTGCGCACCATAAACCAGCACATCGGCGCTCATTAGCAAGGGATAACCGAGAAAACCATAGGTGGAGAGGTCTTTATCCTTCAGTCGGATCTGCTGGTCTTTATAGGAAGGCATTCGTTCAAGCCAGGACAAAGGCGTTAACATAGACAATAGAACGTGTAATTCAGCGTGTTCCTGAATATGTGACTGAATAAACAGGCAGGCTTTTTCGGGATTTACACCGAGCGCGAGCCAGTCCACCACCATGTTCCAGCTGTCTTGAGCGATGGACTCGACCTCGTTGTAATTAGTGGTCAAGGCATGCCAGTCAGCAACGAAAAAATAGCAAGTGTGCTTTTGCTGTAACTCTATCCAGTGGCGCACCACGCCGTGATAATGACCCAGATGCAGGGCGCCCGTCGGACGCATGCCCGAAACGACGACGTCCCGCGTTATATCGGGTTGCCTGGTTTCAGCCATTAATGCTTAATCCTGCAAGCTGAAAGAAAAACCCGTAGAACGACTGGACGATGGGCCACAGGATTTTTCCGAGCACTCCGGTGAATAGCAGCGCCATGATGATCAGCAAACCATAGGGTTCAATCCGGTATATATTTCTCGCCCAATCTGGTGGTACTATCCCGGCCAGAACCCGACTGCCGTCCAGCGGCGGGATGGGCAAAAGATTGAGTACCATCAGGATCACATTGATGATGATGCCTATTTGCGCCATTAACGCGGCTGGAACAGCCAGGTTAATGCCTTCCAGGTTGAGACTCATGCTGAGCACCCAGGTCCAGAATAGCGCCATCAATAAATTGGCTGCGGGGCCAGCCAGCCCTACCCAGGCCATGCCACGTCTTGGATCTTGAAAATGTCGCGGGTCGATGGGCACGGGTTTGGCCCAGCCGAAAATGAAACCTCCGAACATCATGGTCAGCAGAGGTATCAGTATGGTGCCCAGTGGATCAATATGCGCCAGTGGATTTACAGTCAGTCGACCCATTGAAGACGCCGTGGGATCTCCCAGGCGGCGGGCGACCCAGCCATGGGCGAATTCATGCAGGGTAATCGCGAACAGAATGGGAATCACCCCGATTGCGATTTTTTGTACCAGTGAAAATTCTTGCATATTCTTTAGTTCATTAAGCCAAGGGCTCTGTCATCCGAGCATTTTGTTGCAACAGGCGGTTCAAGATATTTTTTCCTCATCAAGGGAATTATAACCCATCCTCGACATCGGCGCATGGCGTATCGGAGCGATGATGGAAGGGACTCGAGTCAAAAATCATGGTCTGCATCCGCCTGATTGGGTATTGCCACGGAATTGGGTTAAAATACTCTCTTGAATTAGCTATAGCCGTACAGGAATAACTGAATATGATAAAACAAACGCTCATTACTGCGATAATGGTTCTGTCAGGCTTTTATACGGGACTTGTATCGGGTGAAGTTTCCGTAGAGAAGGACAAGGCGATTCGCCAGTTGGTCGAGATCGTCCAGATTGATCTTATGCGAGAACAGATGATTGATCAGATGTTGGATCAATTCAAAGCCGTTTATCCTCAGGTGCCGCAATCATTCTGGGAAGAGCAGATCGCCGCCCTTAATAAAGAGAAGGGCGAATTTGTCGACAGAATTGTTCCTGTTTACAGCAAAAATTTGACAATGGAAGAAATTAGCGCCTTAACCAGGTTTTACTCCACTCCCGTGGGGAAAAAAGTCATTGAGAAAATGCCGTCCGTTACGCAGGAATCCGGTATGATCCTGAGCCAGTGGGGGCAAAGCAAGGCCGCATCGATGATGCAGGAACTTGCGGTCAAAGGATATAAACCGGAACAAGGGACGGGATCTTATTGAGGACTCTCCGGGATTTGCGCTCATTCAGGCTGGTAGAGGCTCACGAGTTCTTTAGCCAGGACGAGGGCGTCTTCACGACCGAATCCTCTACGATAATAGTTGCGTCGTTCTCCAATCTGGTTGAACCCCAGCCGGGAATATAACCGCTGTGCCGCGATATTGGAGATTCGAACTTCCAGAAACATGCGTTGACAATTCCGCTTGTGCGCCTCATTGATAACATGGTGCATTAATGAGGTAGCTATGCCCTGATTTTGAAGGGATGGTGCCACGCAGAGATTGAGAATGTGCGCTTCGCGCATAGCGGTGCTCATGACGCAATAACCAGAGATGATGTTACAGGATAGCGCAAGCTGCATGGAATAGCCCATGGTATAACATTGCTGGAAAATGTTTCGCGACCATGGATATTGATAGCATTGATATTCAATGTCTATGACGGCGTCAAGATCACTCGGTTCATACGCTTTAAGAGAAAATCCATTCCGAATCGCTGTACTCATGAGCGGTTCCCCAGGAGGGTGATAACCTGCTTCAAATCATCCCAGGATTTGCGTTTCTGATCTGGGGATCGCAATAAATAAGCCGGGTGATAAGTTACCACAAGCTTGCTATGATCATTGAGTTGATGAATGGTGTGACGCAAACGAGCCAGGGGCTCACCGGATTTCAAAAGGAATTGCGCGGCTACCCGCCCGAGGGCGACAATGACGGTGGGTTTTATCAGTTCGATCTGTTGGTGCAAATAAAGGCTACAGGCTTCCATCTCTCCGGGTTTTGGATCGCGATTTTCCGGTGGGCGGCACTTGACGATATTGGTGATATAAACCTTGTTGCGCTCCAGCCCCATGGCCTGGATTATCGCGTTCAACAATTGACCAGCTTTGCCTACGAACGGTTGACCCTGTTGATCCTCCTGTGCGCCAGGACCTTCCCCGATGAACATCAGTTTGGCTTGTGCATCGCCTGAGCCGAAAACGATATGCGAACGCTCTGAAGCCAGAGAGCAGCGTTGACAACCCGCTGCTTCGCGTTCGAGTTGCGCCAGCGTTACCCTGGCTTCATGGAACTCGACGGATGGTTCCGCGACATGGATTTCCGTACGGTGCGTTCTTTCCGTTTTTGGTTCAGTCGAGGGATAGAAATCTATGCCCAAAAGGCTCAAATACTGAGCGAAGTCGCCTTTTCCGTCCAAAGCTCATTTATCCTGTCAGCATTACTGTGTTTAAAAAAACAGTTCAACACCTGGAGACCTGGGTCTCACTTGATATTTCTTATTACAAGGCGCCCAATTGTGGATGGGTGTGGGCGGATCCCGAACGGTCGAGCTTGTTCAAAGCATCAATATAGGCTTTTGCCGAGGCAATGACGATATCGGTATCTGTGCCATGACCATTAGCGATACGACCGTTTCTTGAAAGGCGTACCGTGACTTCACCCTGGGCATCGGTACCCTGGGTGATGTTATTAACAGAATACAGCCCCAGCATGGATCCGCTGTTACTCACTTGTTCAATGGCTTTGAAAATGGCATCGACAACACCACTGCCGCTGGCCTGACCATGAATGATTTGATCGTTCAGCTTGAGAGCGACCGTTGCCAATGGCAATTGCATGGTATCGGAGCACACATGCAGGTTTACCAGTTGCAGTTTTTCAGGTGTTTTTCCGCCGGCATACTCGCTGACCAATGCCAGAAGATCCTCATCGTAAAGCTCGTGTTTTTTATCGGCCAATTGCTTGAAAGCCTTGAAAAGCTCATTCGTAGTCTGGTCGTCCAGTTCTACACCGAGCTCAAGCAGTCGGTTGCGCAGTGCATTTCGACCGGAATGTTTGCCCAGAACCAGTTGGTTGGATTCCCAGCCAACATCCTGAGCGCGCATGATTTCGTATGTCTCGCGGTTTTTCAAAACGCCATCCTGATGAATGCCGGACTCGTGCGCAAAAGCATTGGCGCCAACAATCGCCTTGTTGGGTTGAACCGGAAACCCGATTATATTCGCGACCAGACGGGAACAAGGCACAAGTTCCTGGGTGGTAATCCGGGTTTTACAGGGAAAAATGTCGTGGCGGGTGCGCACAGCCATGACGATTTCTTCCAACGCGGCATTACCAGCTCGTTCACCCAGACCGTTGATGGTACATTCCACCTGTCGCGCTCCGGCGAGGACCCCGGCCAAGGAATTGGCCACCCCCATGCCGAGATCATTATGACAGTGAACCGAAAAAACAGCCTGATGCGCGTTGGGGACTTTCTCCATGACGCGGGAGATCATCTCGGCATATTGATGAGGCAGTGTGTAGCCGACGGTATCAGGAATGTTGATGGTTCGCGCGCCCACGGCAATGACCGCCTCGATAACGCGGCATAGAAAATCGAGATCCGAACGCCCACCATCCTCGGCGGAAAATTCAACGTCATCCGTATGCTGTCGTGCCAGGCGTACCGATGCCACTGCCTGTTCGACCACCTGATCAGGTTCAAGTTTGAGTTTCTCGCGCATATGGATGGGTGAAGTTGCGATAAAAGTGTGAATTCGTCCGGAATTTGCTGGAGCAATGGCTTGAGCCGCACGCTCGATATCGCCCGGGATGGCCCGGGCAAGCCCGCAGACGGTGCAGTCTTTGATGGCGGAGGCAATGGCATGAACTGCTTCAAAATCGCCAATACTTGCAATGGGGAACCCGGCTTCCATGACATCGACCCGCAGGCGCTCAAGCGCATGGGCAATCAACAATTTTTCCTGCAGACTCATGGAAGCACCTGGACTCTGCTCTCCATCCCGCAAGGTTGTATCAAAAATAACCAAATGTTCTTTTTCCGATTCCATGACTATCATGCACCACTCATGTAATTAATAAACAAAACATATTGCCGCGACATCATTCATTATATAATTATAAACACCGCGATTGCAGTGGTTGGTTATTTTTTTTGCGGTAACTGCCTTTGGATCGGTGGCAGGAATTTTGGACCATTCGAGATATCCCTACTGTTTCAGTGTAGATCAAGGCATCCGAAAATTGGAATAGCGGGTCTTTTCTTTGGTCGGTTCCTTACGCCAAATTCGATATGAAAGGCGCAGCACACAAACAGGTGGATGATTGCGCAGTTTCTCATGCGGGTCTGAGTAGAACGACGGCATAAACCGCAATGCCCTGTTCGTTGCCGATAGCTCCCAGCCGCTCGGTGGTGGTTGCTTTGATGCCCACAGGTCTGGGCGCGATTCCCAGGGTTTTGCCCAGGGCAGAGCGCATGGCATCAAGATAAGGCGCCAGCCTGGGTTGTTGCGCCACAATGGTGGTGTCGGCATGCCATAGTCGCAAACCTTCGTTTAAAAGCAGGGCACGGACGCAATCGAGCATTTCCATGCCATCAAGTCCATGGTATCGTGAATCCGAATCGGGAAACTGCTGACCGATATCCGGTAGCCCGGCTGCGCCAAGCATGGCGTCAGCCAGTGCATGAGCAACAACATCGCCATCGGAATGCGCGATTAAACCTCGGTGATGAGGAATGGAGATGCCACCCAGGCGAATATGATCTCCCGGACCAAAGGCATGTACGTCAAATCCATGACCAATGCGCCAGTCATCATCTGCGCCGCTCATGTCAGATTAGATCCATTCGATGCTGCGATTGCAGAATCAGTCGCGCCAGCAGAAGATCTTCCGGGCGGGTGACCTTGATATTATCTCGGCGACCCTGGATCAAGCGGGGATTCCATCCCGCTTTTTCCATGGCTCCGCATTCGTCGGTTGGAGTCAAGCGTTGTTGCTCGCAATCGCATAATGCGTGGTAAAGGGCGGAAAAGCGGAATACCTGTGGCGTCATGGCAGACCATAAATCCTGTCTGTCCACTGTATTTTCAACGCGACTATTGCTTGTGTTCAATCTTTTTATGGTATCCGTTACCGGCGTGCCGAGCAGAGCTCCTGCGCTTTCATCCTCAAGCCCGAGCCGGAGCGCAGCGATATCGTCGGGATGCAGGCACGGGCGGGCGCCATCGTGCACCCAGACCCAGTCCTGATCTTTCGCCCAGGCTGATAAAGCATGGAGACCGTTTAATACTGATTGATGGCGTTGTTCACCCCCAGGCGTGCCACAAAGACGCTCGGAATGAGCCCATCGGTTCTCGTTCCAGCGTTTGTCGCCCTCAGGATGTACGACCATAATTTTGTCAATCCACTGATTTTGCCAAAATGGCAGGATCGCGAAATCTACCACTCGACCGGCTCCCAATGCCATGTATTGCTTGGGTTGATCGCTGCCAAAGCGCTGACTTCGACCGGCCGCTACGATAATAACCCAGTGTCCGGACGGGGGCGCCAATATCGATTACTCAGGTTCCAGCGGGAAGCTGTATAAGGTTTCATCAGGGTGCACCATGCCAAGTTGCTTCCGTGCGGCAAACTCAAGCGCGGTGGGATCGTAGCGTAAAGCCATGATCTTTTCATGCATGAGATGGTTGCGCTCCTGCAATTTTTGATTCCGTTCTGTCTGCACCAGGATTTGATTTTTAAGCTCTATATTGCGGGTGCGGCCATCGGGATCGAACCAGATCTGATATTGTAGATAAGCGCACGCCATCAATAAAGTCAGAAATATCCAGCGCATCATTTGATTGCCCCTTTATCCACGATACAAAGCGGATTTCTGTGGAAAGACCTGTCGTTCGCCGAGTTGTTCCGCGATGCGCAGCAACTGATTGTATTTGGCGACGCGATCCGAGCGGGAAAGGGATCCGGTTTTAATTTGTTTTGCGCCGCTGGCAACCGCGAGATCAGCGATGCTGGCATCTTCAGTTTCCCCGGAGCGGTGGGATATGATCGTACCGAAATCAGCCTGTTTGGCCATATTAATGGCGTCGAGGGTTTCGCTCAGGGTACCGATCTGGTTCAGTTTGATGAGAATGGCGTTGGCGATTCCCTCGCGGATACCCCGCGCAAGGATTTTGGTATTGGTAACAAAAAGATCGTCACCGACCAGCTGCACCCGTTGACCGAGTTTTTCCGTTAATAATTTCCACCCTTCCCAGTCATTTTCAGCCATCCCGTCTTCAATGGAGACAATGGGATAACGATTCACCAGATCTTCCATCATGTGACAGAATTCGGCGGCATCGTAGCTTTTTCCGAATGAAGTCAGATTGTAGCGGCCATCGGCATAAAATTCGCTGCTGGCAACATCAAGCGCAAGAGCAATATCCTCGCCTGGTCGATAACCGGCTTTTTCGATCGCCTGCAATAATGTATCGAGCGCCTGGTCATTGGATTGCAGATTGGGCGCAAATCCGCCTTCATCGCCTACGCTGGTGGCGAGTCCCTGCTGATGCAGAATTTTTTTCAGGGTATGGAACACTTCTGTGCCGTAACGCAGAGCTTCGGAAAAAGTGGGCGCTCCGACAGGTACGATCATGAATTCCTGTACATCCAGACTGTTGTCCGCATGGGCACCGCCGTTGATGACGTTCATCATTGGCAGCGGCAGGATTGAGCAGTCATCGCCGCCGATGTGTCGATACAGAGGTATTTTCCTGTGCGCGGCGCTGGCATGGGCGCATGCCAGGGAAACGGCGAGAATGGCATTGGCGCCAAGTCTGGATTTGTTTTCAGTGCCATCCAGGGCGATCAGACGTTCATCGATCGCTTTTTGATCATCGGATGCCATGCCGATCATTGCCTGGTTGATTTCACCATTGACATAAGCGACCGCTTCCAGTACTCCCCGGCCCATATAGCGATTTTGATCGCCATCGCGCAATTCAACAGCTTCTCTGCTGCCGGTAGAGGCGCCCGAAGGCACGGCCGCACGACCCGTGTCACCGCTTTTCAGATAGACCTCGGCTTCAACGGTTGGATTGCCGCGGCTGTCGAGTATTTCCCTTCCTTGAATACGTGCAATCAGACTCATCGTATACCTCTCCTTATGCTGAAGCTTCCTGCTGAAGGAAACGCTTGCTTTTTACCAGATCATCGAGCATTTTCAGTTGTTCGAGCAATAACGGCATTTGTTGCAACGGAACCGAATTGGGACCATCGCTCAGAGCCGCGCTGGGTTTGGGATGGGTTTCCATGAAGACACCACAAATTCCTGCGGCGACCGCAGCCCGCGCCAGGGGCGCTACAAATTCAGATTGCCCGGATGATTGCGTTCCGGCTCCGCCCGGAAGCTGGACACTGTGGGTGGCATCAAATATCACCGGACACCCCGTCTGGCGCATGATGATCAATGAGCGCATATCGGATACCAGATTATTATAACCAAAGCAAGCGCCCCGCTCGCAGACCATCAGTTGATGATTCCCGGTAGCCCGGGCTTTCTGAACGACATGGAACATATCCCAGGGCGCCAGAAACTGCCCCTTTTTAAGGTTGACGGGTTTTCCCAGGGCGGCCACCTTTTGAATGAAATCGGTCTGGCGGCATAACATGGCTGGAGTCTGAAGCACATCCACCACAGCTGCGACTTCGCTCAACGGCGTATATTCGTGGATATCGGTCAATACAGGGACATGGATCTGATCGCGTACGCTGGACAGGATTTTGAGCCCTTGCTCCAGCCCTGGCCCCCGATAACTGTCAACAGAGGTGCGATTGGCCTTGTCAAAAGATGACTTGAAAATATACGGGATCCCGAGGCTATCGGTGATTTCTTTGAGCTTTCCTGCGACATCGAGAGCGAGTTGCCGACTTTCGATGACACAGGGACCCGCGATAATCAACAGCGGATGTTCCAGATCGATATCAAATCCACATAGTTTCATTACGGTCGGTTCCAGATAGCTAACGCAGCTGATTTCGCTCTATGGCGCCCTTGATAAAACCGGTAAACAGCGGATGCCCATGGCGGGGCGTGGAAGTGAATTCCGGATGGAACTGGCAGCCAAGAAACCATGGATGCGTCGGGAGTTCAACGATTTCCATCAATTGTTCATCCATCGACTTTCCGCTAAAAGCCAACCCGGCCTGTTGCAAGCGTTCCACATAATTATTGTTGATTTCGTAGCGATGGCGGTGGCGTTCGGCGATGATATCCTTGCCGTACAAGTTCCACGCAAGGCTCCCGGGCTCCAGGCGGCATTGCTGGGCGCCAAGCCGCATGGTTCCACCCTTATCGTCCGCGGCGGAACGTTGCTGGAGCTTGCCGTCACGATCGGCCCACTCGCTCACCAGTGCTACGACCGGGTTGTAGGCGCGGGACATGAATTCGGTGCTGTTTGCATCCGCCAGACGGGCTACATGACGCGAGTACTCAATGACCGCCACCTGCATGCCCAAACATATTCCGAGAAATGGAATGCCATTTTCGCGTGCATATTGAACTGCTGCGATCTTGCCTTCGACACCACGAATGCCAAAACCGCCCGGCACCAGAATGGCATCCGCGTTATCCAGGCAGCTACAACCTTCACGCTCGATCATTTCGGCATCGACATGATCAATCTTGATATGGGTTCCTACATGAATGCCGGCATGATTGAGCGCTTCATTCAAAGACTTATAAGCATCCGCCAGTTCCAGATATTTACCGATCATGGCGATCCGCACACTGCCTTTGCGATTCTCACTCGCTTTGAGCACATTTTGCCACTCATGCAGATCCGCATCCGGGACTTCAAGGCGGAAATGCTCAATCACAATGCGATCAAGCCCTTGTTCATTCAGGAACAAGGGTATGCAGTAGATGTTGTCCACATCGACTACCGAAATGACGGCGTGTTCCGTGACATTGGTAAACAGCGCGATTTTACGCCGCGCTTCAGGAGGCAGGGGGCGGACAGCGCGGCATAAAAGGATATCAGGCTGGATACCAATGGAGCGCAATTCCTTGACGGAATGCTGGGTCGGCTTGGTTTTGATTTCTCCGGCGCTTGGAATATAGGGAACCAGCGTCAGATGCATGAATAACACCTGCTTTCTTCCGAGTTCAATCCCCATCTGACGGATGGATTCCAGGAAAGGCAGGGATTCTATGTCACCAACCGTGCCGCCGATTTCAACGATGCATACATCCGCGTTGCCGGTTCCTTTACGAATACTGCGCTGAATTTCATCCGTGATATGAGGAATCACCTGCACGGTCGCGCCGAGATATTCTCCGCGCCGCTCCTTGCGGATGACCCGCGCATAGATGCGCCCTGTGGTGTAATTGCTGTGCTTGCCCGTGACAGTATGGACAAAACGCTCGTAATGTCCGAGGTCAAGATCGGTTTCGGCTCCATCAGTCGTGACGTATACTTCGCCATGTTGATACGGATTCATGGTGCCGGGATCCACATTAATATACGGATCCAGTTTGATCAGGCTGACCGATAGCCCGCGGGCTTCGAGCAAGGCACCGAGAGATGCGGCTGTAATGCCTTTGCCCAATGAAGAAACCACGCCGCCGGTCACGAATACATAATGAGTCATGATTCACGCTGAATCGGCTGACCGGATTTTCACTTCAGGCCAACCTGATGTTGTTATTGCTGGAGAGCGATTATTTGTATTGAATGTTGTGAATTATAACCCAACGCGCGCGTCAGTGTAATAACAAATCGTGTTTCCAATGCAAACTCCAGCCGGTAGCATGGGTATCTTGTTGGGTGAAGCGGGTATCCATACACAAATTGGCGACGGCTCCAAGCTGTCCGTCGATATAGAGCAAGGGGATTTTTTCGCGCATCCATGGAACGATACCCGCCTGCTGGAGAATGGATTTCAGGGTTCGTTCATGCCGGTCGCCTGCCGGAGTCATCACTTCCCCTCCCCGGCGCCAATCAAGGCTCAATTTTGCGCCCTGCAGCTCGGGGCGAAGACCGGGGGAAACAGATGGTCTCAGAAGATGCAAGGATCCCAGGTCGCCCAAGGGCAGCGGGGCATGTGGATCCCATGGGCATGGGAAAGGTGCAGGCGTGGATAGAACTCGCAGATTACGCCCATGCAACAGGTAAAGGGTCTGACGATAGGTACGCAATTGCGCATCCGGCCATTTCAACTGCAATTGTCGATCCGTCCTTGCCTGCTCGATCTGGCGGAAAAATTCGCGTACACGCGTTAGAGGCGGTGTGGAACAACCCTGCAAGCGCAGCCAGTGAAGCAGTATAAAGTAACGCTGACTTGCATCCAGTGCCAGCAGCGCAGGAAGTGAGAGGCGCGACGAACCTTGCTCCACGGAACGCAATTGATGTTCTGCGTACGCTTCTGCCATGTGCTGGGTCTCGCCACATAAAGCTGCTGCCCTGCTCAAGGCCCGGTTTGTCGCAGGCCAGCGCGCCGCTAAAACCGGCATGACTTCGCGGCGCAGATAGCTGCGGGCAAAGCGCGGATCATCATTGCTCGGATCGTCGATATAGCGCACATTCTGAGTGTGCGCGTATTGGTATAATGCGGATCGGGGCAAAGGCAGCAGTGGGCGCGCCAGTGCGCCTCGCTCCCATGGCTTCCAGGGCTTCATGGCTGATAATCCACGGGGACCACTCCCACGCAGGGCGTGAAGCAGGAAAGTTTCCGCCTGATCATCGGCATGGTGCGCCGTTAGCATGCAATCACCTGGTTCCATGCGTGCAGCCAGTGCTTCATACCGATATTTTCGGGCTGCACCTTCGATGCCTTGATCATGATTCGAGGGGATGGTAACAGGAATGAGCCAGATCGGCATTTTTCGCAGCCAGCACTGATAGCGGCAATGGCGCCACCAGGCATCGGCGCCAGGCTGAAGTCCGTGATGGATATGGACTGCTCTGAAATGAAAATTGGGGCAGCGCGCCGCCAGATCCAGCAATACCATGGAATCCAGCCCACCGCTGAGGGCGATCCAGTAATGACGAGCGCTCTGCCATGAAGCCAGTTTTTTCGCCAACCATTGTGGATTGAGCGGATCCATTGCGCTCAGGGTTCCGAATACAGACCCATCTCAAGCCAGCGCGCGTGACGTTGCGCCAGTAATTCATCCATTGATATGCTTGATAGTGTCTCAAGGGCTTCGGTCAGTGTATTTTTCAATCCGGCGCAAGTGAACGCAGGATCGCGGTGTGCTCCGCCCAAAGGTTCGGGTATAATCCCATCCGCCAGGCCTAGTTCCAGAACCCGTTCGGACCGGATGCCGAGAGCTTCGGCGGCATCGGGTGCTTTTTCCGCGCTTTTCCACAGGATGGACGCACATCCCTCAGGGGATATTACCGAATAGACACTGTATTGAAGCATATAAACCCGATCACCTACGCCGATCGCCAGAGCGCCGCCCGAGCCGCCTTCTCCGATCACGGTACAGATAATGGGCGTGCGCAGATGCGCCATTTCAAACAGGTTGCGGGCGATGGCCTCGCTCTGCCCCCTTTCCTCGGCTTCGATGCCGGGGAAAGCGCCGGGTGTGTCGATGAAGGTCAGCACCGGCAAATGAAAACGCTCCGCCATTTTCATCATTCTCAGCGCTTTGCGGTAACCTTCCGGTCGTGGCATGCCGAAATTGCGTTGGATCTTGCTTTTGGTATCGCGTCCTTTTTGATGCCCGATGATCATGACGGGCCGCCCTTCCAGGCGTGCCAGACCGCACACTATAGCGGCGTCATCACCAAAGCTGCGGTCGCCATGCAATTCCTGGAATTCTGTAAAGATCGATTCCACATAATCGAGGGTGTAGGGCCGCATTGGGTGACGTGCCAATTGCGTCACCTGCCAGGCGTTCAGTGAGGAGAAGATCTTCTCTGTCAGCTCGCGGCTCTTTGCCTTGAGATGCTCGATTTCCTCACTGATATTGAGCGCGGTGTCGTCGCCAATATGGGATAATTGTTCGATCTTGGCTTCAAGTTCGGCGATAGGTTGTTCAAAATCCAGGAATGTTTGAAGTTTTAGCATATTCGTAAGAGTAAGGTTTGCCATACTGTTTGAGCTCCGATGGCTTGATTCCGAATCTTTGCCGCGGACATGGGGTTTTTGTTGTCCGGTCGGAAAACAATAACTGAGTCAGCAATAATACGGCTCATCTAAAGTATCGAGTTCGATATGAACCCATTATAGCTTATCGTTTCTATGAAGGAGAGCTAGTATAGCGCAACAGGATTGTCTTGACGAGATTTATGTTGCCCTTGTATGCGCAATTCACCGAGCCTGATGCTTGTCGCTGTGGAACCATAGCGGTTCCGCAGGCTTTCAATCAGCGCATCGCTGGGGTGAACCCGCCAACTTGAGCTGAAGCGAAAACGCGGTAAAATCTTGCCTACCTGTATAGTGAGGAGAATTTCCCAGCCCTGTTCATGCAGAAAGGGTCGCAAAAGTTGCGCCAGTCCTTCCGGCATGTCCTTGCCCGAATGTTGCTGCGGTATCGTCATATCCAGCCATCCGGGATGCCCAAGCCGCCATTGTTCCAGTGTTTGAAAATGTTGCGCTTTCATGCGCCACTCGCCATGATAGCGGTCTATAGCCATCATTCCTTGAACGATTAATATATCACTGCTTTCGAGTAAAGTTTGATGCTGGCGCCATTGTTCCTCGAACAACATGATTTCGAAGCTGCCGCATTCATCTTCCAGTGTAATGAATACTCGGGACTTGCGGATGCGAAGGCTGGTAATGCATCCGGCGATCACTACTTTTTTCTGTTGCCCGGGTTGAGACCCCGCATTGTTTGCATTGTTCAGGGTCGCCGTAGTGACGGAACGAATCTGATTCACCTCCTCGGATCGACACGATACCGGATGGCGGCTGAAATAATGACCGAGAACCTGCCGCTCTGCCCTGAGGATCACTTCCTCGCTCCGTGGGATATGGGCGGCGCTGGATTTCAACAACTGTGCCATATTGATTCGGGGCCGTCCGAACATGTCATGTTGCTGGCCGGCTTCTTCCGCATGGCTGGTATTTTCCATCCAGCGCCAGATTTCCGGCAGAGTCTGTATGATTTCGCTTCTTGTAGACACCATACCGTCAAAGGTTCCGGCATGCGCCAGTGCTTCAAAGGTGCGCCGGTTCAGGGATCGCGCCGGCAGACGCATACACAGATCAGACAAATCGGCGTAAGCTCCACCATGATTGCGCTCATCCTGCAATTCGTCAACAGCCTTGCGTCCTACGCCACGGATCGCGCCAAGACCATAGCGGATTGTGGTGGGGTCTTCGACAGTAAATGTCCAGGCGGAAGCATTGATGTCGGGACCAAGAACATTGAGTTTCATGCGTCGGCATTCCGCGATCAAGTGCGCGATTTTTTCCACATCGTCCATTTCCGAGGATAGCACCGCAGCCATGAAAGGTCCGGGGAAGTGTGCTTTCAAGTAGGCGGTACGATAAGCCAGCAAAGCATAGGCGGCGGAATGGGATTTATTGAAACCATAACCGGCAAATTTTTCCATCAGATCGAAAATAGCTGCCGCATTTTCCACATTGTTTTGTTGCGCTCCCGCCAGAAATATCTCTCTTTGTTTCGCCATTTCGGCAGGTTTTTTCTTTCCCATGGCGCGGCGCAACAGGTCGGCACCGCCCAGGGTATAGCCCCCGAGTTTCTGGGCGATCTGCATGACTTGTTCCTGATAAACAATGACGCCATAAGTCTCTTTGAGGCTGGGTTCCAGTTCAGGGTCCAGATAGGTAATCGCGGCGCCATGTTTGCGTTCGATAAAATCATCCACCATGCCCGATTGCAACGGGCCGGGACGGAACAAGGCCACCAGTGCGATCACATCTTCGAAGCTATCGGGTTGCAGACGGCGGATCAAATCCTTCATGCCGCGGGATTCGAGTTGGAATACCGCAGTTGTTTCACAACGGCGCAACAGTTCGAAAGCACTCTGGTCTTCAAGAGAAATGGTGTCGATCAGGACAGAAGGCTGCCCGTCTATTGCGCGCAGTGCATTGACCAGGCGTATAGCGTCATCAATGAGAGTCAATGTCCTCAAGCCCAGAAAGTCAAATTTGACCAGCCCGACTTTTTCAAGGTCATCTTTGTCAAACTGGCAGATCGTGGTTTGGGTTTTTGGGTCCCGATACAGTGCGGTGTAGCGTGTCAGTTTCTCGGGTGCGATAACCACGCCACCGGCGTGGGTTCCCACATTACGCGCCAGCCCTTCCAGTGAGCGGGCGAGGTCGATCATGTCGCGCACCTGGGTATCGCTTTCATAAATTTCACGCAGCTCGCTCTGGTCTGCCAGTGCTTTATCGAGCGTCATACCCAGTTCAAACGGGATCAGTTTGGCGATTCTGTCAACGAAGCCATAAGGATGGCCCAGGATGCGTCCCACATCACGCACCACGCCTTTGGCCGCCATGGTGCCGAAAGTGACGATCTGCGCCACTCTGTCGTGACCATAGCGCTGCGCCACATAGGCAATGACCCGGTCACGCCCGTTGATGCAAAAGTCGATATCGAAGTCGGGCATGGAAACCCGCTCTGGATTGAGGAAACGTTCAAACAGCAACCCATAGGCCAAAGGATCCAGATCGGTGATGCCCAGCGAATAGGCAACCAGAGAACCGGCGCCTGAGCCACGACCGGGACCGATGGGAATGCCTTGATCGCGCGCCCATTGTATAAAATCGGCGACAATCAGAAAATAATCGGGATAACCCATCTGGACGATGACCGCGAGTTCCTGGTCAAGACGTGTCTGATAGGTTTCCAGGGGCTGTGCTTGGGCTCGATCTGACTCGCGACGCCATTGCAGTCCCTTCAAAGCTTTGAGGCGCAAGGCTTCATCGGCAGTTTGACCATGGCCGCGCTGCAAAACCGGAAGATGAATCGCATCTGATGGCAATTCCACGTTGCAGCGCCGGGCAATTTCAACCGTGTTCCTCAGAACCGAAGGGATGTCATGAAACAGCTGCGCCATTTCCCCAGGAGATTTAATATATTGTTGCGCACTTGCCATCTGCGGTCGCTGTTTATCGTCGATTTTGTGCCCGGTATGGATGCACTGGCGCGCTTGCTGCGCATCATAATCCTGCGGCTGGAGAAAACAAACTCCGTGCGTGGCGGCAACCGGAATGCCCAGATCACTGGCCAAGGGCAAGACCTGTTCGCCATAGTGCGCTTCGCCTTCACGCCCAACACGCTGGATGGTAAGATAAAAGGCATCGCCGAACCATTGCTGCCAATGATGCACGCGCTGGCGGGCTTCTTCATTATTTTCGTTGCGTAAAGTGCGTCCGACGTCCGAATCCATGCCTGCCAGCATCATCAGCCCGGCTGAATGTTCATGGATCCAGGCTTGTTCCGCAAGCGGTTCAGCATGGGTAAAGCCGTCGGTGCATATCCGGCTCAGCAGAGCGGTCAAGGAACGATAACCTTCGATATTTCGGCACAGCAGGATGGCACGGTAAGGCTCGTCGGCAGGTTTTTCCACCCAGGCAATTTCAGCGCCGATCAAGGGTTTGATGCCCATCTGAAGGGCGGCTTTGTAAAAACGCAAGGCGCCAAAAAGATTGGATCTGTCCGTCAGGGCGACTGCCGGCATGGCAAGTTCACGGCAGCGTTGCAATAGCTGGGGAATACGGATAATGCTGTCGCTCAGCGAATATTCGCTATGAACATGCAAATGGATAAAATCTGGTGCTGACATGGTTAGAGATCCTTTAAACTTCAGGGAACCTCTGAACAAGTCATGAACTCGGTTCTTGCGTCCCTTATGTCCGGCTTCATAGTGGTAAATCTTCGCAATCGCCCTTCTAACCCGCGCAATTTACGCTTCGAGTCTGAACACAATGAATCACACCTGAGCTTCGTCCCGACTTGTTCAGAGGTTCCTTAGCCCAAACCCTGATCGGCAGTGCAGTTCCGAACTGGAGCAAAACTGCGTCGATGCGTGGGGCAAGGGCCGAGTTCGCGCAATGCCGCGATGTGACGCGCCGTGGGATAACCCTTATGCTGCTCAAAACCGTATCCGGGATAGGTTTGCGCCATGGCATGCATCATGCGATCGCGTGTTACTTTGGCCACAATCGAGGCCGCGCTGATCGAAGGTTGCAGGGCATCGCCACGAATGATGGTGATGGCCGGGCAAGCCAGGGCTGGACTGTCCCTGCCATCGACCAGGGCAAGCGCCGGGGCCAAACGCAATCCTTCGACGGCTCTTTGCATCGCAAGCAGGGTCGCCTGGCGGATGTTGAGGGCGTCAATTTCCTCCGGGCTTGATTCTCCCACGGCCCAATCCAGCGCTACGCGGATGATATGCTGATACATCGTTTCACGCTGCCCTGCGCTCAGACGCTTGGAATCGGCAAGACCATCGGTATTTATCTGATGTGACCATATCACTGCTCCCGCTATTACAGGGCCTGCAAGTGGACCGCGACCGGCTTCATCAACGCCGACGACAAGCCGGATGATATCAGGTTCCACTATAGATGTTCCAGAATGGCCGCCGCGGCTTGTTCGGCCGCGCCAGTAGCGAGTTGTGCGCGTATGAGGGCGCCGGATTGCTGTGCAATATGCCGGGCCTGTTCATCGTTGAGCAACTCCAGCAACGCTTCACCCAATGGTTCCGGCTGGACCTGTTCCTGTAGAAATTCCCGGATGTAAGGCTGGGGCGCGAGCAGATTGGGCATAGCCACATGCGTGGTGGTCACCAGCCGATTGAGCAAGGCATAGCTTAACGCTGATACACGATAGGCTACCAGCATGGGCTTGCACAGCAAAGCCGCTTCCAGGCTCGCCGTACCTGACGCCAGCAGTATGATATCCGCAGCCGCCATGACCTTTTGGCTCTTGCCATGGATCAATTGCACCTCGGGCAATGCACTCACATGGGGTTCCAGCCACTTGTAGCAACATTCATTGGCGGCGCACAATAAAAATCGCGTCCTGGGTCCATGTGTTCGCCACCATTGTACCATTTGCAGAAATGTCGGCGCCAAACGGGAAATTTCTCCCAGCCGACTTCCGGGAAGTAACGCGATGACGGGGCTGCTGTCATCAATTTCCAATGATTCTCTGGCGTGTGCGGTGTTCAAATTCTGGTCTGTGGCAATTTGATCCGCTAAAGGGTGACCCATAAAATGGGTCTTGATGGGAAGATTTTCATAATAAGTGCTTTCAAAGGGGAAGAGGGTCAGCAACAGGTTGGCTGAACGGGCAACGGCATGAACTCGGCGGCGGCGCCACGCCCAAACGGTCGGGCTGACGCAATGAACGGTAAAGATGCCCTTGGAGCGCAACGCTCTTTCCAGACCAAGATTGAAATCGGGACCATCCACACCGATGAACAGATTCGGCTTATGGTGAATGAAATGCCGAATTAGTTGACGCCGCAATTTTAATAAACGCGGCAAGTGGGCGACAATTTCCGTCAATCCCATCACCGACAACGCTTCTGTCCGAATCAATGGGTGGCAACCGGCAGCGCGCATCGCCGGGCCTGCGATTCCCTCAAACACCCATTCCTGCTCGGGTGCCCTTTTTTTTAGCCCCTCAATCAACGCTGCTCCAAGCGCATCTCCGGATGGTTCGACCGCTGCAATCCCTATGCGATTCATGGTTTAGAGGTTCCTTAGCGTACGATGCCGCGCCCCGGAACGCCAAGAAACGTGTTCAGTTCGTTTAATACGGGATTTTCCTCCGCCAGGTTAATCAGTGCTTCCCGTGCCTGTTCGAGCCGCAATCCGGAACGATACAGGATCCGGTATGCCTTTTTCAGCGTTCCAAGATCTTCGGGCGAAAAATCACGTCGGCGCAGACCTTTGCTATTCAGACCGCAAGGGTGGGCGGGATTGCCGGCAACCCGGATAAAAGGGGGGACATCACGGCTTATGCCCGAACCCATGGCCGTAAAGGTAAAGCTGCCAATGCGGCAAAATTGATGGATCAGGGTAAACCCGCCGAGCGTGACCCAATCATCAAGTTGTACGTGACCGGCAAGGCTCGCGGCATTGGACATGATCACATGATGGCCAACCCTGCAATCGTGCGCGATATGCACATATGCCATGATCCAGTTATCATGCCCCACTTGCGTTTGCCCGGTTTCAGGAAGGGTTCCCCGGTTGATGGTGCAGTATTCACGGATCACATTCCGATCACCGATATTCAAATAGGTGGGTTCACCCTGGTATTTCAAATCCTGGGAACGACCTCCAATGGAGGAAAAAGCGTGAATCTGATTGTCTCGTCCAATGGAGGCAGGTCCTTCTATGACGCAGTGGGGACCTATTCGGGTGCCTGAACCCACGCGTACATCGGGGCCGATGATGGTATAAGCTCCGACTTCAATATCAGGGTCAAGTTGCGCGGAAGAATCAATATTTGCGGTTGGACTAATCACCTGATTTCTCATCAACGCAGCACATCAATTCTGCCTGGGTGGCAATCTGATCATTGACCCTGGCTTGACCGCTGAATTTCCAGATGCCACGCACGACCCGCAACAATTGGACATGCAGAATCAATTGATCTCCCGGCGCAACCGGACGTTTGAAACGCGCGTGATCAATGCCGACCAAATAAAACAGGGAGCCAGGTTCCGGGCGTCCTTCAGCGGAATGAAAGGCAAGCAGTCCAGTGGCCTGAGCCAGCGCCTCGAGTATCATGACTCCTGGCATCACGGGTTTGCGCGGGAAATGCCCGTTAAAAAATGGTTCATTAATCGTGACGTTTTTGATCGCTGTCAGGTATTCGCCTGGAACGCAATCGACCACTTTATCCACCATCAGCATGGGGTAGCGATGGGGCAATAACTCACGAATAACGTTGACATCAATGGGTAGCGATGGCGATCCAGGTTCTTTGCGATCGATCCGTCCACTCAAATGCTCTTGTTCAAATCCTTTTGTTGCCATGAATATGCCTCATTGGTCTTCGGGCTTCCCCTCTGATATTGAATTGATATGATGGTGTTCATATTGTTCCAGCCTTTTTTCCAGGGCCTGAATGCGCAGAAACATCTCATCGATATGCTTCATACGAGCCACGTTTCGCCTCCATTTACCGCTTGGTTGGATGGGTAAACCGGATGAATAGATACCGGGTTCAAAAATAGAGCGCGTTACCATACACATGCCGGTTATGGTAACATCATCGACGATGCGCAAATGCCCGGCAAAACCCGCTCCGCCTCCTATCAGGCACCGCTTGCCGATATGTGTGCTGCCAGATACTCCAACGCACGCTGCCATGATCGTGTGTTCGCCGACAAAAACGTTGTGCCCAATCTGGATCTGATTATCGATCTTGACACCATTTTCAATGATGGTATTGCCGAGACTGCCCCGATCAATGGTCGTACTGGATCCAACGTCCACGTCGTCACCAAGAATGACCGAACCAATCTGGGGGATATAACGCCATGCGCCCTGATCGTTTACGAAGCCAAAACCATCGCCGCCGATGACAGCGCCGGGGTTGATATGGCAGCGTTCTCCGATAACCGCATTATCACATACTGTCACATGGTTTTCGATGATAGTCTCGGATCCGATTTTAACATTGGTCCCGATATGGCAGCCTGAACCGATGCGAACATTTTCAGCAATGATAGAATCGGCGCCGATGACGCTGAAAGCACCGATGCTGGCCTGAGGATGAATAGTGGTACCTTCTTCAATCATCGCGCTCGAATGAATGCCAACCACTGGTTTTCCGGGAGGGTGAAGCAATTCAATGGCTTTGGCGAATACCAGTTGAGGCTTGTCATGAATCAGGGCAGGGATCGGGGATAAATGGACGTGTTCTGGCGCGACGATAACTGCGTCTGCGCAGGTTTGGGCGAGCTGGGATATATATTTGCGCTGGGCGACAAAAGCCAGATGCCCCGGCTCACCCGGGATCAGCTCACATACACCCATTAGTTTCTTGTCGCCGTCCCCTTGATAACGGCAGTCCAGCTTCTCCGCCAGATTCGCTAATCGCCAGCTTTTCACAATATCGCCTTCCAGAACGCTATTTATCTTTTTTCGCTTTCATTTCTTTTATGATCAAATCGGTAAGATCCACGTCTTTGCTGGTGTATAAAGCGCCTTCCGCCAGGATGATGGCGTAGTGGTGTTTTTTTGCAAGGTCCGCAGCTACGGAACGTACCTCATTGGTGAAATCCTGAATGGCTTGATTGGAACTCGCTTGAAATTCCTGCCGCAATTTTTCTTGCCGCTGGTAGAGCCCGCGTTTTTTTTCCACGATCTGGTTTTGCAACTGTTCTCTTTTTTCAGCACTCATGACCTGGGCGTCGCGTTGATACGTTTCCTGCATCTTGCGCAGTTCTTCCTGCGAATTCCGTAAACCCTGTTCCCTGGCCGCAAATTTCGTCTTGAGTTGCTGGCGAATCATCTGGGCCTGGGGCGCCTGTTCAAGCACCTGTTGCATGTCAATCCAGCCGACTTTTCCGTTGGTGGCGGCCCAGGCTGGCGTCAACAGGCATATAATAAAGCCGAGGGTCGCGAAACGAAGGTTCAATCTGTTCATAAATAATCCCGCAAGTTAACTTGTTTTTTGGATAGCGATAATTTAAGGCTCATTATTCGAGAGCTATAATTATATTAAATAGCGAAACAATGATGAAATCAAAAGCAAATATTACATTCTATACCTTTGTTTTGGTTCAAGGTGTAATATTGTACGGAAATATTAAAGTTTTTAGAAATATTGGTTTAATTGGTTTGATTTAAGGGAACCCCTGAACCATTCTGGATGAAGGTGATTGTGGTTCCTGCTGTTCAGGTTCGCGGCGCTCATCGACCGTAATAGCAGGCTATTGCGAAGATTTACAATGATGAAACCGGGCATAAGAGACGTAAGAACCGGGTTCATGAATGGTTCAGAGGTTTTCGGAACCTGTTAATACTAAATCAGATCATGATTGTTGTGGCTAAAAAAACGCCTGTCAAGGCACGAGGAGTGAAGTTTGGTTGTTCCAGATAAGCGACAAGTAACGCTGAGAGGCGCTTTTTTAGCCGCAACCCGGAGGGTCGGGGCTATTTCCTCCCCACTGCGTTGACCGTCGTTTGTGTAGAATCACTACACCACATTCCTTCGCCTTGTTGGACGAAAAAATAGTCCCGGCAGTTATAATCTAATTAGCATTAACAGGCTCCAAGGTCGAGCCTATTAAATGGGTGGTATTTATTCATGGTGTTTCTTTTAAGTAATGACGATGGTATTTACGCTCCGGGTATCCATGCGATGCGCGAGCAGCTATCAACCCTTGGGAGGGTTGTCATGGTTGCGCCCGACCGAAATCGCAGTGGCGCCAGCAATTCGCTGACCTTGAGTCGGCCGTTGCGCGTTCAAATGGTTGGAGAAGATGCGTATTCTCTGGATGGTACTCCTACGGACTGCGTCCATATCGGTATTACAGGGCTGCTTGATCAGCCGCCGGACATGGTCATTTCCGGTGTCAACGAGGGCGCTAATATGGGGGATGATGTATTATACTCCGGAACCGTGGCGGCGGCGATGGAAGGCCGGTTCCTCGGATATCCTGCCATGGCGGTATCGCTCGCCAGTCCGCGCAACGGGTTTTTCTCGACCGCTGCCAAAATCGCCATGCGTCTGGTACGCCATATGCTTGATGTGCCTTTGCCAGCGCAAACAATTCTGAATGTGAATGTCCCTGATGTGGCGTATGATGAAGTGCAGGGCATCACCGTGACGCGGCTTGGTCAGCGCCACAAGGCTGAACGGGTGATCAAGGATTCGGATCCCCGTGGGCGACCCATCTACTGGCTTGGACCAGCGGGAAATGAGGCGGATTCTGGCCCAGGCACGGATTTCCACGCTCTGACACAAGGGAAGGCTGTGGTTTCTCCGCTGACCATTGATATGACCGATTATCGTTTGATTGAACCGCTTACCTATTGGCTTGAGAAATGCGAACAACCGGGAGCTGGCGATAATGGATAACCTTGAGGGCGGACTGGAGCGTTTGATTCAGTGTCTTAAGGCGGAAGGCATCCATGATCAGCGGGTGCTTACTGCGATGGAACATGTGCAGCGGGATCAATTCGTACCCGAATCCTTGCGCGGCGTCGCTTACGAGAATATGCCACTGTCCATTGGTAATGACCAGACCATTTCCCAGCCTTATGTAGTCGCTTATATGACTGCAGCGCTGCTGCCTCCTCGGGGGAAACTGCGGCGCGTGCTGGAAATCGGTACCGGTTCGGGTTATCAAGCTGCCGTACTGGCTAAACTGTCTGATGAAGTTTACACGATCGAGCGTATCAGAGATCTTTACGAGCAAGCCAAAAACCGATTGTCCGAACTCGGAATTTCCAATGTTCATGTTCGTTATGATGACGGCGCTCATGGCTGGGCGGAACATGCACCCTACGATGGTATCATCGTAACCGCTGCCGCCGGGCAGATTCCTAAAATCCTTCTGCAGCAGTTAGCGCCGCAGGGGCGTTTGGTGGCGCCTTTGGGCGGTTCGGACATGCAGTATATCGAACGCTGGCGAAAACATGAAGGGAAATGGGAATCTGAAAGATTGTTGCCCGTGCGCTTCGTGCCATTGCGTACAGGGATGGATGATGTTCAGACGCGTTATTGACCGGTGGCGCAAATATCTGATTAATGCTGCACGTCATCGCCATGCGCTGTGGTATCTGACCGGCGTCAGTGCCAGCGAAGCCGTATTCTTCCCCATACCTCCTGATGTCGTGCTGGCGCCCATGGTTGCTGCTGAACCTCGGCGATGGGGTCAGTATGTACTGGTGACCACGCTTTCATCGGTGGCGGGAGGCATCGTAGGTTACGCGCTTGGCGCCTTCCTGTTTGATCAGATGGTGGAGCTTTTGGTTTCCCGGGGTTTTGCGCAGGATTTGGCCATGGTGCAGGCATGGTATGATCGCTGGGGTGTGCTGGCTGTGCTGATAGCGGGTTTCAGTCCCGTCCCTTTCAAACTGTTCACCATCGTTTCCGGTTGGATGGCTTTGCCGCTGGGGGGCTTTGTAATCGCGGCGTTGATCGGGCGTGGCGCTCGTTTTATTCTCGTGGGATTAATGACTCGAACGGGTTTATACTGGTATTCGAAAGCGCCGCTAAGCCTGTGGGTGGCGGTTGGCTCCTTTATTGTGGGTGCCGGTGTCCTTTTTACCTGGTTCAGATGAAACTCAAGCCTGTATCAGGACTTTAGGGAATCTCTGATCAAGTCTGGGCGCAGCTCAGGGGTGGTTCATTATGTTCAATTCGA
>DEIQ01000047.1:16806-23468 GCA_002352565.1 Proteobacteria bacterium UBA2770 | reverse complement strand
GCCACCTCTCCGGCAGCGCGAGCGATGGCAAGAATCAGCCCGGTCAAAATCGAAGGGCTTGACATGGGAAGAATAATCCGCAGTAATGTCTCCGCCTTGGTCGCCCCAAGCGCCAAACTGCCCTCGCGTATCTCACGCGGGATACGCGTCAACCCCTCTTCCGTGCTGACGATGACCACCGGCAAGGTCAAAATAGCCAGCGTCAGTGACGCCCACATAATACCCGGCGTGCCAAAGGTCGGATGTGGGAGTTTGGCCGCGAAGAATATCTCATCAAGCGACCCACCCAGGAAATAGACAAAAAAACCAAGACCGAACACCCCATACACGATCGATGGAACACCGGCAAGATTATTGACGGCGATGCGGATCATTTGGGTCAGCCACCCCTGTTTGGCATATTCACGCAGATAAACCGCCGCGACCACACCAAATGGCGTAACCAGTATCGACATGATCATAACCATCATCACCGTACCGAACAAGGCGGGAAATATACCGCCTTCGGTATTAGCTTCCCTCGGTTCATCTGAAACAAATTCCCACATTTTAGCGCCCATAAAAGCCAATTGCTGCGCCAAATTCATATCATTGGGGCGCAAAACACGCACGATTTCACCAATGACCTGTTCGACCTCCTGGCCGTCAGCCAGCCGCACGACGACTCTATCCCGCGCCAAAGCTTCATACAAGCGATTCAAATCCAGACGCAGTTCCTCAAATCGAGCCTCAAGCTTTCGTTTTTCGTCACCGATCGCCTTGATTCTCTCCGGCGTATCACCTCCATGCAATTCCAGACGCCGTTCTCTGACGCGTAACTGCTCAATCGCATGGTTGACATCGCCAATCTTGCGCTTTTGCAGATGTTCTATCTGACTTCGCAGTTGCTCCGCGCGCCCAAGTCTTTGCTTCAATTCGCTCCAAACTTCCGATCCTTGCGCAATCAGGGTTTCACCTTGATAAACTGCCTGGGCATATCCATACAGGTTGCCCCATTCCATGCGCTCGAAAGTCAGCGCCTGCCGGGGTTGAGCTTGATCGCGCAGATAACCCCGCATCACATAAAGGAAATCGGATGCCTGGTGATCCCTGTTCCCCGCCTTGATCAGCCACTGTTCATAGGTGCCAGAACTTTTATGCTCCAGCCATCTGGCATAGGCCTTTGATTTCAGCCACCCACTGAAGGCATAGCTATTCAACCAGACTTCCCTGGCCTCTTGCTCCAGCCAGATGGTGTAAACATTGCGCCCCTCGGCATCGAACCAGTGGCTAAAGCCCGCATCAGACTGCAATTGCTGCAATTCACGCTGATGCCAGGCTCTCAGGTCTTTGACGTGATCCTCACTGTCCTGCGAAGCAAGCGCTTGAGCGCTTTCTTTCCATGATTGATAGGCCGCAATATTCTGCACAGTATCCGCCCCGACATGCAACAGCCAGTCAGCAAAGGCACCTTGTTCAAGCCATTGTTCATAACCATCCTTGCTGTCCTGCCAGCGTTCATAATCAGCACCTTCATCCGGCGCCAACATCTGGGCATCATGCAATCGCTCGATCGTAAGCATGTTTTTGCCATGGATTTCACCGAGTACATGTTTCTCTTCGCCGTCATAAGGCGCATAAACAGCCGCCACAAGTTGTTTGGGCCAGAAATGATTCAATCCACGCCAGCCAATCACCACAAGCAGGCTAAATACCATCAAGGCCGAGATACTAACCGCTCCCGCCGTCAGCCAGATCCAGATATCACCCCTGGCAACATAAGTTCTAATATTCATAAATCAGATGCCCGCATATTTTTTACGTAAGCGTTGCCGAATCATCTCAGCCAGCGTGTTGATGGCGAAAGTAAAGCTGAACAATACAAGCCCGGCAAGGAATAACACCCGGTAATGGGTGCTGCCAACCTCGGATTCTGGCATTTCTACCGCGATATTAGCCGAGAGAGTGCGCATACCCTCAAAAATATTCATATTCATAACCGGAGTATTGCCCGTAGCCATCAAAACGATCATGGTTTCACCCACCGCTCTACCCAGACCAATCATGACGGCAGAGAAAATACCAGGCAAAGCCGTCGGCATCACCACCCGCGTGATCGTTTGCCATGGGGTAGCGCCGAGAGCCAGCGAACCCATCGATAGATGTTTGGGCACTCCAAACACGGCATCCTCGGAAATGGAGAAAATGGTCGGTATCACCGCAAACCCCATCATCAGCCCCACAACCAATGCGCTGCGCTGATCGTAACCAATTCCGAGATTATATTCTATCCAGTGAGGCATGTTGCCATTGAACAACGCCTGCTCAATGGGCAAACTGAGCTTCACGCACACCCAGATGGCAACTATTATCGGCAACAACAGCAAGCCCGCCTCCCAGCCAGGCCCCACCCGATGCCGAATGGCTTTGGGAAAACGGCTCCAGATAAAACCGCCCGCGACAATCACCAGCGGAAGCACCACCAGAATCAGAAAAATCCCGGGTAAATAATTTTCAGCAAAAGGCGCCAGCCATAAACCCGCCAGAAAACCCAGTATCACGGTTGGCAAGGCTTCCATGATCTCGATCGTTGGCTTGATAACGCTTCGCAGACGCGGCGCCAGAAAATAAGCGGTGCAAACCGCGCCCATGATCGAGAGCGGCAAGGCGAACAACATGGCATAAAATGCCGCCTTCAAGGTACCGAAGCTCAATGGCATCAGGCTGTATTTGGGCTCATGGCCTACGGTGGCCGCCGATGACTGCCAGGTATAGGTCGGTTCAGCATAACCTTCATACCAAACCTTCCCCCACAACGAACGCCACGATACCTCGGGATACGGGTTGTGGATGGAATAAAAATGCGCTCCAGTGGAAGAAGTGATCAAGGCAAAATCCCCACGTGGCGCCAGCGCCGAATGTTTGACAGCGCCATCATCCAACTGCCTGACCAGCATCTGCCTTTGGGCTGTGGCATTATAAACGCCCATACGACCTTGCGCATCAAATGCGGCAAATCCCTTGCGTCGCGCCTCGGTGGACAATGAGGTGATCGCCGCATCCCCCATGACAGCAAAATCCCTGATATGCGTCAGCCGGGCTTCCCCTTCACTGCGAACAGGAAACCATTGTGACAAACCGCCTTCACTGGTTCCAACGATTAATGATATGCCACCGGTCAATAATTTAACGGCGCTTATCCTCGACCCGCCCGGCGTCAGATCCACCTGATGCCACAACTTTGGCGCCCCGGATGCCAGATCAAACACGTCGGTCATGCCATCATCAGAGATAGCATACAAAAAGCGTTGATCCAGAGACATGCGCAAAAATTGCGGCGAACGATCCAGGGTTATACTATGATCCGAAACAGGCGCAAACGTACCCTCATCACCGAGATAACGGCGTTTCTTTTCGAAACTTCTAACCAGAAGCGTGCTTGTTTCTTCATTAAAGGCAGCCAGCTTTGCCCGTGAGTCTTCCACGCGCAACGCAAATTGATCAAGCGAGCGATCGGATCCTGAAGACAAGGTCTGTCTACCCAGCGGATACTCCACCTCGGGGCGGATATGACGCTGATTATTGATATATTCCAGTTTGTACCTGGGGCGATAAACCAGGATAGTGCCATCCGACAAACCGACCGCCGACAAACCATCGCTCTCATCCACCATGATTCCGGAAACCAGCCGCGTTCCATCCGGAACAGGAAGATGCTCTTGAGCCAGGATATGATGTTCCTGGGTATCCACAAATTTCAGCCCACCCCGGGTGGTCAAAAACATCACTATCTCGCCGCGCTCTTCTACGCCAAGTTGCAACAAATGTTCCGCAGCGGAATCAAAAACGTAGTCCGAAACGTGTTCCACGTTCACACCCTTAAACAGAGGGAATACCACAGCCAACAGATAAAAGAAAATCAGGCTCACAGCAATAATAACGCTGATACCGCCCATGGAAACAACGATGGTCATCAGTCGATCGATGGTGCGTCGCAGTCGGTACCGTACATCCGAGGGCTTTAGTCCGGATGGATTATTTCCCGAAGACGCGGATTCAGCCCTGGAGTTTTGCATAAAGTGCATCCGCAAGAAAATGATTATGGATCAATTGATCAGAAGCTCCTGAATGTATGGGTGCAAGCACGCCAGCAACTGACGTGCTTGCCTGGTTACTGCCCAGCACCTAGAAATCAATCTGGGCACGTATTTGTATGATATCGGGCTCATCTTTAGTGCCATCCGCGTATTCGGCTTCCGCCATCACGTAATTGAGCATAAAGCGCAAATTCGGATTGACATAATAATTCACGCCCAGAGTAATGTTTGAAAGCTCGCCCTCGGAAACAGCGCCGTCATCGAATTCAAGCGCACTATATCGGGCAGCCACTTCCCAGGCTCCTGCCGGACTCTTGGGTTTAACGCGACCAAAGACACCATTTTTATAGACACGGGATTCGCCCGTGATAAACCAGCTGCCATAAACATAATAACCGCTCAAATCGGTATCGTCAGTCATGTTGCCTTCGTTTTCATCCTCGAAGATCGTGGTCGTGAGGTATTCGGCCTGCAGCGAAAACGGACCAAAAACCGCAGCGCCTTCCACACCCAGCTTGACCGATCCATCCGCGCCGGTCAGCGTACCGGTGTCCAGAAGTCTTTCAGCAAGATGCGACTCCGGTCTTTGGCGATAACTGAACGATTCCACTTCATCCTCGTTTTCATTCCCCGTCTCCCATGCTCCGGCCGCACCGAAATGAATCACGCGGTTCTTTTCATTGATCGGCGCAAAAGTAGCGCGGGCTCCGACCCCATAACCCTCATCTCCTTCGGCATCCTTGTTGACATCCTGACCGTAAGCGCTGGCGAAAAAAGTAGCCTGCCCGGTATTCATTTTCCAGCCAAGCCCGACACGCCTGCTGGGGGCAAAGATATTGGGAAGCGCACGTTCCATAAAGGTAATGTATTTGGAACTGGTCAACTCCTCAAGACTGAAAGGCTGTTTGAAATTGCCCACGATGATCTTGCTTGATGGCAGGGCCGTATAAGCGATGTAGGCATCCTTGATATCGGTGCCATCGGCAAAATCATATTGTGCCTTGTATTCCCAATCCCCGAACAGTTTGCCTGCGGCAAAAAAGCGCGCGCGGCGCATCTCGGTGCCATCCCCCATATTGATATGATCATCATCGAAATAAGCAGCATCAAGCATCAGACGACCGCCAAACTTAAAACTGAATTGCCCGTCGTCGCTTGCAACGGATAATCCACCTTTGGTTTTCACTTCGGCAGCACCGGCCCAGACCGAACAACCCAATGTGCCAGCTATAACCGCCCACCCGGCATATTTTTTCATCGATATCATATTCCTTCTCCTTGAAATCCAATATTCTCATGCCAATCCGGTAAAGTACGCTTCACCGGATTCGATCAACTCCAGATCGCGACAACGTGCTTATTGTAATTTTTCAAGCTCTTCCAGCAATACAGGTTTGGGCAAAGGCATATAACCATCCTTGACCACCACCTGCTGGCCCTGTTGTGAAAGCACCAGCTTTAGAAACTCCATCTCAAGGGGAGACAATTTCCGCTCGGGGTGCTTGTTCACATAAACATACAGGAAACGAGACAGAGGATATGCACCACTGGCCGCCATTTCTTCGGAAGCAGGAATGAATTTATCTCCTTTTTCACGTGCCAGCGCTACAGCTTTAACCCCGGACGTGGTATAACCAATCCCGGAATAACCGAGACCGTTAACTGATTCGGAAATTGATTGCACGACCGATGCCGAACCGGGCTGCTCATTGACACTGTTTTTAAAATCTCCCTTGCACAAGGCGTGTTTCTTGAAATAGCCGTAGGTGCCGGATACGGAATTGCGTCCATAAAGTTGAATGGAACGTTGCCTCCATCCACCTTTTAAACCAAGTTGACCCCATTGCGTGATATCTTCCGGATTACCGCAGCGGCGTGTCGAGGAAAAGACAGCGTCCACCTGCGGGATCGTTAAACCCTTGATCGGATTGTCTTTATGCACGAAAACTGCCAGCGCGTCAATCGCCACGCGCACGGGCGTAGGCGGATAACCATGTTTCTTTTCAAATGCCTGAATTTCATTATCCTTCATGCTTCGGCTCATAGGACCGAAATTGGAAGTGCCTTCCGTTAAAGCCGGGGGGGCTGTGGAAGAACCCGCCGCCTGAATCTGAATATTGACATTGGGATATATTTTTTTATATTCTTCTGCCCAAAATGTCATCAGATTAGCCAGCGTATCCGAGCCCACGCTGGACAAATTCCCGGATACACCGCTGGCACGCTCGTAAACAGGTAGCGAGTCAAGCTGATCGGCGGCCAAAACCCGGTTGCCGATCCCTGCCATAACCAGAGCGATCAAAAAATACCGCTTCAACATTTAACTTCTCCTTAAGATAATGGTCATTCCTTAATGCTTTGAACACGACCCCACATGATTCAAGCATCGTCATCAAGTTTATCGGCAGGATGTAACAGTTTGATGAAACCCAGGCAACCTCTGATTCATTCTGAACGCAAGTGATTGTGGTTCCTTGCGTTCAGATTCGAGACGACAATCGCACGGTATAGCAGGGTTATTGCGAAGATTGTCACCAAAAAGACCGGACATAATGGCCGCAAAAACCGGGTTCATGACTTGTTCAG
>DEIQ01000047.1:0-16762 GCA_002352565.1 Proteobacteria bacterium UBA2770 | reverse complement strand
CAGGAGTACTTTCAATTTCCAGCATACTGTCATGTCGTTGCAGCGCATGTTTAACGATCGCGAGTCCGAGTCCGGTCCCCCCTTTGTCTCTCGAGCGAGCCCGATCGACACGGTAAAACCGCTCGGTTAAACGCGCCACATGATGATCTTCTATCCCTATCCCCGTATCTTGAACTTCGAGTAGCCCATAACCCGCCCGCTCCTGCCACTTGATATGAACGTGACCCTCGGCGAGGGTATATTTGACGGCATTGGAGATCAGATTGGCACAGACGCTGCGCAACTCGACTTCACTCCCCGTCAGACCCCAGCGTCGATCCAGATCCATTTCGATGGTGAGCTTCTCTGCCGCGAACATGCTGATATCGCGGCATATGTCTTCAATAATCGGCGCCATAGGCACATGATCCTGACGCACCGAACCATGTTCTGATTCCATACTCGCCAGCAACAGCAAATCTTCCATCAGAAGCTGCATGCGCCGAGCCTGCCGCTGCATTTCCATCATGGGTCTGCGCCAGGTCTCGAGCCCGGGATCATCATCTTCGAGAAAAGCATCGAGATAACCGGCAATGACCGTCAGAGGGGTGCGCAATTCATGCGAGGCATTGGCCACAAAATCCTTGCGCGCCGATTCTAGCTGGGTCAAAATCGTCAGATCACGCGCCACGATCAAACAGCGATAGCTTGGTAAGCGCACAAACTGCAATTGCACTTTTTTTGCCTCTCCGCGGGAGACGCTCATTTCCATGGTACCTGTGCCGGCAGAAAAACAGGTATCGAACGTATCATCGCGGATAAAATGGCTCAAAAGCATGCCGCAATCCTGAGGATAGCGCAATCCGAGCAAGTGAAAAGCGGCGCGGTTAAACCAGAGGATTCGCCCATCCCGTGACAATAACAGCAGACCTTCCGGAAACACACGCCGGGCGACTGATACCTCCTGCATGACTGCGCGCATGATATGCAGGCGCCTTTGCTGATGATTGTATTTCAGGCGTAAAATTTCATCGAGACTAAGCCATGGCTCATTAAACATGAGCGAACCGGTCATTTCACCCTCGAGCTTCTGCCAGCGCCGCGACAGCTTCAAACCCTGCTCGATCATAAACAACCCATAAACGCCGCAGCCTGCCAGCACGCCGACTGAACCTGCATCAAAGAGAATCGAACCGAAAATGCCGCCGACAACGCCGGCGACCATCAAACGCAGCCACTCAAGCCACCATAAACGCCGCATCACAACTGCACCCCGAATCAGTCGTATTGCGAGAAGCGGTATCCTGAACCCCGAACAGTCTGCACCATGTGGTCGATGCCATATTCGGCCAGAGACTTGCGAAGTCGGCGAATATGCACATCTACAGTCCGTTCTTCCACGTAAACGTTTTGCCCCCACACATGATCGAGAAGCTGGGATCGGGTATACACCCGCTCAGAATGAGCCATGAAAAACTGCAGCAGCCTGAACTCGGTCGGCCCCAACGGAATATGTTGATCATCGACTCTTGCCCGATGACTATTACTATCGAGCTGCAACGATCCGACCACAATCAAACCATCACCAGACTCATCCTGGCAGCGCCGCAAAACAGCGCGAATGCGCGCCATCAGCTCTCGTGGCGAAAAAGGTTTGGATATATAATCATCGGCGCCAAGCTCCAGAGCCTGCACTTTATCATCTTCTCCACTCTTCGCCGTCAGCATGATTACAGGCAGGTCGCGCGTGATATCATTGCGCCTGATTCGGCGCACAAATTCAATCCCGCTCAGCCCCGGCAACATCCAATCGATGAGCGCCAGACTCGGCTTCTGAACCGTGACCAGAAGCGCAGCTTCCTTCGTATCCTCTGCCGGTAAGGGAATATAACCCGCACGCTCAAGGGAAAAACCGATCATTTCACGAATCGGCGCTTCATCTTCAACGATCAATATAGTTTGCTTTTCCATAAAATAAAGCCTGATATGAAACTACCAAGTTATTGAAACATAACAGAATGACATTTTTATGAAATCCCAGAGCTTAGAGAAGCTCTGATTAATTCCGGATGCAAAATACGAGTTCATGCATGGATCAGAGGTTCCTTAACAATCCGCTTGATCTTGATGCAGAGCGCGCCGAACCATCTCCTGGACCTGCGCACCATCAACCCTGGCTTCAATGAACTCGAGCTGCTGACGCATCAGAGATGCATGGGGTTCTGAAAATTCCGCCCATGGCGCCAAAGCTCCGACCAGACGGGAAGCAAGTTGCGGATTGAGCGCGCCAAGCCTGACCACTGCGTCAGCCAGAAAACGATAACCGCCCCCATCCACCGCATGAAAAGCCTCTGGGTTATGGTGTGCGATTCCGCCGATCAGGGCACGCACCCGGTTTGGCTTGCCCCAGGTAAAGCGAGGATGTGATAACAGCCGTTCAGCATAAGCGAGTTGACGTGGTCGCCACGCCCGTGCCCATAAGGAGAAACATTTATCCATCACCAGATCATCATCGCCCCAGCGACGCGCCAGATCCTCAATCGCGGCATTTGCCTGATCGGCATCAATTTTTGACCAGACCTGCAGCGCTCCCATGCGATCAGTCAAATGTTGCGCCTGCTCATATTGGAGACGGCAAAGTTCCGCGGCTTCCGCGCGATATCCGGGGATCAGCCCCAGATACTCAAGCGCGCAGTTTTTAAGTGACCGGGCGCCGATCGCAGACCGTTCATAGCGATAAGGTTCTCCCGGATGATGTCGCGTACGATAGACATTCTGCCACTGCGTCAGCCCAGGTATCGCCGTCAAACAGGCGAATCGACGCCGCACTGATTCAAGGCGCAAAGGGTCAGGTGTAACGTAACGCTGACGCAATTCATCAAAACCCGGCCAGGTCAGCACCCGCGTCATCAGCGTATCCTGCATATCCGACTGCGACAGACACCAGCGCACAGCCTCAAGCCAAACTTCCATGATCGAATCATTTTCACTATCGGCCCACACGCGATCAAAAGCATTCATCATCAAGCGGCGCCCGGCTTGCCAGCGCGTCACCGCATCATCTTCGCACCGCAGCAGAGCCAGATCGTCGTGGGCAGACTCATTGCAATCAAGTTTCACCGGCGCTGAATACCCGCGCAATAGCGACAATAGCGGCGGTTCAGCCACTTGTTCAAAGATCCACTGCTGGGCGCCATTGACAAGCAGCAACGAAGGATCCGTTTCACGGTTCATAACCGATCCATCGGCAATCTGAAGGGGCATCCGTTCACCAGCAGCATTCCATAATGCCAAACGAACCGGGATTGGCACAAAGACGCTCTCAGACCCTGAACAAGGGGGTAATTGTTGCTTGAGCTGCAAAGTCAGCGTTTTTGCCTCACCATCATAATCACCGGAAACCTGTAAAACAGGCGTGCCTGCCTGCCCGTACCAGGTTAAGAAACCGGACAGATCCATTTGATTGGCATCGCCAATGGCGGCGATCAGATCTTCCACTGTAGCGGCGGTTCCATCATGCCGAGAGATATACAAGGCAAGTCCGCGCTCAAATCCATCCCGCCCCACCATGGTTTCCATCATACGAATAATTTCAGCGCCTTTCTCATAGATCGTCGGCGTATAGAAATTGTCGATGCTCCGATAATGGTCCGGACGAACCGGATGCGCCGTTGGACCTGCATCTTCAGCAAACTGAACCGTCATCAGATACTCGACATCCTCGATGCGGCGCAGATCTCCTCCGCCCATGTCCGCAACAAAACCCTGTTCCCGGAAAACCGTCAGTCCTTCCTTGAGGCTTAACTGGAACCAGTCGCGGCAAGTGACCCGATTCCCGGTCCAGTTATGAAAATATTCGTGCCCCACCACCGCTTCGATACGTGCATAATCCGCATCGCTCGCCACATCGGGTGATGCCAGCACACAGGCAGCATTGAACAGATTCAATCCCTTGTTCTCCATGGCGCCCATATTGAAAGAACCGACCGCCACCACATTGTAAACATCCAGGTCACAGATCAGTCCAAAACGCTGCTCATCCCAGGTCATGGCATTTTTCAATGCCATCATGGCATGATCGCACCGCGATTCATTGCCGTGCTCGACATAAAACCCGATGCTGACCCGTTTCCCACTCCCACTGAGCCAGACATCATGAACCGAGGCCAGATCGCCTGCCACCAAAGCAAACAAATAGGACGGCTTGGGAAAAGGATCCTGCCAGCAACACCAGTGACGACCATCACCATAACGCCCTGAACTGATAAGGTTACCGTTAGACAACAACGCGGGATAACGCGCTTCATCGGCAATAAGCACTGTGGTATAGCGTGCCAGCACATCAGGGCGATCCGGAAAACAGGTTATTTTTCTGAAACCCTCGGCTTCACACTGGGTACACAGCATTGCGCCTGATTGGTACAAACCCGAAAGCGCGGTATTGGCGCTCGGGTGAACTTCGGTTTCGGTCAGAAGCCGGAAATGCTCACCCACTCCGAACACCGAGAGTCCGTTTTTTTCAAGTTGGATACGATCTGGCGTCAGCTCTGCACCATCGAGCGAAGCAAATAACAAGGGTTGTCCATCTCCATCAAGCCATAACGGTCGATCAGCCGACACACCTTCTCTACGCCTGCCTTCTATGCAGCAGCGAATCTTCGAGCACTCAGCGCCGAGTTCAAACACCAGGTTGACCCGATCAATCCAGTAATCCGGCGCTTGATAATCCTGTCGTTGCACCATATGGTCGGTCGTTTCACTTGCATTCATAACATCATTCCCTCAAGATGACGTCGATGATGTACGCCATCACCCGCCATGGCCTCCAGGCGCTGTGCCCGCTGCCTGAACTGGCGCCACAGTTCCCATTCCGATGCCGCCATGAAATAGTCATGACTCATCTCTACCATCTCCAGAAAAAGCCGACAGGCGCTGATTTTCAACATCCTCACAAAAATTTCCGCTTCTCCGCCTACTTGTACACCCAGCAAAACCGCATATTCCAGCAGGCTTTCCATTCGACGCATATTATCAAGCAAGGGCGCCCAGGCTTCCATGGCGGATGAATCCGTAGCACAGATCTGTAATTCAGGATTATGACAGCATTCGTGCCAGACGCGTCGCGCCCCACCCAAAGCCTGAGCTGCCGTCAGAAACGCCTGCATCAAAGCATTCTCGCGCAACAGCGGTAACACTTCCACGCCAGCAAGACGCGACGATTGTGGTAGATAAAGCCCATCTGCCCTGAAATTAGCCATGGGCCAACGAAGCTCACGACTACGCCCAATCTGCCAGCAGCCGGAATCAAGCCATTGTGAGCGCTCAAGCCAGAACAAGGCATGCGCATTATCCAAAAGCGCGGTGAACAGCAGCGCGTCCGGTTCACATCCGTGCCAGATGGCGTATTTCTCCCCCCGCAATACATATCCATCCGCTTCGTCCATCACACGGGATGACAGTTGCTCCGGTTCCCAGGCTTCCCCACGTTCCTCGAACGCCGACACAAGCATAACATCTCCTGCCAATACCCTGGCCAGAGACGGCTCTTTGGCGCTATGGCCCAATAATGCCAGCAAGCGCGCGGACAGCATCATTTCCATAACCGGCCACGGCGATAAGCAATAACCAGCCTCGAAACAGACGCCTAAAGCAGACACAAGGTTTCCAACTCCTCCCGTTTCATCCACGCGCGCGCCGGGAAGCAAGTATCCAGTCATTCCACTGTGGGCAAATGCGCGCCATTGATCGCGCCTTACCTGCGCAGTCCCGACTTGCGCACAAAGATCCAGTTTCTGCCATGACGCAACGCAGTTCTCGATTTGAGGCCTCAATATCGGCTGATCCCAGAGAACAAGCGGTTCAAGCCATGAGGCACCCATTCCATTCATACAGCAGCCCATCCCGTAGTTTAAACCATCCCGCTGAGACCCTTCGTTTTCAACGCCGATTCACGATAGCGAAACCGATGATCCTCGTTCCACCAGCCGCGCATCATATCAAGCAGCCTTTGCACCTCCTGTTCGAGTTCCTGTAATAGCGCATCGCCTTCCATCATGCCCATCATCCCGGGACCCTGTAATCGACGCACCATGTTTCCCAGTTCCCGCAGACATAACATGGTTCCGCGTCCACCCATCAGAGGATGCATCAGAACCTCCTGCTGTTGCGGCGCATAAGGTCTGAACGCATACAGAATCATAAAACGCAGTTCCATCGCCAAAGATACGTATTGCAAACGCAACTCGTGTTCTTCCCATGCCGGGCGTCCGTCACGCAAGCTGCGCTGACCATAATCCCGGCACCGCCGCAACATGGAGTCGAAAAGCAGCGGCAAACCCATGGCGCCCCCATTCAGGCTGGCGCAACGCATCAAACCTGCCTCGAGAATATCTTCACCCGCGCCTGGAGCACCCAAAATATTCTGTGATGGAACATGCACGTCATCAAACACCAGGCCTGTTACATCATGGCAGGGTTCTCGCCTGATTCCTTGCAGGTCAAGCGGGATCAGAAGCAGCGAACTTTCCATGCGCTCACCCGCCAGCACCAACCCATGGGTAGCAAATGCAGCGACAGGCGGACACCTTATCATTCCGTTTACGATAACACCATCCTTCTCAACCCTGGCTTGCAGCGCAGGACAGGGAACCATTGAGGGACTGGATAAGCGGTACAAGCCACAGGTCCAGATATGGGAAGCTTCGAGCATGGGACGCAGTAAAGACAGCTTCTGAATCTCAGTGCCATATTCCAGTATAAGGGGGCCTGCCAGAGATAATCCCACCACGTCGGCAACGTCAGCCGCACCCACGCTCATGAGTGTTCGC
Source organism: Proteobacteria bacterium UBA2770 (assembly GCA_002352565.1). Taxonomy (GTDB): domain Bacteria; phylum Pseudomonadota; class Gammaproteobacteria; order UBA2770; family UBA2770; genus UBA2770. Next base: position 9,956 of record DEIQ01000047.1, on the reverse strand, counting down.
CCAACTGCCAGCTGGCATTCCGGATCTTTATCATATCCCCCGAACTGCCCCGGCCAGCACAGCCCGATCAGTTCGGCTTGATATAATTCCTGTTGCCAGGCGCGCAGAGCCTCAAATGCCCGCCTGTCTTCTAGCACCAAAGGAGAAAGGGTACCGTGCAAACCTTGCCGGATTGCCGCATGCCACAAATCGGCGGCTTTTCTGCGCAATAAAGTGATCGCATCAGTCTGATTATCATGTGAGTTAGTCATCGCACTCCCATTTGCTGATTTTTAACAGAAACCGCCCTGTGCGTTCTATAAAAAGAAAACCGGATTTACCATCTTGGCAGGCTGTTGGGGAGTCTCTGATTCATTCCGGACAAAGGTGATAGTGGTTCCTTATGTTCAGATTCGGGGCGCTTATCGACCGTAATAGTCGGCTATTGCGAAAATTTACAACGATGAAACCGGGTCAGTAGGAACGCAGATACCAGTTCATGAATAGATCAGAGGTTCAGCGCCGCAAGAGGAGGTTCCCGCAACGGCGACTTAAAAATCCAGGTTAAGCTTCAACCAGCTTTTGATGTCATTCAACTCATCTATGTTGACGCTGTGTTCTATGGGATAACGGTTCCACGAGACGGGACAGCCACAATAAACCAACGTGTCACGCCCATATTCACCCGCAACGATGGGAATAACGGGATCACGCGCGCCATGCGCCAGAAAAATGGGCGTTTTTCTGTTTTCAGCATGAATTTCGTCGGCAAGCTTTCTCGGCATCGGCAGATAGGTTGACAAGCCTATAATGCCAGCCAGCTTCTGCTGGTAACGCAGAGCTGTATACAAAGCCAACGCGCCGCCCTGGGAAAATCCTGCCAGAACAATTTGCTCCGGGGCGATGCCCGCATCTGTTTGATCCTGAATCAGATCTTCAATCTGCCTGCGGGCTGCATTGAGTTGCTCGACATCTCCCGCGCCATCCATATCCAGAGACCGGACATCGTACCAGGCACGCATCATCTGACCACCACTAAGCGTCACCGGACGCACTGGCGCATGAGGAAAAACAAACTTCACGCCTTTATCTGAACCCGGATCCAGATATTCCACCGCCGACAGAAAATCCGTTCCGTCGGCGCCGAGACCATGCAGCCATATGACCACAGCGCCAACGGGTTCGGAAGTGATGCGCTCAATGCACTCGAGTTTCATCGCAACCCGGCGCTTTTTATGCCGGGTAAAGCCAGCCTCGATTTGCGTTCATCCCGGACAGGCACGCCAGACCAGCGGCGGATCGCCACTTTTGCCGCTTCATTGGTTGGGCGGCTGATTATTCCCTGCTGGGCAAGGAGTACTTCATAACACGCGCCATCCGCCATGGGCATATAGTTGGCGCAACCATACATCGTATCAACCCATGGCACAACCTGCCCGTAGCGCTGCGCCAGCATGCCCAGATTCAACCCTACATCCTGGCTGAGAGATACTACCGATGGAAATTGATCAGCGTATTGCGCAACATGGCCAAATCTCCCACTGATGCGCTCGCATCGATACCATGTATCCATACCAAAAAGATTGGCGATATTTTTCCATTTCACCACCCGCACATCAAGCTGCCATTCATCGCCAAAAAGCTCCATGCGGCAGACTTTTCCATCCTCGGACAGGATCATCTCGGCTTCAAAGCGCTGTCGTTCCACTTGTCGAAATGAAAGGCGGGCAATGAGATTCTCTCTACCCATACGTTGATACGTTAGCAAATTGATTCCCAATAGCACAAAAACAACCGCCAATACCATCCAAATCACGCTTAGACCTACCTGAAGAAATTCCCCCGAAGACGATCCCATCAAGGAAATCAGCCCTATGAGAAAAAAAAGGCAACCCGTGATCAAACTAGCTCGGCGTAACCAGATAAGCATGCGCAACTCCTTTTCGATTGAAATACCAGATAGCAAAGGATACCATGATCATTTTAGCCATGCTCCCATAAAACAAGATTGTACAACCTGATAATAGCCTTATTCGGCTATTAAGCTAACTGGTTCCGTGGCACAGAGCCAGAATTCTTTCATCACGATACCTCAGAATCGAATGCAAGCGCTTTGCTATAAGGAGCCTCTGATTAAGTCTGGACGAAGGTGATTGCGATTCATTATGTTCAGATTGTCAGCAATGAAGCTGGGCTTAAGGGACGCAAGAACCGGGTTCAAACTTAATCAGAGGCTCCATAACAGGACGGTATGGAGTTTTTATGAAACTGAACCAGAACTGGATGCTCGTTATCGTCCTGCTACTCCTGATCTCAGGATGTGGACGCAAAGGTAGCCTTTACCTGCCCGAGAAAGATCATGATCAGAATCAAAGCCTGGAACATTCCGGCGTAGATTCTGCCTCAGAGATTCCATAGATGGTACAGAATAGCCGCTACGCCGGGAAATCGGCGCACGTTTGATGCTGCGCCCCGATTCTCCGGCGTGGCGGTCTGCAATAATGGTTCAGATAGAAATACCGCCGGTGGTATTTTTCCAAAGATTTTCGGACCCGAGCTTTCTTTACCTGGCGATATCAAGATGTTTCAGCGATGAAAAATAAGCCGCCAGATCAGCCATGTCTTCTTCGCTCAAGTTTGCTGCCATGCCGAACATAACAGGATCCTGACGTTTTCCGCTTTTATATGCCTTCAACGCTTCGAACAAATAGTCCTCGTATTGCCCCGCAAGGTTCGGATAGATCCCTATCGTACTGACGCCATTAACATTATGGCAAGCGAAACAGGCTCCCGCCTTTTGTTTTCCGATTTCGGGATCACCAGCCGCCCACGCTGAAGCAGACAGCATGGTGATCAAGCCCCCAACAATCCCCATCATCAATGTCATTTTGCGCATGCTTGCTCCTTATTCTCCCAGAGTGGACAGATAGTCCGCAATTCCTTCCATCTCCTGCCGACTTATGCTCATGGCCTGTGCTTGCATGTTAGGATGTGGACGGGTTCCATCCTTATAAGCCTGCAAGGTTTTTACGATATATTCCGCTTTTTGACCTCCGAGTTTGGGTACATGGTAAGTCGGATAAATAAATACGTAATTGGGGATGCCGTGACACCCCAGGCAGAAACTTACCTTACTTCTGATCTCTTCTTCCGAAGGCAGCTCCCCCCAAGCCGGCGTCGCCAGCCCAAGACACATGGCAACACCACACCACACAACTTTTATTCCGGCATTGATTCTATTCATAAGTCCAAAAGGCTCCCTGAATGTGATTTTATTCAGCCATTGCTTTTATCTGCCACCAACCGCGCATCAGTATAACTTATTTGTGCCGTTGCGTCATCAGCCAAACGATTGATTACGTTTATCTAACCTGACAAACTGGACAGCGCGCCGTCCGGCACCGACAGGATTCTATAGCAATAGTCTGGCAACTCTTCGTCGATTTCTGTCAGCATCTGATGAAATGATTGCGCACCCGATTTTGCATCATTGCCTGCCTCCTTCTCACGCAACCATGTCCGTCCACCGAGGATATGACGCGTTTTCTTGTCGATGAGACGCACTTTCAGCCCCAGCCGCAGGGTACTGGGCTGGGTAGTGAAATCCTGATACAAATACAGCAGGTGTAATTCCAGTTCCACATCGGATAATGCCGCAGAATGAGAAGATGTCACCACTTGCGTCACCATCTTTGCCTGCTCCAGTGACTGGTGGGCATGCAACGCGATCATCTGTGCCGGCTCGGCGAGCCATTGATGATGCGCATAATAATGGATGAGCCCCTGTTCGTCACGATAAGTCATGCGCCGGGTGGCAAAACCCGGTTCAGCGGTTGGTCTGGCGATACCAAGAATCACGGGCAACATGGCAGGCGCGGATTTTTGAGTCGTTACCGGCGGTGCAACCCAGAATAGTTGCATATCATGCTTCGCCAACCGCCCGCTACAACCGGTGATGGACAATCCCAACACCAGGAATAAGCACCAGCGTATCCAATGATACTTTAACATTTCATTGTTCTCCCGGGCCCGACTCTGGTATAGAGCCCCATAACAAGGCATTGGGCTTTTCAGAAAGCTGCCGACCCAATTCTTGCCCTGTCCGAGCCAGTTCCCGCATCTCCGCAAGCATCAGATCAATCTCGGGCATCGTGTAACGCACGAACCGATCAACACCGGTTTGCCCTGAAGCAAGCAAATGATCGGTTTTTTCAGTCATTTCGCGTATTTGTTTGCTCACTGTTTCCACTTCTGCCGTTATGTCATCGACTCTATCCATCAGACCCGGCCAGTCTTCACTGCTTTTCTTGAGGTTGGCCAGAATGATCCGGGTATGATCGATGCTTTCCCGCGCGGCGCTATCCTGTTTCGAGAGATCTTCCATCATTGAGGTAAAACGTTCAACGGAATCCGTCAGGCGTTCCTGTGTTCCATCCTCGATCACCGTATCGAATTGGCTGGATATTTTACCCACCATATCCATAGCCTGATTCAACACTTCGTCAATACGCACGATCAAAGAGGGCTTGCTATCGATTTCCGGGTATTCATCCCCGCTGGAACGCTCCAGCGGCGGAGCATCAGAAGCACCACTGCTGAGCTCAATATAGGAAATACTCGTCAGACCCTGTGGTGTCAATTGAGCGGTAGTATCCACCCGAATCGGTGTATTTTCCTCCACTTCAATCAGGATCTTCACACGACCGGGAGGATCTGCCACCAGATCGATAGCAACGACCTTACCAACCGTAACGCCCTGGAATTTAACGTAGGAGTTTTCTATCAGCCCTGACACAGATTCATCCATATAAATATGATATCGTTCGTATTTCTTTACCGAGATATCCGAACCCAGCCACAGACCGATACCCCCCAAGGTCACGCCCAGCAAGAGCACAAAAATTCCAACGATGGTATAGTTTACCTGATTATTCATCTCCCAGCCCTCTCGATGCGCTTTCTTGCCGGTAATTGTCATCCACCGATTTCGGCCGATCAGGACGCGAAGCCTGAAAATAGGACCGTACCATGGGGTGGTCATTTTCGTATAGTTCCGCGGGGGATCCAAGCGCCAGCAATTTCCCTTCCCCCAGAAATGCCGCCCGATCGACGATGCGCCACAGCGAATCCTGATCGTGGGTGACCATCACCACCGTCAGATTCAACTGGCTTTTCAACGTTTCAATCATATGATCGAAACGGTCGGCGCTAACCGGATCGAGACCTGATGTAGGCTCATCGAGAAACAGCACCTCAGGTTCCAGTGCCAGCGCACGAGCCAGCGCCGCGCGCTTGATCATGCCACCGCTTAATTCAGCAGGATATTTGATGACATCCGCGGTCTTCAATCCCACCATGCTCACCCGAAGCATGGCGGTTTCACGCCGCAAACGGGGACTCAAGTCCGTATGCTCCACCAGTGGAAAACAGACATTTTCCAGAACCGTCATCCCGCTGAACAAAGCCCCATGCTGGAACATGACGCCTATTCTGACCAACAGCCTGCGTTTCTCATCCAATCCCAGCTTTTGAATATCATGACCAAGCAGTGTTACCCTGCCGGAACTTGCCCGCCGCAGCATCAGGAGCGTGTGCAACAACACTGTTTTACCCGCCCCGCTTCCGCCCACCAACCCAAGAACCTCGCCACGCTGGACATTAAAACTGATATGATCATGAATCAGGGTTTTTTTAATCGTATTACACAGATCCTTGACTTCAATAACCATCTCGCGATTCTGGTTCATGGACAGTGCGCCTCACCTTGCACAGGCTTACCAATCAATGCGTGTAAAAAGAATGGAAAACACGGCATCAATCAGAATCACAAAGAAAATGGATGCCACCACGCTCGCCGTAGTTTCGCGTCCGACGCTTTCCGACGAGCCATCGACCTTAAACCCACGATAACAACCGATAATAGCGATAATCATGGCAAAAACCGGCGCTTTGATCAGCCCGACCCAAAAGGACTTCGGACTGATGGAAACAGCTTGAGGAAGACGGCTGATAAAATCATAGAATCCGACATCCAGTTGCCACCGCGCCACCACCATGCCACCGAAAATGCCCGTGATATCAGCATATACGGTCAGCAATGGCAAGGCTATCAACAACGCCGTCACCTTCGGGATAACCAGCATTTCTATCGGAGTGATACCCAGCATGCGCAAGGCATCAATTTCGTCGGTCACTTGCATAGTCCCTATTTCGGCAGTGTATGCCGAACCGGTACGTCCCGCCACAATAATCGCCGCAAGCAGTGGCGACATTTCTCGCAACATCGTCAGACTGACCAGTTCCACCACCAGGAAATTGGCGCCAAACCGCTCAAGTGTCATTCCACCCTGATAGGCGATCACCACACCCATCAAAAAGGAGATCAAACCCACGATCAGCAAAGCATTCACGCCCGCCATCTGTATCGTACGAAAAATCTGACGGAATCGGATGCGCCATGGTTTCAGCATCAAAATACCGAGGTGAAAGCTGGTTTCACCGATAAAACGCAACATATCGAGCATCTCATCCGCCATGCGTACCGTTGACAGCCCCAGCCGCCCAAATGCATTGAGCTTTTGTTCCACCGGCGGTTTCATACCCTGGGATGCATTCTCAATCACCAGATCAAGCAAAGATCGTTGCCATGACGGCAATTCGCTTTGTTGCAACAAGCTCTCACCACCCGGTATTTTCATGACGATTCGATATAATAACCATGCGCCAACGGTATCCATCCGGGAAATGCCGCGGGCATCAAGAACCCAGCGCTGAGTAGAAGGCCAGTGGACACGACGCAACAGTTTTTCCAGAGAGGCGACTCCATCAATGGTCCAGTCACCCTCACATATCAAGCGGTTTTTCTGTTGATCTAGAACGAAACCCGCTTGAGCGGCTTTTTTGGCGGCCTTGCTTTTAGCCGCGCTACGGGTCATGGATGTTCTCGCCGCTGCCACGCATCCCGGCTAATATATTCCATTGCGCTTCCAGTTCCATCAGCGACATCCCCTGTTCTTTCACCCGCTGGCGCAGCTCATCCACCACATTTTCTGGCGCACGAGCCAGAAAATGCTCGTTGCTCAGTTTTTTCTCGCCCTGTTGTATCGCGGCGCGCAGTTTTTCAAGTTGTTTACTGATCCGCTCCTGCTCCGCATCAGGATCAATCAAACCCGCCAGTGGCATTGCAACCGTTGCCCGACCCAGAGAAACCACGGCGGCTCCTTTGATCTGAACGGGCTGATCGGGCAAGTCGAGTTGATCCAGCCCCGCCAGATCCATCAGCCACGGCAGCATATCCCGGATATGACCTGTCTGAACTGGCGTTAAACCCTGCAACACGACCTTTATTTTTTTTCGCGGCGCAATTTTGTTCTGGGATCGTATCTGGCGAATAGCGCCCACGACGGATATGAGCCATCCGACTGCTGCATCAGCCTCTTCGTCGAGAGGGAAGCGGCTGCTTTCAGGATAAGACTGAAGCATAATACTCTCGGCTTTGACCCCCGCCAATGGCGCTATGCGTTGCCAGATTTCCTCGCTAATAAAAGGAATCATCGGATGAAGTAAACGCAGCAGACTTTCAAAAATATCGACCAGCACCCAACGGATACGATGACCAGCGTCGCTGTCATCCTGAGTTAACAACAAACTCGTTTTGCTCATCTCCAGGTACCAGTCGCAGAAGATATGCCAGGTGAATTCATGCGCAGATTGCACAAACCAGTCAAACCGGTAATCCGTAACAGCCTGGCGCGACTGCACCACCACCTGACCAAAACGGCTGATGATCCAGCGTTCCGGCAGAGATACATCCGCTTCCGATTTCGGGGGTCGCGGTGCATCACCGACCTGCCCCATAATATAACGCCCGGCATTCCATAACTTGTTACAAAAATTACGGTATCCGCCCACACGCTGCAAATCAAAGCGCACATCGCGGCCACCACTGGCCAGTGAGGCAAAGGTCATACGCAACGCATCAGCGCCATAAGCAGGTATGCCTTCAGGGAATTCACGCTTCGTCAGACGAACGATACGCTGGGCCATTTCCGGCTGCATCAAGCCCTGCGTGCGTTTCTCGAGCAGTTGTTCAATGGTGATCCCATCAATCACATCCATAGGATCCAGAACATTGCCTTTGGATTTCGACATTTTATGCCCTTCGGCATCACGCACCAGACCATGGATATAAACTTCCCGGAAAGGCGCCTCTCCGGTAAAATGCAATCCCATCATGATCATACGCGCCACCCAGAAAAAAATGATGTCGAATCCCGTAACCATCACATTAGTCGGGTAAAATATCCTTAACCCAGGAGTCGGGTCGGGCCAGCCAAGGGTGGAAAATGGCCACAAAGCGGAAGAAAACCAGGTATCGAGCACATCGTCATCCTGCCGCAATACCAGCTCTGGCGACAGATGATAATGACGTCTGATATCGTCTTCATCTTCACCCACATAAATTCGACCCTGTTCATCATACCAGGCGGGGATTCGATGCCCCCACCAGATCTGGCGCGAGATACACCAGTCTTCGATATTGCGCATCCATTCAAAAAAAGTTTTGCTCCAGTGTTCCGGAGTGAAGCGAATTCTTCCCTGTTCAACCGCTTCTATCGCTGGTTGCGCCAAAGGTTGCACCTTAACGAACCACTGATCCGTCAGATAGGGTTCGATGATAACCCCACTGCGATCCCCTTTCGGCACCTTATGCGTATGCGTTTCTATTCGCTCCAGAAGATCCTGTTCGCGCAAAGCGACCACCACCTGTTCGCGCGCCTCAAGCATGGTCTTGCCGCGATAATCCTCCGGCACTTCTTCGTTGAGTCGTCCATCATCTGTCATGATATTGCGCATGGGAAGTTGATGACGTTTCCCTATAGCGTAATCGTTAAAATCATGAGCTGGTGTTATTTTCACGCACCCGGTGCCAAACTCCAGATTCACCGATGCATCACCGATGATCGGAATAGTGCGGCCAGTCAAGGGCAAATGAACATTTTTGCCAATCAAACGCCCCCAGCGCACATCATCCGGATGAACCGCGACCGCCACGTCGCCGAACAGAGTTTCAGGCCGGGTCGTAGCTACCGTAACCGCCGTACTTTCAGAAACCACCGGATAGCGGATGTACCATAAATGACCCTGCTCCTCAATATTGTTCACTTCCAGATCGGAAATAGCGGTTCGCAGAACCGGATCCCAGTTGACCAGGCGTTTGCCGCGATAAATTAAACCTTCCCGGTATAATCGAATGAAAACCGTGTGCACCGCCCTCGACATAGCAGGGTCCATGGTGAAGCGTTCTCGCGACCAATCCAGCGATGCCCCAAGCCTGCGTAATTGGCGAGTAATACCGCCGCCGGACTGCTCCTTCCATTCCCATACCCGGCGCTCGAAGGCTTCCCGCCCCAAACTCATCCGATCAAGCCCTTGCCGGATCAATTGCCGTTCCACCACCATCTGGGTGGCGATTCCGGCATGATCCATACCTGGCTGCCATAAGGTATTGGCGCCACGCATGCGCTGATAACGGATGATCAAATCCACGAGCGTGGACTGGAAGGCATGACCCATGTGCAGCGTGCCTGTCACATTGGGCGGAGGAAGCATGACGCAAAAAGATTCCCTCTGAACTCCGCTTTCGACATCAGCCCTGAAGTATCCCGCGCTTTCCCAGCTTTGATACCAGCGCGGTTCTATAATTTCGGGTTGATAAGCTTTATCCGACATAGCACATGTTGACCTTGATACTCACTGGCATTGATTCCCCTATGACGCGGGGCATGTTACGTTTGAGACCTTTGCACGACAGGGTTGAACCAGGGAACCTCTGAACAAGTCATGAACCCGGTGCTTGCATCCCTTATGCCCAGCTTCATTGCTGTAAATCTTCGCAATAATCCTGCTTGACCCGTGCAATTGTCGCCTGGAATCTGAACATAATGAACAATTACCTTCGTCCAGACTTGATCAGA
>DEIQ01000090.1:29765-51859 GCA_002352565.1 Proteobacteria bacterium UBA2770 | reverse complement strand
TCCTGAGTAAATCATTCAATGGATTAACAATCCGCTCTCGACCCTGAAACGAAACGACGTTATTCTTGTTCATGGTGGCGTATCCTTTTGGTTGGTTGTTTGCATCAAAGCTTCAAATCAACCAGATACGCCGCTTTTTTTCAATTCCTCTCAAACACCACTTTTAGTTATAACTCGTGATTTTGTAACGTAAGATCTTTGATTTCTTTGCTCTTTTCGATTACAGATTATATCTGATGAAGAAAAGAAGCTTAACGTAACACCGCTAACCCTCAAATTTTTTTGCTGTTCTGCTCGTAAATGATATGATCAATTGTTTGGCGGGTGTGGCATGGAAAAAGGGTAGAATTGCGCAGTTGCTATGAAAGCGGTTGAAGCCGTGAAATAATATCGGCGATCACCTGTGAGAGATGCACGTAAATGCCCTGCGTTATGATAATATCAAGACTCATGGGGGACAGGATTCGTTATCCTGAACGAAAGGCAGGAATTACTTGAGATTTCAGGAAATTTGCCCCGCATGCAAGCCCTGCATACAAGATTGAGTCTGGCGTTTAGCCATGGTTGGATTTAAGAGCCAGCCAGTACCATCGCTTATAATCCATGGATTTTAAGATCAGGCTCGGGTGTTGAGCATTGCATATGAATCGCGTATAAAAATACTGGATGACCAATCATGCGAGTTTGTCGAATGAACAAGCGCGCCCCGAAATTTGTGACCCGATTAATACCCTTTGGTCAGAATTAGTGCTTATGTTTGATAAGAAACCGGTAAGGATGTATCTATGATTTTTCGTACGCCTCGACATTATTCGATAGCATGCCTGGTGTGTGTCTTTCTGTTGCTCGTGGGCGGATGTGGGTACCGGGTTGATATCAAGCAGGGTCATATTATCGAGCCGGAAGTTTTGGAACAACTCCGGCAGGGTCAAAGCGTGGATGAAGTGCTGAATCTTCTGGGCACGCCTTTTATTTATGATCCGTTTTATCCTCAGCGCTGGGAATATGTGATGTTCAGCAAGAACGCTCTGAATGCTGATCATCTGACACTTTGGTTTGAGCAGGGAACGTTGATGGAAGCTGAGTTGAACGACGAACTGTTGCCGGGTTTTTCAAGAAGAACATCGCCTTAAGGGTCGCGAAATACATGCCCGCGCGCGCAGAATCGCCCTTTGCTCTTATCCAAAAAGCGATTAACGAGCGCCAACGGGATTATTCCAGAAACTGTTCGAAAACCGCGGTTTCAAGGCTATCCAGATCCATGCTTTCAGCGAACATGATCAGAGTATCCAGTTCGTAGTAAGGGCCGATGGTCACGGATAAACCCAGGCTGGGTTTATCAATCAGTGGCGCAAGCAGTACATAATTCCAGCCGCTGCCGCAATCGACTCCCGCCTGGGTGACTTCTTTGCCTTGGATGGTGGTTATATCTTCGATGGTTTCACAGGCTGGATTCTCAAACTCGGCAAAAAATCCGTCATCAGAACCCATGTTTTTCGTCAGATTCCGCAATTGCAGCAGCGCTACCATGGAATTGGCAATGGTCAGTTTGACCGCTTCACTCTCAATAGCGTCTTGCTCGGGTACATAATCCTGGCTGGCCACGTTAGCCACGGGTGCAAAATCACGAGTGATGATGGAGTCGGGCGCCACGGTCCAACCAGGCGGAGGTTCAGGCATGAATGCTTCCAGTTCAGTGGAAGGGAGTAAGCCCTTTGCATGCGCTACACCGGAAAGCATAACCAGGGCAAGTACTAAAGTCATGCCGTGCAACAGCGTTTTTTTCATCATATTAAATTCCTTGGGAAACTTGTGAATACGGGCAATATTAATCGGTTTTATCGTTGGAGTTCTAGGCTTGAGTATGGCGCTCTATTTGGACGCCGACCTGCTGTACAAGTTCCATGGCGGCGATTTTGGCTATTCGAACCTGAACCGAGTATGCCCGTGGATCACTCAGCACGAGGGCGGCAACGGCTTCAGCAGCGGATTCCAGTAGCGTAAAATGTTGCTGTTCCAGAAGCCCGCTGATGGATGACGATAGCTTTTGATAGTCTAGCGCATCATCAATGTTTCCGCTAATAGCGGCGGGTTTGATGTCGCAGCCGATGTCGAGATCGATCAGCACGGGTTGTGGCATGCGTCGCTCCCAGGGATGGATGCCTACGATGGTATCCACTTTGAGACCTTGAATGAATACGCGATCCATGTTTTTGAACGCCTCCTTGTGCTTGGTTCTGGAACTTCCGATCCATTCATGAACCCGGTTCTTGTGTCCCTTATGCCCACGGTCTTCGTTGACAATCTTCGCAATAGCCCTGCTATTACGGTCGATAAGCGCCTCGAATCTGAACAGTAGGAGCCAACACCTGAGCTTCGGCCAGAATTAATCTAAAGGTTCCTTGGCAGCCTGTTAACTCCTTAAATCAGTATCGAGTTTATCTAAATTAAGTGCAATCCCTTTTTAAGGTCATTTATGTTGTTGGTAACTATGACATTTACGCTGGTATCAACAGCTATTGTTTGACTCATCGTGCAAAGCATATGTGCAACCAGATACAACTGGGTTAACAAGTAGCTGCAGTGGACAGGCAAAGTATTAGGCATCCTGTGCGAGAATGGATGGGAGCCCCGCCAGGGGCATCACGTGATCAAGCCGCCAGCGTGCCAGCGGATCAATCGCCAGGCTATCATCCTTTTGCCCTGCATTGATGCGGTGATAACCGGCATGCGCTACCATGGCTCCGTTATCCGTACACCATCGCACGTCAGGGAAGGAGACCTGGATCCCAGGGTTCGTGGCGGATAGTTGCTTGCGCAGGTTGCGGTTGGCGGCTACACCTCCAGCAACTACCAGATTTTTTAGTCCCGTCACTTCCTGGGCACGTAGAGCCTTAATGACCAGTGTGTCTATAATTGCGCACTCGAAGCTTGCGGCAAGATCGGCGCGCGTTTGCTGATTTAATTCTCCAAGCTTGCGCACGGTATTCCAAAGGCTGGTTTTCAGTCCGCTAAAGCTGAAATCCAGCCCTTTTTTTGCGACCATAGGGCGGGGGAAATGAAAACGCTGTGGGTTGCCTTGTTCCGCGAGACGGGCGAGAACCGGTCCTCCCGGATAACCCAAACCAAGGATTTTGGCCGCCTTGTCGAAAGCTTCGCCGGCAGCATCGTCCAGGCTCTGTCCCAGAATCCGGTAACAGCCGATCGCTTCGACTACCACCAGCATCGTATGACCTCCGGAAACCAGCAAACTTAGAAAGGGTGGGTCTGGTGCATCAGCCTCAAGCTGGGCTGCCAGCAGATGAGCTTCCAGGTGATGTACGCCCAGGCAGGGCAAATTCCAGGCATAAGCCAGACTGCGCGCGAAACTTGTGCCCACCATTAATGCACCAATGAGTCCCGGGCCGCGCGTATAGGCAATGCCTTGCAAATCTTTGGGCGTGCACTGAGCGGAAAGCAAAATATTTTTGACCATGGGCAGAAGACGTCGAAGATGATCCCGGGCGGCAATTTCCGGAACTACGCCGCCATAGAGTCCATGCTGAGCCGCTTGACTGTGTAGCGCTTCGGCGATAATGCCGAGGGCGGGATCATACAGTGCTACTCCGGTTTCATCACAAGAAGTTTCAATGCCCAAGACTACTCGGGCTTGATTTTTGATGTTTTCAGCCATAGAATTACATTCTTTGATCCAAAATTCTGTGAATGTGAATTGATAGCTTCGCTATTGGGTTCACAACTTGATTTTTAATTACGGGTGATTATTATTTATGCCTAATGTCCGCGTCAGAGAGAATGAACCCTTCGAAGTAGCTATGCGCCGTTTCAAACGCGCCTGCGAAAAAGCCGGCGTTTTGACTGAGGTTCGCCGCCGCGAATTTTATGAAAAGCCAACACAGGAAAGAAAACGCAAGCAGGCGGCAGCAGTCAAACGCCACATCAAGCGGATGCAAAGGGATTCAGTCCGGCGGCAACGCCTTTATTGATCACCGCTTTAATCGATCACCCAAGCCTGTATGATATCTCCACTTTGTCGAATTATACCGATACGGGAGGATTATGTCTATTGTAGAACAGGTGCAAGCTGATGTGCGCGCATCTATGAAACAACGGTGTAAAGAGCGTACCGCGGCTTTGCGGCTTCTTTTGGCTGAGCTGAAACAAACCGCTATTGACCAGAGAAGTACGGTGGAAGATGTGCAGGCATGGCAGATCGTCCAGAAGCTGATTCGCCAGCGGGAAGATGCTGCGCAGCAATACGCACAGGCTGGACGCACGGATCTGGCTGCAAAAGAGTGCCAGGAAGTGGATATCATGCGCGAATATCTTCCGCAACCGCTTGATGAGAGTCAATTGATGGACCTGGTGCGCGAAGCCGTTGCGGCGACTTCATCTCATGATGTGCGGCAAATGGGCCAGGTCATGCAATATCTGAAACCAAAGATTTTGGGTCGGGCTGAAATGGCTCGCGTCAGCACTCTGGTCAAACAGGAAATCGCCAAAGGTTCGGGTGCTTGAGTGCTTTGATGCCTTGAGGGAAAGCGCTTTGAAATACCGACGGGTGTGGCTATGCAGAGAATAGCGCAGGAAACGATCGGGCATGTGATTGATAGCACGGATCTGGTGGAATTGATCGGTGCTCATATTACTCTGCGATCTGCTGGTGGGGAATTCATCGGTCTCTGCCCTTTTCACAGCGAAAAAACGCCTTCTTTCACCGTTAGTCCGCGCAAAGGTTTTTATCATTGTTTTGGTTGCGGAGTTCATGGGAATGCCATTGGGTTTCTTATGGCTTACGAGCGCCTCGAATTTCCCGAAGCGGTTGCTCGGCTTGCGGAAAAAGCTGGAATCGCTCTTGAGTCACAGCCCGGCAATGAAATATCAGACCAGCGCCAGGCTTTGCTGACAGTGCTTAATGAGGCGGCTTGCCATTACAATCAGGCTTTGCTGAATGCGCCGCATGCTTTGGCTTATTTGAATCAGCGAGGACTGACCGCCAGGCAAATGGAAGCCTACGATTTGGGTTACGCGCCTGATCAGTGGGAATATCTGCTCAAGCGAATGGGAAGTACCAATGAGCAGCGGCTTCTATTGGCGCAGGCAGGTTTGATTGTTCAGCGTTCGGCTTCTTCCTATGATCGTTTTCGTGATCGCCTGATGTTTCCGATCCGCGACGTTCGCGGGCAGGTTGTGGGGTTTGGTGGACGGATTCTGGATAAAGGGGAACCCAAATATCTGAATTCTCCTGAAAGCGCCATATTTTCGAAAGGGAAGCATCTATACGGACTTTTTGAAGCCCAGCAGAGAAAATCCCGCCATTTTAAACGACTATGGCTCGTAGAAGGTTATATGGATGTTCTGGCCATGACTGCCTGTGAGGCGGGTGATGCGGTAGCGGCACTGGGAACCGCAATTAATGTGGATCAATTGCGCCGCTTGTTAAGCCTTGCGGATGAGGTGGTGGTTTGTTTTGATGGCGATGATGCAGGTATGAGGGCGGCCATCATGATTGCCCGCCGCTCACTTGAAGTGATGCGGCCCGGTCACAATATTAATTTTGCAAGTTTGCCGGAAGGGAACGATCCGGATTCCTTGCTTCGTACCAAAGGTGTGGCGGAGTTGCATCATTATGGTGAGCAGGCAGTTCCTTTGGAACGTTTTCTGCTTGGCTGGATGATGCGCCAGGCTATGGGCGATGGGCTGGCTGAACAAGGTTTGCGATTTAAACTAATGGAAGAGAACCTGAAGGCAACGCAGGATCCGGTGTTGCGAGAACTTCTGGCTGATAAGTGGGCGCATGCCATGGGGATCCCACATGGTTTGTCGCAGAAGTCTCGTCAGGTTCAGGCTCATGGAGTTTTTGGAACGGGCAGGGCATTCCAGCGGCGGAAGCCGGAAAAATGCCTGACATTGACCGAACGAGCGATCTCCATGGTATTACAGTATCCCTCAGAGATTTACCCGGTGGCGAAAAGCTGTCTTTCACAGCTTGACGGTTCTGCCCGTAGCAGGAATAAAGCGATCTTGTCCGGATTGTTGCGAGTGGTCGCAGATGGAAATATGCCTAAAAGCGCTGCATTATGGGAATATTTGCGCCAGAAAGATCGGGATCTGGCTGATTCTCTGGCGCCATTTTGCATGGTGGAGCTTGCGCTTGGCGAGGATGATCCTGCGTCAACCCTGCTGGGATTGATGGAGGACCTGAAAAAAGCTGAAAATGAAGATCGGGTGGAACATCTGATCGCATTGGCTCGAACCAAAACCTTAAGCCAGATTGAAAAAACGGAACTTTTATCTCTGCTCACGTCTACAAAAGAGCATGCTTTCAAAGAGCAGGGTAGCCCATGAGAGATGGCTTGTGAAACCTGTTCGGATCGTATGTTAATATGCGCTACCCAACAACGTATGAAACCGGAGCGGGTGCATATGGTATTTTCCACGATTTCCGTTCGTAATTCTTAATCTTTGTCCTCTGTAAGGGGTTGATTGTCATGCAAGAAGATCAATGGTCGCAAATAGCTGCGCTGATTTCTCAAGGTAAAAGCCAGGGTTACCTAACTTTTGCGGAGGTGCGCGATTATCTGCCGGATGAGTTGCTTGATACCGAGCAGGTTGATGAGCTGATAAAGTTGATCAACGATATGGGTATTCCCGTAACGGAGGAAGCCCCCGGGTCCGATGAACTGCTTTTATCCACTATCGTGGTCGGCGATGAAGAAGCCGAAGAGGCTGCTGTGGTTTTGGCTTCAAGCGTGACCGGCGAGTTCGGTCGGACCACGGATCCTGTGCGTATGTATATGCGGGAAATGGGCAGTGTCGAGTTGCTCAGTCGTGAGGGCGAAATCAAATTGGCTCAACGGATCGAAGAAGGGCAGCTAGAGATTTTAAGGGCATTGGCCAGCTATCCTGATGTCATTGCCATGTTGCTGCACCAGTTTTCGCAGGATGCCGCTGGCGTTCAGGAAGGCCCTAATATCAGCAGTTTCCTGTTGGGAGTGGCGTGGAATGGATCCGTTCAAGACGCTGATAATGGTGAGGCGGTTACTCCGGTTACAGAATCTGTTGATGAGGATTCTGAGGTTGCCGACGATCTGGAGGAAGATTCTGATGAAGTCGAGAAAATGGAGCTTTATGGGATTGATCGTGAGCAGTTGCGTTATTTGATCACTGCATTGCAGGTGAACCACGCTGAATATATCCTGTCGCTGGATCAGTATGGCTACAGGCATGGAAAATCACAGCAGGCGCAAGATGATCTGGCGTCTTCCTTTACACGGTTCAAGTTTTCTCAAAAGGGAATCGATTATTTCAGCGCTATCCTTGGCGAAACCGTGCGGCAGGTCAGGCAGATTGAAAAGGAAATCATGCGTATTTGCGTCCATGGTGACGGTATGACCAGCAAGTATTTCAGGGCTCAGTTCTCGGGTCATGAAACAGATATGGAGTGGGTATCGAAGCAGATCCGGGCAAAGCAAAAATATTCTTCCAGAATCGCCCAGCACAGGGAAGCGATTATGCAACTGCAGGAAAAACTGCAACAGATTGAGTCGTCCACAGGGCTTTCCATCGGGGATATCAAAGAGATTCATCGTTGGATGAAAAAGGGCGAGTTCAAGGCGCATCGTGCCAAAAAGGAAATGGTGGAAGCCAATTTGCGACTGGTTATTTCCATCGCAAAAAAATATACGAATCGTGGTCTACAGTTTCTTGATCTGATTCAGGAAGGAAATATTGGCTTGATGAAAGCCGTCGATAAATTCGAATACCGCCGCGGCTACAAGTTTTCCACCTACGCAACCTGGTGGATACGCCAAGCGATTACCCGCTCTATTGCCGATCAGGCTCGCACGATTCGAATACCTGTCCACATGATAGAGACCATTAATAAACTCAATCGCATCTCCCGCCAGATGGTGCAGGAATTGGGGCGAGAGCCGACGCTGGAAGAATTATCGGAACATATGGAGTTGCCAAAAGAGAAGGTTCGGAAAGTTATGAAAATTTCCAAGGAACCTATTTCAATGGAAACGCCTATTGGTGATGATGAGGATTCCCATCTTGGTGATTTCATTGAGGATCAAAGCGTATTGTCTCCGATAGACGCCGCCAATCAGGAAGGCTTGAAAGAGGCCACCCATGGTCTTCTGGGTACATTGACTTCCAGAGAAGCCAAAGTTCTGCGCTTGCGTTTCGGGATTGAACAAAGCAGAGATCATACCCTTGAGGAAGTCGGCAAGGAGTTTGAGGTGACGCGTGAGCGTATTCGTCAGATAGAGGCCAAGGCGCTGCGCAAATTACGACATCCAAGTCGCTCTGATACATTGAGAAGTTTCCTGGATTAAAATTGCCAGATCCTGTGAAATAATGCTAGAATCAGAAGATCGCGCCTTCTTTGATGTGAAGCTTCGGCAGGCGGGCCTGTAGCTCAGTGGTTAGAGCAGGGGACTCATAATCCCTTGGTCGTAGGTTCGAATCCTACCGGGCCCACCAATAATTTCAAGGTTGATCCGTGAAATCAAAGACGCACACGATGTATTGTCGTGCCCCGGCACTGATTTTGCGGCTTGTGTCACGTTAAAGTTTCAGCTCGGTCGGGGGTGGGGAATAAACATTTTTCCTTAAAATTCGTGCTTTCAGTATTTTCTATCTCACCAGACAACAATTTGCGCACAAGCGAAGCGTCAACGCATGTTATATGGGTATTTGAGTCAGGGAACCTCTAATTAAGTATGGACCAAGGAGATTGCGATTCCTTATGTTCAGATTCGCGGCAAAAATTGCACGGGTTAGCAGGGCTATTGCGAAGATAAGTAACAATGAAGCCGGGTCAGTAGGGACGCAAGATAAAAGTTCATGATTTAATCAGAGGTTCCTTAGCTATCGCTACTCGGAATTGTCCTTCTATAGGTCGCAGGAATAGATGGGTGGGCAAGCTTGATAAGCCGATTGAGCATGAGGTTTCAGCGGGACAGGATGCTTGGGGTGTGGATCGTAGAATCATGCGTCTTAAGATCCTCATTGAAGTGAGCTCCTATGTTTTTACGTCGCGCCATTGCGCTTTGGGCGACGGCATGAGCGACCAGATTCAGATTTTCCCATTCAAGCGTTGAGCGGATATCATCTGCGCCAGGTAGACCATGGCTTTTGTGGACGCTGTTACCGATAACCGCCATCATATCGAGACCGCTGCGCATGTCAGCATCGTTTCTGATGACACCAAAGTTTTTAGTCATGCATTCCTGCAGTGCCTGATGTTGTTTCAAGGTTTCTTTGCCCGAAAGCTGTTGCCTGTGGTGAGAAGGGTCATCGGATTCCTGATGATAGCGCTTGAATGACGCCATGCGCTTCGGTATGATTGCGGCAAGGTCAAAGGCCATGGTAAAACATTCGAGCAGCGAATTGCTTGCCAGCCGGTTGGCGCCATGCAGGCCGGTACAGGCCGATTCTCCGATACAGGCAAGGCCAGGCAGGTCTGTCAAGCCCTGGTAGTCCGTAAGCACGCCGCCGCACATATAATGAGCTGCAGGAGTTATGGGAACCGGATCGTGTACCATATCATAACCCAGGGATTTTAGACGGGCGACAAGGGTCGGAAAGCGGCGCTTGAGCCACACCTCTGGCTTATGACTGATGTCGAGCCAGATATGTGGGGTTTCCGTGGCTTGCAAGTGTTGAACGATTGCTCTGGAAAGCGTATCGCGTGGGGCAAGCTCAGCCCTTTCATCGTATTGTTTCAGGAAAGAATGCCCAGCCAGATCCAGAAGCCGCGCACCTTCGCCGCGCAAGGCTTCGCTGAGCAGCAACGCCCGGCCTCCGGATTGATAAAGGCATGTGGGGTGAAACTGAACAAATTCCATATTACTCAAGCGACACCCCGCCCGATAAGCCATGGCGATGCCATCTCCGCAGGCTTCAGGGGGATTGGTAGTGGAGGCATAAAGCTGGCCGGCTCCGCCGGTTGCCAGTACCACCATGGGCGCGTGGTAGCGCAGAATTGTGTTCCTGGTCTGGTACCACAGATCTATGCCAGTGCAATGCATTCCGGCGTTCGATCGGGTGGTCAGTATATCGATTGCCATATGTTTTTCGAGTACCTCGATGTTCGGGTGGCAACGGATATGTTGTTCCAGGATGGAGGTCACTGCGGAACCAGTAGCGTCGTAGCAATGAACAATGCGTCGGTGTCGATGGCCAGCCTCAAGCGCGAGGTCGATGACACCCGTATCATTACGATCAAAGGGTACGCCTTTATCCAGCAACCAGTGGATGATGTGCGGAGCCTGACTGGTGATATGCCGGGCGGTTTTTTTGTTGACCAGGACGGATCCGGTGCGCCATGTGTCTTCGGCATGCTGCTTCGGATTGTCATGCGGACCCATGGCAGCGGCAATTCCACCCTGGGCTTTGGGCGTATTGCCGCTTGCCAACTGATCTTTGCTGACGAGCGTGACGTGGTAATGATCCGCGAGCAAGAGGGAAACAGTCATGCCAGCGGCGCCACTGCCCACTACGACGATATCAGCGTAACGTTTTCCAGTTGGGTTCATGCTAGTATGGGATATGAATGACAGTCATTCATATCAGGGAACCTCGGATTAATTCCGGGCGAAGGCAGGTTTGGTTCCTTAGGTTCAAATTCGAGGCGCTTATCGACCATAACAGCAGGTCATTGCGAAGATTGTCAACGAAGAATCCGGGCATAAGGGACGCAAGATACGAGTTCATGAATGGATTAGAGGTTCCTTAGGTTAAGGTATGGCTTTTTTTGGTGATGCCACAGGCGTGCCCAGGGTATAAGCAGTCTTGAATATAGTTGATGCTTAAGCACATAACATTAACATGAAACGCCAGTGGTCGTTAATTTTATAATGGATTGAACTCTTCCCGCACCTGCATGGTCTTATGCGATAATCAATAATAAATTGTAACGTGTGGGCGGGGTTAATATGGGGATGCCCGCATGGGGAGTCAGGAAATTGATTTGGAACTGGTGCGACTGGCACAGCAGGGAGACGAGAAGGCTTTTGGAGTTCTGGTTGAAAAATATCAGGCCAGAATTATCAAGCTTGTCAGACCTTACGCGAGGGATTATTCTGAAGCGGCTGATATTGCTCAGGATACTTTCCTCAAGACTTATAAAGCATTGAAGAATTTCCGCGGCGAGAGTCAGTTTTATACTTGGTTATATCGGATTGCGCTCAATACGGCGAAGAATCATGGCTACGCCGATTCCCGTCGCCCTATCCGCTATGAGTCGGAAGTTGCCAGTGAAAAAACCGCAGCCATGTTGCTCGAAGAGGTGGATGTTTCCACTCCTGAACAGGCTCTGTTGACGGAAGAAGTGCGCCGGACGATTGTGGAAACCATCGAGAGTCTGCCGGAAGACTTGCGTACCGCCATATTGCTGAGAGAAATAGAAGGTTTGAGTTATACCGATATCGCACGCATTATGGATTGTCCTGTTGGTACCGTGCGCTCGCGAATTTTTCGGGCGCGTGAAGCCATTGATAAAAAGTTGAAGTTTCTGAGCAACTGAGAATGTGGAGAGAATGCATGAAAAATGAGGTCAATCATCCAATATCGCTCCATGAGCAGATCTCCGCAGCCATGGATGGAGAGTTGGATTCTTCGGAATATGCCAGCGTCGCGCAACTGTTGTGTGAAAACGATCAGGCGCGTGGGCGATGGGGACGCTATCATCTCATCAGTATGGCGTTAATGGATGAGACGTCACGATGGCCGGAATTGAATGATCGAGATGAAAATGCATTTCTGAAAGCTCCCTTATCCTCACCCATGCAGCGCAAGCGCTGGCAGGCGTTTGTTTCTGGCGCAGCGGCAGCGATGCTTTCTTCTGTGTTCATAGGTGGAGTGCTATGGTATGGCTATCCCGGCATGCTAACCCAATTCTCTTCGACTGAAAGCCCACCAATGCCAGCGGTACAGACCGATCAAGATGTGAATCAACCGCAAGCCAGAATCCGGCTTGCGGGAGCATCTTCTGATGAACTAAATACAGCTTCAAGGCAATCCGGCAATGATGCTCTTTTTTCCACACAACTTCGAGTGTATCTGGCCAGTCATGGTATGCAGTCAGCTCGTATCACATGGATGCCGCCAGGTGCGGGCGGCTATGCCTGGTATCCCATCGAGGATAAACTTATGCAGGAACAATCGATTGGGATGCCTCAGACTGCGGCTTCCATTAGTGTGCCTTAGGGAACCTCTGATCAAGTCATGAACTCGGTTCTTGCGTCCCTTACGCCCAGTTTCATTGTTGTAAATTTTCGCAATAGCCCTGCTATTACGGTCGATTTACACCTCGAATCTGAACATAATGAATCACACCTGAGCTTCGTTCAGACTTGACCAAAGGTTATTTAGTTCCCCATGAAATTTTTCACAAGCTTGTTTCAAACCGTAGGGCTTATATTTCTGCTGTGGTTTTGTTGGGTGGAATTCGCATCTTCTGAAACTGAAAAATCTGAAACGACAGGCAATACTGAATTGCAGTCGCGTTTTTACTCCATGCTGCAGGCTTCAGATAAAATAACCTACGAAGGTCATGTGGTTCTTGATAATGGTTATCAATGGCAGGCCATGAGGATCAGTCATCGTCTTGGCGCCAATGGTCTGGATGTGCAAATTGAACCGCTGACCGGTTTGCTAGCGCACAGTACTCAGGCGAATGAAACAAAAACGCCTCGCGGTGATGATCTGAGCGAGATGAACAAGAGCAGATGGAGTATTGGGCTTCCCCAACAAAAGAGAAAAAGCCTGATTGGCGTCATTGATCGTTATTACGAGTTTCAGGATGGTGGAATGGATCGGGTAGCGGGGCGCTTGTGCCGCAAGTTGATCTTGAATCCGATCGACCAGTTTCGCTATAATAACGCTTTCTGCATTGATGATGAGATACATCTGCCATTAAGCGCGACGCTGGAGGAAGATGGCGAGTTGCGTGAACGCTGGATGTTTGTTGATTTGCGCCTGGTTCAGGATCAGGAAGCTGAGGCTGAGAATCCCGTCCGGCAGGATTCCCGGGAAGCATCTAACGATGATCTCGCATCCGACGGGTATGGGAATGGCGTATCACCGCCCGGTTACGTTTTGTTGCATCATCATATGACATCTGATGCTCATGGATTTGAGCAATGGGTTTATTCCGACGGGGTAGCCATAATCTCTGCATTTGTTCAGACCGCTTCGGATATTCCCGCTGATGTTGGAATGCACAGCCCGGTTTTGCGCCGCTATGGGGCTTTGAACATCTATAGCCGCACGATAGCCGGAGGCTGGTTGACATTAATTGGTCAAGCACCTATGAAGGCGTTGGAATATATAGCGGCGCGCTGGCCGGAAGAGTGATCGCAGCTGGAATAGATTATGATAGAGCGAACAGGTTGTGTGCGAGCGATTTTTGATGACCATGCCATAGTTGAAGTTTACCCGCAGGATGCCTGTAGTAGCTGCGCTACGGGCTGTGCCAGAACCCGGTCTTCCCGTCTTTCCTCACCTTCGTGCGTGGAAGCGCGGGATCTTGTCGGTGTCCAGGTTGGCGAACAGGTTGTGATTGCGATCCATGAATCGACGCTGGTTCGCGGAACGCTGATGGTTTATGGTATACCGCTGATCGGTTTTATTGCCGGAGTGGTTGGTGGTTCAACTTTTGGTGGCGGGAGCGATGGATTTGCCATATTGGGGGGCATTGCTGGTTTATTGGTGGGATTTTTGATCATTAAAATGGCAGGGCGGGTCAGGCAGTCCGGTTTGCCCCGGGAGATGTATCAAACTTTGATTATACAGCGCGTCGATGTTTAGCTCTGAGGGGTTGGCAATTCAGCTTGCATGCGAGATGTTCAATTGAGTAGTCAGGATTATCTGCGCAACTTTTCCATTATCGCCCATATCGATCATGGGAAATCAACGCTTGCAGACCGGCTTCTGGAACGGTGTGGTGCATTAAGTGAAAGGGAAATGCAGGCTCAGGTGCTGGATTCCATGGAACTTGAACGCGAACGCGGCATTACTATAAAGGCGCAGGCGGTCAGCCTGAATTATGTTTCACGTGCTGGTGTCCGCTATCAGTTCAATATCATCGATACGCCCGGTCATGTAGATTTCTCCTATGAGGTTTCGCGTTCACTTGCTGCGTGTGAAGGCGCGCTTTTAGTGGTCGATGCTTCTCAGGGGGTGGAGGCTCAGAGTGTCGCCAACTGTTACAGCGCTGTGGAAGAGGGACTGGAGATCATACCTGTTCTTAACAAGATGGATTTGCCTAGCGCCCAACCCGAACAGGTGAGAGAGCAAATTGAGGATATCATTGGTATCGAGGCAAGTGATGCCCTGTTGGTGAGCGCCAAAACGGGGTTGGGAATAGATGAGTTGCTCGAAGCCGTCGTTGAGCGTATTCCTCCGCCATCGGGTGATTCCGAAGCGTGTTTGCGGGCTTTGATCATTGATGCCTGGTTCGACAACTACCTCGGTGTGGTGTGCCTGGTGCGCATTGTTGATGGTCAGTTGTCCCGCGGCGACAAGATTCGTATTCATAGTACGAAACGAACTTTTCGCGTGGAAGAAGTGGGGGTTTTTACGCCACAACGCCAATCCAGGGAATGTCTGCATACGGGAGAGGTGGGCTATATTCTGGCGGCGGTCAAACAGACCGATGCGACTCCGGTGGGCGATACCATTACGCACGATAATCGCCCGGCGGAACTTGCCCTGCCAGGTTTCGCTCCCGTGCAGCCCAGAGTTTTTGCTGGTTTATACCCTATAAGCTCTGAGCAATACGAGGGTTTGCGGGTAGCGCTCAACAAATTGCGCCTCAATGATGCGGCGCTCTATTTCGAACCGGAAAGTTCTGCGGCTTTGGGGCTGGGTTTTCGTTGCGGTTTTCTCGGTATGCTGCATATGGAGATCGTTCAGGAGCGACTCGAACGGGAATACAATCTGGAGTTGATCAGCAGCGCCGCTTCAGTGGTCTATCAAGTATTGGCCAAGGGAGGAGAACTCGTCACCATTCACAATCCGGCTGATCTGCCGTCGGTATCCAGTATCGAGGAATTTCGTGAGCCGATCGTGGAAACCAGCCTTCTGATACCCAAGGATAGCGTGGGCAGTGCTATATCTCTGTGTGAGCATAAACGCGGAATGCAGCGCAGCATGCGCTATACTGGAGGGCAGGTTTCCCTGACTTACGATTTGCCGTTAGCGGAAGTGGTGACTGATTTTTTTGATGAATTGAAATCCATGACCCGCGGTTACGGTTCGTTTGATTATACCTGGAAGGGTTATCAGAAAGCGGATCTGGTACGGCTGGATATTTTAGTCAACGGTGATCAGGTGGATGCCCTGTCCGCCATTGTACATCGAAGCCAGGCTTATGCCAGAGGGCGTGAAATTACCGAGAATCTCTCTAAGATCATCCCGCGTCAGATGTTTGAAGTGGCGCTTCAGGCGGTGATTGGTCGTCAGGTTATCGCTCGCGCTACCATTAAGGCCATGCGCAAGAATGTTACGGCGAAATGCTACGGTGGAGATGCGACCCGCAAGAGAAAACTTCTGGAAAAACAGAAAGCCGGAAAGAAAAGAATGAAGCAAATAGGTTCGGTTGAGATCCCCCAGTCCGCTTTTCTGGCGGTAGCCGGAGGACGGAGTCGTCGCTGATATATTTTTGAGGTTAAAGTGGATATAAGGATGGATTTCGCATTTTTTTTGTTGCTGGCAACGGTGTTGAGCGCCGCGTGCTGGATTTACTGGCGCACAATCATCAGACCATCGGCTCCGGATGGCGCTGATGCGCTTGATGGCTCGAATCTGCCCGAGCGCATCGTTGTTTTTCTGGCTGAGTTTTTTCCAGTGCTGCTACTTGTTTTCGTGCTAAGGGGCTTTGTTGCTGAACCTTTCCGCATCCCTTCCGGTTCGATGTTGCCTACGCTGGAAATCGGCGATTTTATTCTGGTCAATAAATTCAGTTATGGCTTGCGCATGCCGGTGTTCAATACCACCCTCCTTGACCTTGGTTCACCTGAACGCGGTGACGTGATGGTGTTTCGCTATCCACGCAACACCCGTGTGGATTATATCAAACGGGTTATCGGTCTTCCCGGTGATCGCATCGCTTATTATCGCAAGCAATTGTATATCAACGGGCAGCCGGTGCCCAAAGAGATGTTGCCGGATCTTCCTGATGACCAATCGCTTGCGCCATCATTGTACTGGTATCGGGAATCGCTTGATGAGGTGGAACACGATATCTGGATTCATAGTGATCGTTCCGCAGTGATCCAGAATTCCTGGCAGGTGCCGGAAGGGCATTATTTTGTTATGGGTGACAATAGGGATAATAGTGAAGACAGCCGGTATTGGGGCTTCGTTCCGGAAAAAAATCTGGTCGGGAAGGCTTTTCTCGTGTGGATGAACTGGGATTCCAATCAGCGGCAGTTTCAGTGGGAGCGTATCGGGCATCGTATTCGCTAAAAAAAGGGTCAGGAGATGAGTGATACTCCCAGCTCGATTGCGGTTTTGGTCAGGCATCTCGAACTTGACGATACTTATGAATACATCCTGCAGGACGCGCTGCGTCATCGCAGCTTGCAGACCAATCACAATGAAAGACTGGAATTTCTGGGCGATTCCGTTTTGAATCTTGTGATCAGCGAATGGCTCTATCAGCGTTTCCCCCATGCGAGGGAAGGGAAATTGAGCCGGGCGCGCGCCGCTCTGGTTAAGAAAAACACGTTGGCTGATATGGCTATGGAACTGAAGCTCTCGAGTTTTGTTCTTATGGCGCCTTCCGAACAGCGCAGTGGTACGCACAAACGCACCTCTGTCCTGGCGGATGCCATGGAAGCCATTATGGGCGCTGTTTATCTTCATGGTGGGTGGGAAAAAGCCCGGGATCTGATTCGGAGATTGTATATCGTGCGAATGGAAGCTTTACCGACTCTGGAACAATTAAAAGATCCCAAGTCCCGTTTGCAGGAGTTGCTGCAGTCCAGAGGAAAACATTTGCCGCAGTATAAGTTATTGCAAGCTTCGCCAGAAGAGGGGCCAAGGCGCTTTCGCTCAAGTTGCAGGATCGATTGGCTGGAACAGCCTCAGATCGGCTGGGGTGCTTCCAGGCGTGATGCCGAACAGGATGCAGCGGCGCGCACTTTGCAAACCTTGTCTCAGGAGCATGCAAAAACGAATGAGTGAAACGATTTATGGTGGATCCGTTGCCCTGATTGGTCGACCCAACGTGGGAAAATCCAGTGTGTTCAATGCCTGGGCGGGGTCGCGGCATGCCCCGATCAGCGCACGCCCTCATACAACCTGGCGTTCCCAGTATCGTTTGATTCGGTGCGGGGAGAGGGCTTTGCTCATGGTGGATGCGCCGGGCTGGGTCAAAAACTCCCGATCCATGCTGCACAGGTATATGGATTCTCAGGTCAGGGATGTGATTAGCGGTTGTGACCTCTTGCTGTGGGTGGTTGAGCCAATGCGATGGTTGAATGAGGAAGATGCGATCCACGATTGGGTGAGACAGCAGGAAGTTCCGATTGCAGTGTTGATCAACAAGATTGACCGTATGAAGGACAAAAAGCGTTTGCTTCTTTTTATGGATCAGTTGAGGAATCAGGTTGATCCGGCTTTTATTCTGCCGGTTTCAGCACGAAATGGCGCAGGTATGGACTTGCTATTTGATGCATGCTGGGATCTGTTTCCTGATCCCGAGCCCTGGCAGGAAATGCCCGCTTTGGATTCGCCTGCGATGCAGTGGGTTCCTGATCTTATTCGCTCCCAGGCTATGGAGCGTCTACACCAGGAATTGCCCTATAGTATCGCCGTGCATGTGGAAGGTTGGCGCCATGAGCAGGAGAAATCCATTATCGAGGCATGTTTGTGGGTTCGGCAACCATCACATAAAGCGATGGTGATTGGGAAGGGCGGTCAGGTGATCAAGGCTATCGGAAGCGCTGCCCGGCGGGTGATGGAAGAAAATCTTGATCAGAGAGTCGATCTTTTCCTTAGGGTTAAGGTAAAAGAAAACTGGGACAACGATCCGGCTGCTATCCTGGCTATGGAATCTCAGGGATTTTGAGCCATGGCGGTGGCCCCGTGGCGAGATTACGGTTATTTGCTTCACAGCCGCCCTTTTGGAGAAAAAGGACGTTACGGGGAAATCTTGAGCGCCCGTTATGGAAGAATTGGTGTCTTGCTGCATTCGATGGCGCGGCGCCGTTTTTCTCATGCCTGGTTTGCGCCTTTTTATCCTCTTTGGTTTTGTGTCGGCGCCAGCGGATCCCTGCATGTGGTGAGAGAGCTTGAGCCGGCGGGCTCGCCCCATCTACTTACCCACCTGCGGCGTTACTGTGGTTTGTATGTCAATGAACTCATCATGAAATTAACTACGCGTGAACAGCCTGGTTCGGCGCTGTATGAACTCTATGCTGACGTATTGCAGGTTTTATCGGTTCCCAATAGTGATGTGGAGCCTGCGCTGCGTTATTTTGAAACCAATCTGCTGCGCATCATGGGTTATGCCATGCCCTTGTCTTGCGAAGCGGAGACTGACATCCCATTAAAAGCGCAGAGTTGGTACCGTTATGATCCACTGTCGGGCGCTCATAAAACAGATCGTTCTCAAAAAAATCAGGAGCCATGGATAGTGTCCGGTGGCGCGCTGCTTTCATTGGCGCAGATTTCTCCAACCTTCCTGCCCACAGTGCATCGTTATGAAGTCAAACAACTGATGCGCGCCATGATGAATTTTCATCTGGACGGCAAAGTATTGCACAGCGTTAAATTGTATCGAAGTTTTCTAAAAATGACCCAACAAGCACCGCGGAGCCCGTCGAATGAACGAGCATGAGTCACGATCAAATGCCAGTACCGATATAATCTCTATTCCCCTGCTGGGGGTAAATATCGATCATGTGGCGACTCTGCGCAATGCCAGAACCGGTCTCTATCCCGAGCCAGTCATGGCGGCGTTGATCGCGGAGCAGGCCGGCGCGGATCAGATCACCATCCATGTCCGTGAGGATCGCCGCCATATCAATGAAAGAGACGCTCATCTGTTGCGTCAAGTCGTGCAGACGCGCTTAAATCTGGAAATGGCTCCGTCACGGGAAATGCTAGGCTGTGCCCTTGCAATTCGTCCGGATGAATGTTGCCTGGTGCCTGAGCGCAGGCAGGAGTTGACCACCGAAGGCGGTTTGGACGTCGTGGCTGCGCTGCCTCAAATCGCAGCTCTTGTGAGCGAATTGAGCCGGGATAGAATCAAGACTTCTGCGTTCATCGACCCGGACCGCTTGCAGGTGGATGCCTGTCTGGAGGCCGGGATCGATATCATCGAGCTGCATACAGGAGCTTACGCGGAGGCTTCCAGTGGAGAGCAGCGGGAAGCCATGCTTGATCAGCTGATTACGGCTGCGGTTCATGCCCGTGGATCTGGCATGATGGTTAATGCCGGGCATGGGTTACATTATCAAAATGTGATTCCGGTCGCGTCGATCAGGCTGATCAGCGTTTTGAATATTGGTCATTCCATTATTGCCCGGGCGCTGTTTTCCGGATTGGATCAGGCGGTACGGGAGATGAAACAACTGCTGCTTGATGCGCGCAGGTCATGATTGTCGGGCTGGGCGTGGATGTTGTGGAAATCGTCCGCATACGGCGCACCATGGAGCGTTTCGGGAAGCGTTTCTCCGAGCGAATTCTCAGCGCGGAGGAATTGCGCCATGGTGGTCATGCACGCGACCCGGCAAGATCCATGGCCAGATTTTTTGCCGTGAAAGAGGCTACAGCCAAAGCTCTGGGTACCGGTTTCGCGCAACAGGTGGCGCCTCGGCAGATTAGCTTGTATCAGCATACGTCAGGGCAGCCTGCCATCCGATTAAGCGGTGCAGCCCGAAATCGGTTTCAGTATCTTGAGGGGCAGCGCTGTCACGTCAGCCTGACGCATGATGCCGGCGTTGTAGTGGCAGTGGTGATTATTGAAAGCTGAACATGTAACAATTTATTCTGCAACGGAGAGCGTTAGCGGAATTTTCTCAAGTTCATCGGCCAGGACGATAGCATTGCGCCCCCTGGCTTTGGCCTGGTATAAAGCTCGATCCGCCAGTTGTTGCCATGCTTGCAACTGCGCGGAATGCGTGCAGATATCTCCGGCAATGCCGGCTGAAAGCGTTACCGGGCGGTCAAGGGATGGAAGCGGCACTTCTTTAAGTTGCGTGGTTATGCGCTGCATGATACGTAGAGCCTGGTGGCAGTCAACCCCCGGGAGCAGCAACAAAAACTCATCTCCGCCATAACGTGCAAGGATATCGTGGTCGCGGCAAGCCGATTCGATGCGCTGAGCCAGTTCCTTGAGCACTTTATCGCCAGCGGCATGCCCCAGGCTATCGTTGATGCGTTTGAAATAATCGATATCGATCATCACCACACTCATGGGCCATTGTTCTCTGATACATTGGCTTAGTACAATGGGCGTGACCTGTATTAACCCATGCCGGTTGTAAAAACCCGTAAGCGCGTCCTTGTGCGCCTGCCTGCGAATGGTGCGGGTGGTCAGAATTGCCTCGATACCCAGATCAATTAATGGGATGATGGTATCCAATGCAGGCTCGTCATTCGCATCGTCATAGAAAATACAACTTGATCGTTCGGGTTGATTCAACAAGAACTGTTTTTGAAACTTGCCATGCTGTTGGCCAAACAGGTAGCATATAGAATCAAGCTCGATCCTGAAGCCCTGCAGACTGGGTGTGATATGCGATAAACGGAGGAATAATTCTTCCAGAGCCTCTTCCATACTCTGTTTCATTTGCCCCATTTTCACCACATTAGCCAGCAAAAACTGCCAGTCCTCAGCGAGCATGGCTTTTCGTTCGTAGCGATCCCATAAAGTTCTGTGGATAATCGTAACCACCCTGCTCAGAAACAGACCCGACAAGAATAGCCAACATAAAAAAAGCCATGGATGAATCGTGAAAGACAATTGAAATGTGCCGATCATGGCACAGAAAAATATTCCCGCTATGACCAGGCTTAACGGCTTTTCAAACAAGGAGAGTCGATTATTTTCCCCAAATACGCCAAGGCCTTGAAAGGATATAGCCAGAAAAAGAACAGCGGCTGTTTCATACAGACGTGGTGCATGATCGCCAAGCGCTACGACACTGGCATGGAGTAAAATGGAAAATAGTATCATGAGCCAACCGGTGAGCCATAGCAGACGGGATGTATGTGCACTCTCAAAGATTAACGCTTGACAGGATTGCGCAATGTGGAAAGCTACGATCAGCCACAGAATTAAATAGATCCATGGCGCCCACAATATAACGCCATTTCCCCATGCTATCCAGGTGAGCCAGCCTGTTAGAAACATGGCTGGGGCCGCAAACCATGTCAGAAAAGCCAATGAGTCGAGAAATGGAACTTTGGTGCTCGTTATATGCCGCAGGGCAGGAAGCCATACAAGGTAGGACAGCCAGCGCAGCACATCGTCGAACATGAATGCATGGGACATATCGGAGGGATGAAGTAATGCACGTATGATCCATGACAGCCCCATCAGCATCTGGGCCCCGGCGATGAGACGCCATGCTGTGGTTCGATGCCAACACAGGGCTGCAGCCAACCATGCACCAGCCGCCAGAATCCATGAGCTGAGTTGAGGTACGAACAATATTATGACAGTGCTTATGGGTGTGACGATGGTGAAAAACGCAGCGAGTCTTGAAGCGAGTGGAGAATCAGGCATAGAAATCAGGATGACATCTTAAACGATTGAGAGCATGGTTGAAGACGATAGCGCGATATTCTTCACAGCAAACCATAAGCTATTTCAATATTCCAGTATAACATATTATAAAGTTATATGTTTAAGAATTAGCCGCGTTGTTTACAGATTCCAGTTCTATTGGAGATACTGTAAATATGAATATGCACAAACGAACAAGACTGACGCCGCATGATCGCAAGGCTATCTGGTCACACTATCAGGCAGGGAATATAAAGGTTGCCCGGTTAGCAGCAATATACCGTGTTAGCAGGCCGACAATCTATAAAATCCTGGTGCGAGCCCGTAAACAGGAATTTAT
>DEIQ01000090.1:29519-29664 GCA_002352565.1 Proteobacteria bacterium UBA2770 | reverse complement strand
AGTCTTTGCAGCGCAAGCCAGGCGATATAACAAATCTTACCCGGATGAAATGATGCACTTTGATACCAAACGCCTTCCCGTACTCGAAGGAGCTTGCCTGACACAAAGTAGAGAATACCTCTTTGTAGCGATTGATGATTTCTCA
>DEIQ01000090.1:22006-29402 GCA_002352565.1 Proteobacteria bacterium UBA2770 | reverse complement strand
CAGCCGCGAGTTTGCTAAAACCTGTAAAGAGCATGGCATTGGACAAAAATTCACCCGTGTTAATCGCCCCCAAACCAATGGTAAGGCTGAACGGGTTATCCGCGCCCTTATGGAAATGTGACGTGAACAAAGAGATGTAAGCCAGCCGGGCTCATCGCAAGACTTCCTTGAACCGCTTTATCAATTTCTATAACTCCGTTAAACCGCGCAAAGGACTTAATAATATGACCCCTCATGCTTTGCTGCCAAACTATTTCTACCCCGTAAAAGTGTAAACAACGCGGGAAAATCTTACAGGTAATGTGTAAGAATTAATCAGAGGCTCCTAAAAGCTTAAAGATGCAAGACAGCCTGAACCAGCGCTATTGATGAATGCATCACGTTTGTGGCGATGCGTCCATTCAGTTGGCAATGGAAGCATCAGCACTATGTTTGGTTCGAGTATGCATCCTATGCTTGTATGAACTCATAAAGCCATGGCGTATTGCCACCCTTCTTGCATGGCTTTTTGCGCATTAAGCTGGTGAGCGTTGTCGGCTCCGCCGATCAAATCGGTAGGGACATGCTGGTGTTGAAGCACGGGCAGCAGAGAGTTTTCCGGTTTCTGTCCGGTACAGAGAATGATGTGGTCCGCCCCCAGAACACGTGATTTCCCCTGATCAAGGATATGCAGACCATCGTGATCGATCCGCTGATAGGTAATGCCGGCAAGAATTCTAACTTTGCGATGTTTCAGCATGGCGCGATGTATCCAGGCGGTGGTTTTGCCGAGGTGGGCACCAATTTTACCCGAACTGCGCTGGAGAATGGTAATGTCCCGAGGGTTGGGTGGATAAACTGGGCGAATGCCTGCAATGCCGCCACGGGCTTTCAAGGTGGGATCGATTCCCCATTCCGACAAAAAATTCTCGACGCTTTCCTGCTGATATGAAGGATCGTAAGCCAGATAATGCGCCATATCGATTCCAATTCCGCCGCCACCAAGGATCAGGACTTTTGCGCCGATTTCGACCCGGTTGTTGAATACGCCGGGATAATCCACCACACTGGGATGATCAAGACCTTCCATGTCAGGCAGACGCGGATTAACGCCGGTCGCCAGCACCACTCGGTCGAAACGGTCGATCAAATCGTTTCCAGTGACGCGATGATTCAATTTCACGCGGCATCCAAGCCTTTTAAGTTCCTGGTGGTAGTATCGCGCCACTTCGCCATAGACACTTTTGCCCGGCACGCGCATCGCCATGAGGAATTGTCCGCCCAGTTGATCCGCGCTTTCATATAATACCACCTCATGCCCTGCGGCGGCGGCCGTGGCGGCACAGGACATGCCCGCCGGACCTCCACCCACTACGGCCAGACGCAATGGTCTGTGGGCGCGTTGAACGATGTCGATTGATTCCCGTCCTGCGCCCGGATTGACCAGGCAACTCGTTGCTTTGCCGCTGAAAGTAAAGTCAAGGCAGGCTTGATTGCAGGCGATGCAGGTGTTGATGCGGTCCTGCGCGTTGTGTTCGATTTTGGCGGCGAGTTGCGCGTCGGCGAGCAAGGGTCTGGCCATGGAAACCAGATCGGCATCTTTGTTGCGCAGGATGCTTTCGGCAAGCGCAGCGTCATTGATGCGATTACTGGCAACTACTGGAATGGTCACATGAAGCTTGAGTTGCCGGGTAACCCAGCTAAATCCGCCTGGGGGCACCATCGCCGCTATGGTGGGAATACGCGCCTCATGCCAGCCGATCCCGGTATTGATCACATCGGTGCCGGTTTCTTCGAGTCGTTGAGCCATGGTACATATTTCATCAAAGGTGGAACCATCTTCGACCAGATCCAGAATGGAGAGGCGATACATCAGTATGCCGCGATTTCCCATGACGGCGCGTATTTTTTCAGCAACCTGAAGCGGGAAACGCATTCGGCGCGTGGCATCACCACCCCATGGATCATCGCGCTGATTGGTTCTCGGGGCGGTAAACTGATTGAGCAGATAACCTTCCGATCCCATGACTTCAACGCCGTCATAACCCGCTTCGAGAGCCAGTGCGGCGCAGTGACCGAAATCATCGATCGTATCGAAAATTTCCTGTTCCGTCATGGCCTTCGGAGCAAAGGGGGTGATGGGCGACTGAATGGCGGAAGGGGCGACGGATCGGGGGTTGAATGCGTAACGTCCCGAATGCAGGATCTGTAGAACGATACGTCCGTTCGCTTCATGTACGGCATCGGTGATGCGCCGGTGCCGGGAGGCTTCGGCAGGTGAGCTTAGTCGGGCGCCGCCCGCCACGATGGCGCCAGCCTCGTTGGGCGCAATACCACCGGTGACGATTAAGCCACATGAACTGCGCTGGCGGTAAAATTCCGCTAACCGCTGCATGCCACCTGGCCTTTCTTCGAGCCCGGTATGCATCGAACCCATGATGATGCGGTTTTTAAGGTCAATGGCGCCCAGACGCACAGGCATCATCAGATGGGGGAAAGAGTGCGCTTTATTCATAAATGGTTGTCTCACGGTTTAAATAGGCAGTTGAATTTATGGTGTCGGGGCAAGGTGCGTTCATGGTCCGAACCTGTTTATTGACCGTTTTATTACAAGGTTGAGCCTGCCAGGCGCTGTTAAAACGATGGTGTTAATCGATTTATATATTTGGGCGGACATGGATCTTTATAAAAGCCCGGATAAAAATTGGTTTGACCTTGCTACCTATACCTCATATGACGATGATTACTGGGTTCGTTCATATCTGGTTGTTGACCTGGATTATAAGATTCATTTAATGCATGTTCTTGAACAAGAAGAATCACAGCCTGATATATATCTAGAGTAAGTACACAATAATGCCTAAAAAAAGCTGGGTTCGAGTGACCACTCTAATTAATTACAGTAGTTCAAATCGGTTTAATTCTCCAATTATTGCTGTTTGGCAGGATGGTGATTTGGTTTCAGCCTCTCGATTTAATGATAGGGTGAGACCTCAGCATAACCGTAATAACCGTAGTTTTTGGATGGAGTCGTTGAGTTTCCAGCAAAAGTTCCGCCATTCGAGAGGGAAGATTGGATTACACGACCTGATTTCAGGATAACAGGTTGGTATTCCAGGTATTCAACCCGTATCCTGGATTCCAGGCGCAACGATCCAGGGCAATTCGGATCCGGTAGACCATAGAGCGTCAAGCAAAGGGCACCCTTACGAATATTCGCGGCCATGGCCGCGATACCGTAAAACGTAAGGTTTTTAGCCAGCCCCATAAAGCGAGTTCTGGCCAAGCCATAGTGCCACTTGCAGGTTGCGAATGGCTTTTGCATGGCTAATTATAACATTGGTGTAAGGTTTAAACTGCGGGTGCGTGATGCTGAGGTCTCTTTCCATATATTTATTGTGTCAATGCAAATAATAAACGCCTTTTAGACTAAATAGCACATAATTGAACGAACGAATAGTCGGTAGAAATAGATATTAAAATAAAATTTAAAAGCAGTTGTCTGGTTGACATGAGGTATGATGGGAATTAGCATATAAGGCTAGATAAACCCTATGATTCAATGATGCAAATGAATGTAGAGACAGGATTGATATCATGAGAATTATTTTTCTGGGTGCGCCGGGGTCAGGCAAAGGCACTCAGTCAAAACTTTTGGCGGAACGGTTTCATATACCACAGGTTTCCACTGGTGATTTATTACGGGCGGCGGTAGCGAACCAGACGCCGCTGGGCTTGAAAGCAAAAGCAACCATGGATGCGGGTGAACTGGTCGCCGATGAAATCGTGCTGGACATGATTGTCGAGAGAACCCAGGCTCGGGACGCGGCGGATGGTTTTATACTGGATGGATTTCCGCGTAATCTGGATCAGGCCAAGGCATTGGATCCCATGCTGGAGCAGATGGGGAAACCCCTTGACCGAGTGCTGTCTTTGGATGTGGCGCTGGATGAATTGACGCGGCGTTTGGCCGGTCGCTTGATCTGTCAGGGTTGTGGTCAGATATTCAACCGCTTTTCTTCACCGCCAAAGCTGGAAGGCGTATGTGATCGGTGCGGAGCGCGCGTCATCCACAGGGATGATGATAACGAGAAGACGGTAGTAAAGCGCCTGCAAGTCTATGAACAACAAACCAAGCCTTTAATCCGCTACTATGAAGAGAAAGACATGTTGACGCACGTCTCGGGAGAAAAGGATATCCAGGAAATATTTCAAACGCTGGTCAAGGTGATTGCTGAAGCGGCTTGAAATTTGCATGGATGGCACATGAGACCAATTGGCGGTGCCATCCCATCCGCGCATATAAAGCTTAGCAGCCTGTTGGTTTATAGTGCATGGTTCCGGGTTACAAGGCGGCAGAAAATTCACCAAACCGTCCCTTCGATTCCAGCAGAGACGGATGGTGGCGCTGTACCCAGGCTAGCCGCCATCCGCTTGACAGGCGTGATGGTTGGTCAAGCAGAAGATTTTTCATATCTTCCCGGGTCGCTATCAACTCGGGTGCAATGTGATCTTCATTGGCGTAGCGGTGCAGAATATCAATCTCGGCGCGAATTGTTTTTTTGATTCTTTGGCGTAACGACATCTGCTGTTCCTTTGATATTCGTTCTCCGTTGTTTCCGTAACGGGTGTCGTTATTCTCGCTGGTTTGATGGATTGGATCCAATGGAGGAAGATTGCCAGGCGGCTTCTTGCCAGGATATTTGCAACCCTCGGCTTGGTCTGGATGCAATGCCATGGTGAACAAATCCTGGTTGGATAATATCCACTGACGCGGGAGATTTTTTCTCTGGGCTGTTTCTTCGCGCCACTGAGCGAGCTTGTGGGCGTTTTCTATGGCTACCGGCCCCCAGTTGGGGGGGGGCTTCAGTCGTTTTGCGGCGTTGGCTGGATCGCTGTCGATCTGCCATTGCTTGAGTTGATGTCGCATTTCTTCTTCCATCCACTCTTTGCGTCGCCATTCGGTTAATTTTGCATCAAGCAACTGGTGAAGCGAAGGCAGATGGTTGACGTCTTCGGCTGCATAGGTGATCTGTTCGGCGGAAAGCGGTCGTTTTTCCCAATCGCTACAGCGGTATTGTTTATCTACCTCGATATCCAACAGCTTTTCGACAAGCCCACTGTAACTGCATTGATGCCCAAGTCCACAAAAGGCAGCAGCCAACTGGGTGTCAAAAACCTGTTGCGGGCGTTCGCCAACCAGCAACTCGATGATGTGCATATCCTGCTCGGCGGCATGCAGAATCGACACGGGGATTCGGGAGAGAAGGATGCGTAAAGGTTCGAGGTTCTCCAGCCTGAGGACATCAATAACGGCTGTAAGGCTAGTTTGTGGCAGGGGGCACGATAATTGAATCAGGCATGGGATGGGCCAATAGGTGCGCGTGCGTATAAATTCACAATCGATCCCGATAAAATGGGCACTTTGGGCTTGAAGGCAGAATTCTTCCAGTTCCGATAAATGTGTGATATGCAAAAAGTCACGAATCGTTGGCATGATTATTCATTCGGGATTGGAGCGAGTGTCTGGCAGCAAGGTGCATGGTTTCATTTACTACAGCCTCGGTTCGTTCAGGTAATGGCATTAAAGATGGTCTCAATAGCGTCTTATATTACACCTGCAGAGAACCAGGCGCCAACGGTTGTTTGCTGCAATCATGTCTCAGCCTTGGGCTTAAGCGCAAGGCAATCCGTCAAGCTGACTAGATCATAATGGCGAATTCCGGGTCTGTAGGGATTAAGGAATCTCCGATTAAGTCATGAACCCGGTGCCTGCGGTGAGCGAGGTCGAACCCGCTTGCGTCCCTGCTGGCCCAGCTTCATGGTTGACAATCTTCGCAATAGCCCTGCTAACCCGCGCGATTTAACCCGGGAATCTTAATATAATGAACCACAATCTCCTTCGTCCAGACTTGATCCGAGGTTCCTTAAAGCATTCATTGAGAGCATGATCCATATTCGCTGATGGATAAAAGGCAGGGTTAGATTTGCATATTCACATTCTAGGTATTGGTGGAACTTTTATGGCGGGTGTGGCGGCGCTTGCGCAATCAGCCGGTCATCGGGTGACGGGCTCCGATGGTCCACTGTATCCGCCGATGAGTGATCAACTGCAAAGACTTGGCATTGAAGTTGAGCCGCAGTATCGCGCTTTGGTGGAGCGCCCCGATTTGGTGGTGGTGGGAAACGTCGTGAGCCGTGGAAATCCGGCGGTTGAGTGGATGCTCGACGAAAAATTGCCTTATGTTTCCGGGCCGCAATGGCTGCGGGAATTTGTTCTGCAGAAATGCCAGACGGTGGTCGCGGTTGCTGGCACCCACGGAAAAACCACTACGGCGAGCATGGTGGCCTGGATCCTTGATAAGGCGGGCAAGTCGCCCGGATTTCTGATCGGCGGAATTCCTGTTAATTTCAATGTTTCGGCGCGGATGGCTGATGCGCAGACATTTGTTGTCGAGGCAGATGAGTACGATACCGCTTTTTTCGACAAAAGAGCTAAGTTCATCCACTATCGGCCCGATGTGCTCATTCTCAACAACCTTGAATATGATCATGCGGATATCTATCCTGATTTGGCGGCGATTCAGCGACAGGTGCATCATCTGGTGCGCACGGTTCCGTCTCGCGGAGTCGTGATATTCCCGCCGAACAGTGAAGCGATAGAGCAAGTACTGCAACTGGACTGCTGGAGCCAGACCTGCACCTTTGGTTTCACTCCGGGAACGGATTGGCAGGCAAAGCTGGATGATGGTGAAGTCCATATCCGGTTCAAGGGCCATGCGGCAGGAAGATTATCTTTAACGTTGCCGGGAATGCATAATGTTCACAATGCCATGGCTGCCATGGCAGCCGCGCATGCCTGCGGGGTTCAACCTGAAGAGGCGCTAGATGCTTTGCGCTCATTCAAGGGCGTGACGCGTCGATTGCAGCAGGTAGCCCATTGCCACGGGATGGTGTTGTATGATGATTTCGCCCATCATCCAACCGAAATCGCGGCAACCATTTCCGCACTGCGCGACGGGAGTTGGAAGCGCGTGCTGGCCATGGTCGAACTGCGTTCCAATTCCATGCGTATGGGCGCGCATGCGGATCATATTGCTTCGGCACTGGCCGGGGCGGACGAGGCATTGGTGATGACGGGTCATGTGTTATGGAGTGTAACCGACAGTCTGGCAGGTGCCGCCGCGGTGGTGAAAGATGCAGATGAGGCTTTTCAGTGGGCCATGAGTCGATTGGAACCAGGGGATTGCCTGGTATTGATGAGCAATGGCGCATTGGCGGGGCTGTGTGAACGGCTGGCGCGGGCAATCGAACAGTGGGCTCCATGAAAGTTGCGTGCCCGGCATCGTATGCCGACTTGTTGGAAATGCAGGCGGCATACGAAGGAACCTCTGATCAAGCCTGGACGAAGCTCAGG
>DEIQ01000090.1:16641-21970 GCA_002352565.1 Proteobacteria bacterium UBA2770 | reverse complement strand
AAGCTGGACATAAGAGCCGCAAGAACCGGGTTCATGACTTAATCGGAGGCTCCCTGACAGACTGGATCTGTTATTTTCATCGCGTCAGCATATAATTTTGCTTATAATTGTAAAATGTTTATGATATGCGCTGGTGGTTTGTAGATAGTCATTGAAGTCTATTGATCTTTATCAATCCATTCACTTTCATCAGGGGTGTGATTCCTTATGAGCGAATCTTCAGGTTACGCATTCAGGCAGGCGCTTTCTCATGAGCGCCCTCTGCAGATCGCAGGCGCGGTGAATGCCTATTGCGCGATGCTTGCACAACAGGCAGGGTTCCAGGCGCTTTATCTATCGGGGGCCGGTGTGGCGAATGCTTCATTCGGTTTGCCCGATCTGGGTTTGACTACGTTGAACGATGTTGTCGAAGATGTGCATCGTATTACCGGCGCGTGTAAATTACCATTGCTGGTTGACGCAGATACAGGCTGGGGTGGTGCTTTCATGATGGCCCGCAGTGTGGTTGAACTTTCGAGAGCTGGTGCAGCGGGTATTCATATCGAAGATCAGGTTCAGGCCAAGCGTTGCGGTCACAGGCCTAACAAAGCTTTGGTGAGCGCGGATGAAATGGCGGATAGAATCAAGGCTGCGGTAGACGCGCGCGTGGATGAACAGTTCGTTATCATGGCGCGTACGGATGCCCGGGCATCCGAAGGCATGTCCGCGGCGATTGAAAGAGCCTGTCGATACATAGAAGCCGGAGCGGATATGATTTTTGCCGAGGCATTGTTATCGCCAGAAGAATTTGTCACGTTCACTGCTGCCGTTAAAGTACCGGTTCTGGGGAATATGACCGAATTCGGCAAAACGCCGTTGATGAATATCGATGATTTTCGCCGAAGCGGAGTGGCCATGGTCTTATACCCGCTGTCGGCATTTCGTGCCATGAGCTTCGCGGCTATGGGAGTGTATCAGGCGATACGCCAGGATGGTAGTCAACAGTCATGGATTGAGAAGATGCAAACCCGCTCGGAACTTTACGAAGTTCTGGGTTACCATGTGTTTGAAAACAAATTGGATGAGCTGTTTTCCAGGGAGGAGAAATAAGATGGCTGAAACCGAGCGGTCCAGTGGGGGATTACGCGGCCAGGTTGCTGGCGAAACCAGTATTGCCACTGTGGGCAAGGAAGGTAGTGGGCTGTGTTACCGCGGCTATGATGTGAAGGATCTGGCGCAGAAAGCTACATTTGAAGAGACGGCGCACCTACTGATCTATGGCACATTGCCTGATAAAAGCGAGCTTGAGAATTATCGCCAACGTTTGAGACAGTGCCGCCCGGTTCCGGAAGCGTTGTGCAGGGTGTTGGAGTTGATTCCGGCTGCGGCGCACCCCATGGATGTGATGCGCACGATATGTTCCATGCTGGGCACGCTGGAGCCTGAAAGGGATTTTACGCAACAACATCATGTTTCTGATCGCCTCCTCGGTATTTTCCCTTCTGCCTTGTGTTACTGGTGGCGCTATGTTCAGACGGGTGAGCGTATTGGATTCGAGAGTGATGAAGACAGTATGGCGGGCTATTTTCTTGAATTGCTCTCCGGGGGTGCGCCATCAGCTTTGCAGCGCCGAGCGATGGATGTCTCGCTGATCCTTTACGCCGAACATGAATTCAATGCTTCAACCTTTACAGCCCGGGTTTGCGCCTCCACCTTGTCGGACATGTATTCTGCGGTGACCGGCGCGATCGGTACACTGCGTGGCCCATTGCATGGGGGCGCGAATGAAGCCGCCATGGATCTGATTCAGCGATTCAGGAACCCCGTTGAAGGCGCCGAACAAGTTAAGGGCATGCTGAAGCGAAAAGAGAAGATCATGGGCTTCGGTCATGCAGTTTATCGGACTTCTGATCCGCGCAATGAAGTGATTAAACAATGGTCCAGCCGGTTGGCGGATGATGTCGGCTATCCGCTTCTTTTTGAAATTTCGGAAGCCATCGAGAAGGTCATGTGGGATGAGAAAAAGCTTTTCCCCAACCTCGACTTTTACAGCGCGTCGGCTTATCATTTTATGGGGATTCCGACTCCGCTTTTTACGCCGATTTTTGTCATTGCACGCACCAGTGGTTGGACAGCTCATATCATAGAGCAACGTGCCAATAACAAACTGATTCGGCCAAGCGCCGCTTACATCGGCCCAGATGAGCTTGATGTTCCGCCTCTGGATGATCGGTAACTGCCATTGAATAATTCGAGTTTGCAGGAGAGTATGATCGCATGAATACGACCGTTGACACCGCCAAAAATCTGGAGCCTGATGCACTTTTGCAGGCTATCGCCGACTATGTTCTAACCTATGATGTCACTCAAAGCCAGGAGGCGATGCATACCGCCCGTCTGTGTTTCATGGATACACTCGGGTGTGGCATGTTGGCGCTGGGCTATCCTGCGTGCACCAAAATGCTCGGTCCTATAGTGCCTGATGTTCAGGTGCTTTCTGGTGCCCGGGTTCCAGGAACTTCCTATATTCTGGATCCGGTGCGCGCGGCTTTTAATGTTGGCTGTATGATCCGATGGCTGGATTATAATGATACCTGGCTGGCGGCCGAATGGGGGCATCCTTCAGATAATCTCGGCGGTATTCTGGCTTTGACTGATTATCTCAGTCGCCGGGCGGTTCAGGCCGGATCCCCCCCTTTGAAGCTGCGCGTGGTACTCGAAGCGATGATCAAGGCGCATGAAATACAGGGTATTCTGGCGCTGGAGAATGCTTTTAACCGGCGTGGGCTCGATCACGTGCTTCTGGTGCGTATTGCTACTACAGCGGTGGCGGCCGGGCTTTTAGGCTGTGACCGTGATGAAGTGATCAATGCAGTTTCTAACGCATTCATTGACGGTGGCGCGTTGCGTACGTATCGCCATACACCGAATACCGGATCGCGTAAAAGCTGGGCGGCGGGAGATGCCACGAGTCGCGGCGTATGGTTGGCATTGATGGCGCAGCGCGGGGAAATGGGTTATCCTACGGCGCTGAGCGCCAAAATATGGGGTTTTGAAGATGCGCTTTTCGGTGAACCGTTGAAACTGCCGCAACCTTTCGGCAGTTATGTCATGGAAAATGTATTGTTCAAGATCTCTTATCCGGCGGAGTTTCATGCCCAGACTTCGGTTGAGGCCGCCTTGCAGTTGCACCCCAAGGTGCGTAACCGCATTGATGAGATCAGTGAAGTAGTCATTGATACTCAGGAAGCCGCCGTCCGGATTATCGATAAAACCGGCCCATTGACGAATCCGGCAGATCGGGATCATTGCCTGCAATATATGGTGGCGATTGGCTTGATTTTTGGTCAGTTGACGGCAGACGATTATGAAGATGCCCGGGCTGCAGATCCTCGAATCGACGCCTTGCGCGCTAAAATGAAGGTCAATGAGTTGAAAAGCTTTTCCAGTGATTATCTCGATCAGGACAAACGCTCTATCGGTAACGCGGTGCAGGTGTTTTTTTCTGATGGCACCCAGACGGAACGCGTAGTGGTTGAATATCCTGTTGGTCATCGTCGGCGCCGCGCCGAAGGTATACCTTTGCTGCAGGAGAAGTTTGAACACAATCTGGCGACTCGTTTACCCGCCAAGTCCTGCCGTTTGATCACAAATCTGTGTGCGGAGCAGGATCGTTTTGAAGATAGCGCCGTGCATGAATTTGTCGACCTTATGGTCATATAACTTTTTGCGCGATCACAGGGGATTGTCGCCGGTATATGAAAGATGATGTCCTGAAGCGGCGATTGAGAGAGGCGCTCGGTCACACCTGGTGCGATCAGAATGAGACGGTGCTGGCATCTCTCATATGGTTTTTGGAACAATTGGTCCTGTGGAATCGGGCTTATGCGTTGACGACGCTCACCTGTGAGACGGATATGGTGGATCGCCATGTGATGGACAGTCTCAGTGTTCTTCCGATGTTTTCTGCGTCATCTGTTTTTGATGTAGGTTCCGGCGCCGGGTTTCCAGGGATTCCACTCGCTTTATTCGATTGCAGCCGACGTTATATTTTGGTGGAGAGCAACGGGAAAAAAGTTCGGTTTTTGAACCATGTAGTGTCGCATTTGCGCCTGGATCATGTAGAGGTCAGAAACGCCCGTATCGAATCGCTTCCCCCTTGTGATGATAGCGCTGATGTAGATCTGGTGTGCCGTGCGCTGGCGCCCCTGCCCCAGGCTGCGCTTTTATGCCGAAAATGGATTGATGCGGGTTCGAAACTTTGGTGGATGGGTGGGCGTCGTAATCAAGCTGCTGTAGTATGTTCGATCGCTGGCTTGCGCATAGCCGAAGTGCATGAGATTCAGTTGCCGGGAATCGATGCGCAACGCCATCTTGTGTGTGTAGAGTCCGAAGCACCTTTGAACG
The DNA here is from genome assembly GCA_002352565.1 of Proteobacteria bacterium UBA2770. Taxonomy (GTDB): domain Bacteria; phylum Pseudomonadota; class Gammaproteobacteria; order UBA2770; family UBA2770; genus UBA2770. Next base: position 17,584 of record DEIQ01000090.1, on the reverse strand, counting down.
GAGTCCATTGAATGCAAAGGATTCTTGCGGTGGTCAATCAGAAAGGCGGCGTGGGCAAAACCACGACCAGCGTTAATCTGGCGGCAGCTCTGGCTGATCGAGGTTTGAAAGTGCTTCTGATAGATCTGGACGCGCAGGGTAACACCACCATGAGCTGTGGGGTGAATAAAAGACATGTGCCTTATTCTGTAGGCAATGTGTTGATGGGAGAATGCCGGATTCAGAAGGCTGTTTTGCCTCTGAGTGAGATGGGCATCTCTATTTTACCGGGCAACTCAGAATTGACAGGCGTCGATGCAGCCATGCGCAGCTGGCCGGATCGTTATACGCGATTGCGCAAGGTTCTGGGACAATTACAGACTGATTATCATGCAGTAATTCTGGATTGTCCTCCTTCGATCAATATCATGACATTGAATGCGTTGGTTGCTGCTGATGCCTTGATGATCCCAATGCAATGCGAATATTTTGCTCTTGAGGGTCTCAGTGACTTGATGGAGACGCTGGAGGCTGTACAGGCAAATGTTAATCCGAATTTAACCATTGAAGGTCTGGTTCGAACGCTTTATGATCCCAGAAATCGCCTGTCTCAGGAAGTATCGCAACAGTTGCAACAACATTTTGGCGATCGCCTGTATGAGACGGTGATTCCCCGCAATGTCAAACTGGCCGAAGCGCCGGGGTTTGGCCTTTCGATCATTCAGCACGATCCTTCTTCAAAGGGAGCTTTGGCCTATAAGGAACTGGCGGAAGAGTTTTTACGCCGCAACCCTGGACTGCGAAATCGTTGATATGCGATTTTGTTTAGAGAACCTCTGATTAATTCTGGACGAAGCTCAGGTGTGGTTCCTCAGGTTCAGCTTCGAGGCGCAAATCGCGCGGGTTAGCAGGGCTATTGCGGAGATTGTCAACAAAGAAGCTGGGCCAGTAGGGACGCAAGCGG
>DEIQ01000090.1:0-16611 GCA_002352565.1 Proteobacteria bacterium UBA2770 | reverse complement strand
ACCGGGTTCATGACTTAATCAGAGCTTCCCTAGAGTCGGCGCGAGACGGCAGAGCCCGGTCAAGGAACAATCCAGCACGATTACATCATACATGCGCGCCCTGAGGCTTCAGTCCCACAGGTGGAGAAAGCGCCAGAAAGAGAATATTGGATCATATTGATGCGGGATGAATGGATCGCAGGATCAGTCAGGCGGAATTTTTTTTACCATAAGGGTCAGTTGCAGGTTGAGGGCATGGCTGTGCCGGAATTGGCGCATCGATTTGGCACCCCGAGTTACATTTATTCAAGATCTGCGCTGGAGCAGGCGGTGGCTTCCTATGCCGAGCCGCTAAAAGGGATGAAGCATTTGATTGCTTATGCCGTCAAAGCCAATGGCAACCTTGCGGTACTCGACATTCTGGCGCGTCTCGGCTGTGGTTTCGATGTGGTATCGGGAGGGGAATTGCTCCGGGTTATCGAAGCTGGAGCGGATCCGGCTCTGGTCGTGTTTTCAGGGGTTGGCAAACGCGAGGATGAGCTCGCTTTGGCTTTGCGTTCCGGTATACGCTGTATCAATGTTGAGTCAAGGTCGGAGTTGGAAAGCTTGTGTTCGATCGCCCGGGATATGCAGATCACAGCACCGGTGGCGCTGCGTGTCAATCCCGATGTCGATCCCAAAACCCATCCCTATATAGCGACTGGAATGGCGAACAGCAAATTTGGAATTGCCTGGCGCGATGCCATGTTACTGGCTCGCGAATGCAGCCGCATGTCAGATATCAGGCTGTGCGGATTGAGTTGCCATATCGGGTCAGACTTAAAGGATATCAATCCGTGGCTTGAAGCAGCTCGACATCTCCTGGATATGGCGAAACAACTGCGCGGCGAGGATATTGTACTTGAACATATCGATATGGGCGGCGGGCTTGGAATAAATTATACTGCGGCGGATACCGCGCCACAGCCGGAAACCTGGATGCATGAATTGCGCCGCTTGTTTTCGGGCAGCGGTTTGTCCCTTATGATTGAGCCGGGGCGTTCCATTGTCGGTTCGGCTGGTATCTTACTGACCCGTGTCCTTTATATCAAATCGCATCAGCAGCGGCGTATCGCCATCGTGGATGCCGGGATGAATGATTTGATCCGACCGGCGCTTTATCAGGCGCAACATCCCATCATGGCTGTTCAAAGCATAGCCGATCGCCCACAGTATGAAGCCACGGAAATCGTCGGCCCGGTGTGTGAGAGTTCCGATTGTTTTGCTCCCGCTATCCATTTTCCGGTTGAAGCTGAAGATTTGCTTGCCATTGGCGCCGCCGGTGCTTATGGTTTTTCCATGAGTTCACAGTATAATGCCAGACCTCGCGCCGCTGAAGTCATGGTCGATCAGGATCACGCTTATCTGGTGCGGCGACGGGAAACTGTCGAGGACTTGTGGCGCGGCGAAACGAGAATCCCCTTTTGATTAGGCCTGAGCCTCCCATACCGCTGGCGATTATCGACGGTTCATCCTATCTTCACCGGGCATTTCATGCTTTGCCACCTTTGATCAATCGGCAAGGGGAGCCGACAGGCGCCATTTTTGGTGTCGCCAACATGGTTCGCAAACTGGTAAAAGACTGGCAGCCGCAACGTCTGCTGGTCGTGTTCGATGCGCCTGGTCCTACTTTTCGCACCCATTTATACCAGTCGTACAAGGCGAATCGCCCGCCGACCCCCAGGGAACTATCGTCCCAGTTTGATCGCTTACGTGAATTGCTGGACGCAATGGGGATTCCTTCGACTCAGATCGAAGGGGTAGAAGCGGATGATGTGATTGCAACACTGGTCAAACAGGCGCGTTCGAGCGGGATTCCAGGCTTGATTTCCAGTGGAGATAAAGACCTGACTCAGCTTGTGAATGATGATGTGATTCAACTCGATACCATGAGCAACACCTGGTATGACCCCAGTTATATTGAAGAAAAATTTGGCGTTCCACCGGCTTTGATGGGCGATTACTTAACCCTTGTAGGGGATAAGACAGATAATATTCCCGGAATAGAGGGTGTGGGGCCGAAAACAGCGACCAAATGGCTGCAAAAATATGGAGGTCTCGATAATCTTCTGGCGCATGCTGACGAGATTCGTGGCAAGGTGGGCGAACGTTTGCGGCAACAAGGCCCTCAAACGGAATGGACCAGGCAACTGGTGAAATTAGCGGATGACGTGTCTTTGCCTTTTGAACTGGATGAACTGCATATACAGCCAGTTTGCAAAGAACGCTTGCGTAATTTGTTGCAGGATCTCGAATTTCGCCAGTGGCAGCGAGAACTTGAAGCAGCCTCCTCGGAGGCTGGTGCGCAAGAGATTGAGGGGGAATATGCCCTCATCACGCAGACCAGGGATTGGTTTCAATGGAAGGCGCGTATTGAAGAAGCGTCCGGCTTTGCTTTTGATACTGAAACCGATGGTCTGGATCCTGTCACATCGAAAATGGTGGGTTTTTCGCTGGCTGTGAATGATGTTCCTGCAGCTTATATACCGATTGCGCATGTTTCTGAAACCCAGGATCAGAAGGTGAACATTGATGTTGATGTGGTTCTGCGGGATCTCCAATCGGTGCTTGAAAATGATCAGCACAACCTGATTGGTCAGAATATCAAGTTTGACCGCGAAGTATTGGCTCATTGCGGCATCGATTTGCATTGTACGCTGCATGATACCATGCTGGAATCTTATGTGCTGGATAGTACAGCCGGGCGCCATGATCTGGCGAGTATCGTTCATCGCGAACTGGGTTGTATGATGCAAAGTTACAAAGAGGTGACGCATGGAGGCAAGATCCCTTTTGCTCACTTGCCTCTGGACGAGGCTGCCCGTTATGCAGCGGCCGATGCCGAAATGACACTCAAGGCTCATCGGGCGATGTGGCCGAGGCTCAAGGCCCAGCCCGGGCTGCGAAGGGTTTATGAACAGATCGAAATACCATTGATCCCGGTCCTTGGAACCATGGAGCGCCATGGGGTACTCGTTGATAAAGACATGTTGCTGGCTTATAGCGAGGATTTATCCATCCAGATGCAACATTTGGAACGCCAGGTTTATGAACTCGCTGGAGAAACTTTCAATCTGGCCTCGCCAAAGCAAATGCAGGAAGTTCTGTTCGAGCGGCTCAAACTGCCTTATCGGCGTAAAACGCCCGGCGGTCAGCCCTCGACCGGAGAGGACGTGTTGAAAGAACTGTCTCATACGTACCCCATCGCCTCACTGATTCTGGAACATCGTGGTTTGGGTAAGCTTCGTTCTACCTATGCTGAACGGCTGCCCAGGCAGATCCATCCTCAGACCGGAAGGATTCATACGTCTTATCATCAGGCAGTGACAGCAACGGGCAGGCTGTCGTCTTCCGATCCCAATCTCCAGAATATTCCCGCTAAAACTGCGGAAGGACGGCGAATCCGGCAGGCTTTTATCGCACCGCCGGGCTATATTCTGTTATCGGCAGATTATTCGCAGATCGAATTGCGTATTCTGGCGCATTTTTCTGAAGACGAACAGTTAAGAGAGGCTTTTGCTCAAGGCATGGATGTGCATAAAGCTACGGCGGCGGAAATATTTTCCATTGCGGAAAGTGAAGTCAGTCCAGCGCAAAGACGGATTGCCAAAACCATTAATTTTGGTCTGATCTATGGTATGTCTCCATTTGGTCTGTCGCGTCAACTTGGCATCGAGCGCTCACTCGCGGAACATTATGTGCAGCGTTATTTCGAGCGTTATCCACGGGTACGCGTTTTCATGGAGCAAATGCGTCAACAGGCGCGGGATGCGGGTTATGTCGAGACGATCTGCGGGCGCAGGCTTTACATCAGGGAGGTTCATTCGCCGCGCGCTCAGAGCAGGCAATATGCGGAGCGCAGCGCTATCAATGCGCCCATGCAGGGAACGGCGGCGGATATTATCAAGCTTGCGATGATTGAAATCCATCAGTGGCTGGCAAGTGAGCAACCTGATGTGGCGATGATGATGCAAGTGCATGATGAACTGGTATTTGAAGTGCCGGAAAATGCGATCGAGTGTGTGGAAGCCGGGGTAAAAGCGCGCATGGAGCAGGCGCTTCGATTACAGGTGCCTTTGATCGTGGATACGGGTAAGGGTCGGCATTGGGCTGAAGCGCATTAAACGAGTTGATTGGGCGCTATGCGGCGTTTGTTATTGATTTTACCCGGGATCGACAGAGATGATCTGCAAGGGGTGTCGCTATGGCGAGACACCTTAAAGCGGAAGGGTCAACAATATACGGGAGAATCGAGAGGGCTGGAACATTGTATCGCTGATCTGTTGGGACAACGTTCTCAACAGAGTGATGATATTCCTGCAGGAGCCGCAGTGTGGCGGGTTCTGGGCGCCAATCAACCTGCACTGGGTAGTATCATGTGCGCCGAACCCCTCCACTGGCTTGTTGGATTGAATGATGCCTTTGCTTTTGATCATCATGCCCTGAATATCGATGAGCAGGAAGGCAGGCAGTTAACCGAGACGCTTCAGCAGCATATACTGGCGCACTGGCCCTGCCAGTTTGCTTTTCTCGGGAACGGGCAATTTGTGCTCAACTGGCAACGAACGCTGGATTACACCGCGCAGCCGCCATCCGCAATCCGGGGGCGCAGCATGCAAACGCCATTCTTTTATGGCAAAGATGCAGCTATCGTTCAGGGTTTGCGCAGCGAAGTCGAGATGTTGTGTTATCAGCATGAAATCAATACCCAAAGATCGACGAACGCCCTGCCAACTGTAGATGGTTTCTGGTTCTGGGGTGGAGCGCCACTGGTGGAAAAGCCGGAACCGCCGATTCCCATTAGTTGGCTTCTGGCGGATGATGACGCATGGTTTATTCGTGGAATGGCAGATGCAGCAGGAATCCGTTACATGCCTTTATCTCACGGCAGACTTCCGTCCATAGCGCCCGATGCGGTTGGGTGTATCGTTAGTCAAGCGTTGCAACTGGAAAGAATGTACGCGCATTCCTCACATTTCCACAGCCCGTTGCTGGAGCTGCTCCAGCTGTCGTGGAATGCTTTGCAAGAGAACCGCGTGGATGTGATTGAGGTGTGGCCATTGAATGGATGGCGATGGGTGAATCGGCGTCCTAAATCACTTTTTTCTATGTTCCGGCGGAAAAAACATTTGCAACCATGACGCCTTTGAAGGTGTTTCTGTGCGTCGAATTAATCTTTATGATCAGGTGTTGTGTGCACAGGATAATCGGCGCTTGAATAATTTCAATCGCCGTTCTGTGATAGCGAGTTTCCCGCTTTCATCCCGGTCTGGCGGGTGTTGGTTAGAGACTTTGCCCGAGAGATGATAAGGTTTTCAGGCAAGGCAAAAGTGCACGCAGAGAGGGAGTTTGCTGGAGTAAATGACCGATCGAGCACATTTTTAACGCAGCATGAGAACTGTGCAAAGGTTTCTGGTTAATAATACAGCGAAGTGCGGCATGCCGCACTTCGCTGTCAAGGCTTATTCTATTTCAAATTCGACGCGGCGATTGTGCGTGCGTCCTTCTTTGGTTTCGTTGGTATCGACTGGGCGGGTCTCTCCGTAAGCCATGATTGACATGCGTTCTGCATCAATTCCCTGGCTAATCAGATACTGGCGGGTGGATTCAGAGCGCCTCCGCGAGAGTTCCACATTATAGGCGGCAGGCCCGGTACTGTCGGCATGCCCGGCAACGATAGCGGTGACCGATGGATTTTTTTCAAGCATGGCAGTTACTTCGTCAAGCTTGATTTTTCCGGTCTCTGTGAGTTTATCCGAATCGAAAGCAAAGTGAATGCTTGGAAGTTCGATGATCATGGATATCGGACAGCCGGCAGCATCGACCATGATATTGGGTTCGGTGCCGGGGCAGGCATCAAGATCATCCGGAACTCCATCGCCGTCGCTGTCGAGCACTTCCGCTTCAACGGTTTCCGCGGGCCATAAGTATTCATCAGCTTCTTCGGCAGCCACTTGAGTTTCGGTGGGCTTTTGGCCAATCGGAACCAATAAGCCGAAGTTGAGCATCCAGTCATCGAAATCAGCGTTTCCTTTGCCGGGTTCATTTTGTGGGTCATAGCGGTAGCGAAGATCGGCACGGAACGACACGCCATAATCATTGAGCGGACTCAAAAAGCCCAATCCAGTTTCAAGGGTGGGATTGCGGGCATCAAATCCAGCATATTCCGTTTCTTGATGATTCATGCCCAGCAACACATAAGGAGAAATAAATTTGGAGCGAATCGGGAATAGCATCAGGTCCAATCCTACGCCCCGTTGCTGGATCTGGTCGTTCCCCCCTTCCTGATCAATATTATTGCCATATATCTGCATTTCAAGGTTCAAATACGGCGTTAGCATTTTACCGATACCGAAAGAAGCGCCCAGGCTTTCATCATCCAGATGGATTGATTCGGTATCAAATATATAACGACCCATGCCGGTGACATACCAGCGATTGTCCTCAACGGCCGAATAAACCAGTCCAGGAATGGTTAACAAGAACGCGAACGAGGAAATCGTGCGTAATTGCTGCATTTTTCTGTTCATGTTGTCCCCTTTTCAATAGGAAATGTTGGTGAGTCTCATTTTTTGCCAATGATTAATTTACATGATATATCAGCGGCAGAATTGTACAAAATTTGAAATCTACATCACGATTTTACACCCGGGCAGTAATGGGTGTAGGTGCTCATACATGAGTTAAACTCTCGACTTTGTTGAATCACGTTATAAAGCCCCTCCCCTTACCATAGCAGATTATAAACATTATAATAATTAAAGCATGATCAATCTATGGGAAACTTTGAATTTTAGTGCATCCAACACCCCATAGGCACAGGAGAATATTATGGTTGAATTGATCGCACCGCTGTCGGATCGTATCAGCGAGATGAAACATCGAATCGAATTGCTTCGGGGGTATCTTTGACTACGATAGCAAAAAAGAAAGGTTGCAGGAAGTTGAACGTGAGTTGCAACAGCCTCAGATATGGGAAGATGCCGAAGCGGCGGAAAAGCTGGGCAGGGAACAGTCAATTCTGCAGAAAACGGTGGATGAACTTGATGACCTGACCTATCAATGTGAGGATGCACGCCATTTACTTGAACTGGCTCGCGAAGAGAATGATCAGGAAACCCAGGCAAGTATTGATCAGGATGTCATGGCCATGACCCGGCGGCTTGAGGCCCTGGAATTCAAACGCATGTTTTCCGGATCCAAGGATGACTGTCATGCTTTCGTTGACATTCAGGCTGGATCGGGGGGGACGGAAGCCCAGGATTGGGCGCAGATGCTGTTGCGGATGTTTTTGCGTTGGTCGGAAAGCCATGGTTTTGCGGTCGAAGTACAGGATATGAACACGGGTGAAGTTGCTGGCATCAAAAATGCGACCATCCTGGTGAGTGGGGAATATGCTTATGGGTGGCTGCGCACGGAAACGGGTGTGCATCGTCTGGTTCGGAAGTCGCCGTTTGATTCCGGGAATCGTCGCCATACCTCATTTGCTTCGGTTTTCGTTTCCCCTGAATTAGAAGAGCAGGCGGATATTGAAATTAACTCCAAGGATTTGCGCATCGATGTTTACCGTGCCAGTGGCGCGGGGGGGCAACACGTCAACCGGACAGAAAGTGCAGTGCGGATTACCCATATTCCGACAGGAATCGTGGTGCAATGCCAGAATGATCGTTCACAGCATAAGAACCGGGCAAGCGCCATGAAACAATTGCATGCCCGCCTGTATGAACTGGAACAGCAGGAACGACGGCTTGCTGCGCAGCAAGTGGAAGCCGGAAAATCAGATATCGGCTGGGGGCAGCAAATTCGCTCCTATGTCCTGGATCAGTCGCGTATCAAGGATTTGCGCACCGGGGTTGAGACCAGTAACGTGCAGGCGGTACTCGATGGTCAACTGGATCTATTCATGGAAGCGAGTCTTAAGCAAGGCTTGTAAACGGCGTGCCTGGCGCGCGGGTTGAAATCCTTATGTCTGGTTCGATGGTTCATCGGCGGAGGGGGTGATCGGGAGCCTTTCAGCAGATTGGGGCGCTTCTGGAGCGAAACTCTGGCTGGAGAAGCTGTCAAAATCAGGCAACTGATCAAGGCTCCGCAGGTTGAAATGATCAAGAAAAGTCAGCGTGGTGCCGTAAAGACTCGGGCATCCGGGCGATTTTCTATGTCCGGCAACCTCGATCCATCCTTGCTCGAGCAGTGTTTGAATCAGCCGGGGGTGAAGGCTGACGCCGCGAATATGCTCAATTTCACTTCGGGTGACAGGCTGACGATACACGATTACGGTTAATGTCTCGAGAAGCGCCCGGGAATAACGCGCCGGCTTGTGCTCAAGCGCTTGATTCACCCACGCAGCATAGCAGGCGCGGATCTGAATTCGCCATCCGCCTGCGAGATACACTACTTCAAGGCTTCGGCCATGATAGTCTTCACCCAGGAGGGCCAGTGCTTTTTCGATATCGTGCGACGCAACGTGATCGCTTTCATTAAAAAGCGCTATCAACCTTTCCATGGGCAGACACTGGGCGGTTCTGAATAAAGCCGCCTCAATTCTGTTTTTTAATTCCTGTTCACTGATTATCATCATTTCATGAGCGACTCAAGCGGAAAAGCAAGTAACAGGATGCGGCAAAATTCTATCAATCCTGATGGTTTAAATCTTTGGAATTGTTCGCAATAGTTTCACTATGATAAAATAAAATCGCGAAAATTCAAGAAGTTGGGCTGAACTTCTTTCAACCAGGATGTTGTTCGTTAAGATTGATGCGTTTGATGGCTTATTCATGCAGGTATGCTATGTTTAATCTGAAATTCTGCTAAATAAAATTTACAGGGGGTCTGATAATGAAGAAGTTAGGGCAATTTTTACCATTGGTTTTTCTGGGGCTGGTGAGTTTGAATGCTTACGCTTATGAACGCGGAGACCTTCTTGTCCGCGCAGGCTGGGCATCGGTGCAAGCGGGTGATAAAAGCGGTGAGGTTTCAACTATCCCAGGTAGCGGAGTTGGAGTCGATTCCAGCGATAATCTGGGCTTTAATTTTAGTTATTTTGTGCATGACAAATTCGCGATTGAAGTTCTGGCGGCGCTGCCTTTTGAGCATGATCTGAAAGGCGAGGGTTCGCTGGGCGCGCTTGGTGAGATCGGTTCGGTTAAACATTTACCGCCGACCGTTACATTGCAGTACTTTCCCATGTCGGCTCAGTCCAAGATACAGCCGCATATTGGGTTGGGTATCAATTATACGACGTTTTTCGATGAAGATGCCTCAACAAGCCTGAAAGAGGCTCTGGGAGGGAAGGCAGATATCTCTTTGGATGATTCCGTAGCTCCGGCAGTGGTGATGGGGCTGGATATCAATTATGAGCGGTTTATTTTTGGGTTTGAAGCCTATTATTTCAATCTGGATACCGACGCGGAGATCAATACGGGACAGGATACGCTTGAAGTGGGTGTGGATATCGATCCTTGGGTATTACTGTTGTCGGTGGGATACCGATTCTGATCGGTTGTTCGGGTTCGAAGCTGCAATCTCTCGCAATCATTGCCGAATCTTAAAAAAACGGCATACATATGATGGCGTTGAGTAGCCGCTTAGGCTTCGATTTGTTGCGCTTTGAACCCACCCCGTGAGGGAACCTCTGAACAAGGTCATGAACTCGGCTCTTGCGTCCCTTATGCCCGGTTCATTGTTGACAATCTGTGCAATAGCCCGGCTAACCCGCGCAATTGTCGCCTCGAAACTGAACATAAGGAATCGCACCTGAACTTTGTCCAGACTTAATCCCGGACTTAATCAGAGGCTCCTTAAGGATTCTGTTTTGCCAATACTGATGATGCGGCGCAGTATAAAGCGATTGCGACAGGAATGATCGTAAGTTCGGCGCTTCTCGTTTACGCTATGGATTGGTTCTACTAATGCGTCAACCTTTTTTTCCGGTGTTGGCGTTTATGCTTGTGTGCCTGTGTTTCGGCTGCGACCGTCGGGAAGATGCTGAAGTCTATAGCCATCAATTCATGGCTATGGGTACGGAAGTTACAATCAATATTGCCGACGTTTCTCAAGTTACCGCCAGACAGGCAAGCCAGGAAACGTCTACGATGATCAAAAATATGGGTCAGCGTTGGTGGTCCTGGGGCAATGGGGAACTCGGGAAAATAAATCAAAAACTTGAGCATCAGACCTGCGTCCATGTTACCGACGCCACAGCCAGCATGTTAGAACTCGGTCGTCGATTATCACTGGAAAGTGAGGGATATTTTAATCCAGCCATCGGACAGTTGGTGCATTTATGGGGTTTCGATCAAATAGAGATATCCATACCCAAACAACCCCCGGACGATCAAGCGATTGGAGCATATCTGCCTGTTCCGGGTATGGGCGATGTTGAAATCGATAACGGGGAATTATGCGCGCCCCAGGGGCTATGGTTCGATGTGGGAGCTTATGCCAAAGGGCATATTGTCGATTTGGCGATAGAACAGCTACGCGATCAGGGTATCAAACACGCGATTGTCAATGCTGGGGGTGATTTGCGGGTGATCGGTAAACATTTTGACCGCCCCTGGCGTATCGCCATCCGTAATCCGCGTGGAGAAGGCATCATCGGCATGCTGGAGCTGCATGATGGGGAAAGTATTTTTACATCAGGCGATTACGAACGAAAGTTTGAGTATAAAGGCAAGCGCTACCATCATATACTGGATCCAACAACCGGCTACCCTGTAGAGACCAGTCGATCGGTCACGGTTGTGCATGACGATGGAGTTTCCGCGGATGCGGCAGCGACGGCGCTGTTCGTTGCGGGTACTGATAAATGGCAACAGATAGCCAGGAAAATGGGTATCCGTTATATCCTGTTGATTGATCAGGATGGGTTCATACGTATGAATTTGGCTATGGCACAACGCATTGAGCTTGATCCCGTATGGGAGTCCATGGTTGAGGTTGTGGGCAACGATCCGCAATAATCCTGGGCGAAAATGTTTGCACGAGGATGACAGCATAAAGACCCGTGCCTTTAGGGAACCTCTGACTTATGTCCAGCTTCATTGTGGTAAATCTTTGCAATAGCCCTGCTATTACGCGCAATTTATCCCGAGGATCTTAACATAATGAATCGCGCCTGAGCTTCGCTCAGACTTGATCAGAGATTCCTTAGGTTAAATCCTTTTTAGCTGGAAATGGAAGCAAGCACGCAACATAAGAATTAAATGCACAGCCAACGTTTGCGCTGATGGGTCTTATTGCGTTCGCTATGCCTGCCAAAGCGACCCTAAGCCCTAAAAGCCGCGGGGAGTTGCTGGCCACCCCTGTCTGAGCCACGAAGAACCACAGAGGTGGGTAGGGAGCATTGAGGTCAGAGGGCTTCAATGCTTACGCTACGCACCTGTTTGGAGCCGCGGCGTGTGAATACAACCCGTCCGTCTTTCAATGCAAACAAAGTGTGGTCTCTGCCACAACCGACGTGGTCTCCGGGGTGAAAGCGGGTACCGCGCTGGCGCACAATGATGTTGCCTGCCCGCACCACTTCGCCGCCAAATCGTTTGACACCCAGACGTTTCGATTCCGAATCGCGACCATTACGGGTGCTGCCACCGGCTTTCTTATGTGCCATAATCTATTCCTCTTGTTATTCTGAACCGACCAACGATGCAAAAGGCGTTATCCCGGTTTCGAGTTCGGGTGTCCCGAACCGTATAAACTGGTAGATGCTCTCAGTTATCGTCTGCGTTCAGGGGGGCAATTTGTGTGATTTTAACGCGGGTATAATATTGCCTGTGTCCCTGTTGACGGCGATAATGTTTGCGTCGGCGGAATTTGATGATACTGATTTTTTCACCGCGCTTCTGTTCCTCGATGGTGCCGAGTACTTTGAAGCCTTCCACGCATGGTGTTCCCATAATAGCGGGTTTCGAGGCATCTCCACCGATGAGTAGGACACGGTTAAAACAGATTTCATCCCCTGCTTCTCCCGGGATTTTTTCTATATCGAGCCGTAGCCCTTCCTGAACACGGTATTGTTTTCCACCGCTGCTGATCACCGCATACATTACGAACTCCACAGTCGTTTATAATTGAACCACTCATTTTATCATTGGTTGGGAGTGGATCGCAAATCAATGTTCCCTATTTTGTTGTGGGGTGGCGCTCACTGGCGTTAATGGTTTTTCTTTTTAGTCAGGCTGGCAAATCAGGATGCGCGGATTTCTCCGAGCCAGGCTCGCCATCGCCTTGATTAACGAGGATGCTACAGCAACTAAGGAACCTCTGATCAAGTCTGGGTGAAGCTCAGGCGCGATTCATTATGTTAAGATCCTCGGGATAAATTGCGCGTAATAGCAGGGCTATTGCGGAGATTGTCAACAAAGAAGCTGGACATTAAGGGCTGCAAGAACCGGGTTTATGACTTGTTCAGATGTTCCCTAAAGCAATGACATTGCATCAATGTGTATTACAAAATCTGTTCAAGCCATAAAATAGCATATGAATAAGTTTGACTTGTATGATATGGATACTATAGTTGCAGTTATTGTAATAATTACAATGACTGGCATGGACTAACGATCAATCAAATTGTTTGACTGAAAAATTTTCCATTGTTCCGGTACGATCGCTATCATTAGTAACGATTGATTAAAGCGGCAAATTATTGGCAGCCGTATTGCGGATTTTGTATTAAGAATAAAAAAATTTATGTAATTATGTAATGTTTTGTTTTTTGATGCCCATGATGGGTTATGTTTGATATTAGATCCTATGGATCAAGGTATTTCTTAGGTTAATACATCAGGGAAGTTCAACCTATAATGAATCAGGGAAGATCATGCATGCCTATGCTCCAGCATTATGCATGGGGCAAAGGTGTTGGCAGCACAATTGCTCGAACTCGAATGACTGCTATTATCTCCGTTCGTTCCCGGCGTGGTGTCGGAGCGTTTATGCTGATTGGGTTGATGTGGATTTTCATCTCTGATGCGAATTCAGCCGGTCCAGTAGCAGGAGATATCTATGTCAACTTTGGCGCCGGGATTTTTGGCCCCAAGTTTGACGTCAACCTTCAGGCCGGTCAGCGCGATCTGGATGGTCCGGCATCTGCGCTGGATATCGATCTGACTATCTCGCTGCCACTGGTTGGCGACATCCAGGTGGTGTTGCCGCTTACCTCAAGCAGCACTGATTCTTATCAGATATCACCAGAAAACCGGAGCATGGTTTCTCTCGGGGGGGTGATGGGTTATCAGTTCACCCAGCATTGGGGGGCAGAACTCGGTTTGGATCTGGGCTTGCCGGAAATTGATATCCAAAGACTGTATATCCTGCGAGATGTAATACCTGGAAATGCTGAAACCATCAATGTAGAAGTGATGCCGCCGAGCTTGCTGCCCATTACCATGAGCGCCGTATACACTTTTATGCCTGCAAGTCGCATCAGTCCTTATGTCGGTTTCGGTCCCATGATCGCCTTGCTGGATAATCGGCGCGCCCAGAGCCCGGCTAGCGATGTGCTGGTGCTTGATGGCGGTGTTGAACTTGGCTTCGCCGCGCATGGGGGCGTTAAACTCGATTTTGGCGGCGGCTGGTACGGTTATTTTGATATGAAATACGGACGCATCGAGAGTCCGGACATTGATGATAAAACCGGGATCAAGGTGGATGTGGATAATTTTGAAGTGCGACATATGCGCTTTGGTATCGGTTTTGGTATTTGATCGGTGCTAAGGAACCTCTGATTAAGTCATGAACCCGGTTCTTGCGGCGCTTATGTCCAGCTTCCTTGTTGTAAATCTCCGCAATAGCCCTGCTATTACGCACGATTTACGTCTCGAATCTGAAACATAATGAACCACAATCACTTTCGCCCAGACTTGATCAGAGGTTCCCTAATGAACCCAGGATCAGTGAATACTACAAGGACGATCAGCCACATGGAAAACGCCCGTCAGGCCGTGGCCACTATGATTTCATGCCATCCTCTTGATCCCAAAAAGCGATGGAAAAATGTTCTGCGCCCCAGAATATTCATTTTTATATTCTCGGTGTGTGGTTTATACGGATTGACTTTCAATAGCCATGCTGCCGGGCCACTGGCGCGGGAGTTTTATCTCGGAATCGGCGGCGGTGTTTTCACCCCTACTTATACCTTGCCTGGGGATTATCCCTGGGGATATGATGGCCCTCCGCCGCAAACCTTTCTATATATCACATTCCCTCTGCTCGGCGATGTGCCGGTAGGATTGGATGCCTTTTCAGAAACAGCGCATAATACTATAGAGGAAGACAATCCCTCCATCTCGTTGGGCGGGCATCTTGGATACAAGTTTACCGATCATTGGGGTATTCAAGCTCAGCTTGATGTGGGTTTCCCGAATATATTGGTGAAAAATGCCGGACTGGATAATGTGCTGACCGGTGATAATACAGAAACAGCTAATATCCAAATCCTGGCGCCGGATATCCTGCCTATCGGTATCAGCGGTATCTATACCTTCATGCCGGAGAAGCTGATCAGTCCTTATATCGGTATTGGCGCCATTATCGCTTTTCTTGCAGATAATAACAAAGTGGAAAGCCAGGCTGTCGATATCGTGGAACTCGATGGTGGCACTGAAATTGGCTGGGCGATTCAGGCAGGCGCACAGTTTGATGTCAGTCAGCGCTGGTTTGCCTTTTTCGATGTTAAATATGGCGTCATTAGCGATCCGGATTTTGAGGATCGCGAAGGCAATCGGATACCAGTCGATGATCTGGAAATTCGCCATATTCGCGTGGGAGGAGGCATCCGTTTCTAGCAGGCTGTTGAAAACTATTGTACTTGCAAATTCTTCTTTAAAAACAGGCTCCTTATGCTCATTTACGCCGTGTAAACTCCGCTTCCCGCCTGTTTTTGCCTCGACCTGGCTACGCGCATAACGTTTTTTAACAACCTGCCAGGTTATTCAAGACCCGGGTTTCTGCAGCGCCCAAAGCGTTGATATAGTACACACGAGGATATCGAACCTGGTATAGAGTTTCGCGAGCACGAATTAATAAAAATCTGATTAATCAGTGCTCGCGAAATTGCGAAATAATCTGGATAGAGCCACCCGCCGTAATTGTCACATCCCTTCGTTTTTCTCCTTCCGGTGATCTGTATGGATGCATCTATATTGGCGGTTTGTCGATCAAGGGATCTGGTGTTTACAGCCAGTTGCGCCGTTTGAAATAGCGGTGGGTGAGTAAAGCCGAAAAAGTCATGATCGTGATAGCCAGAGGATAACCCCAAGGCCAATCCAGTTCAGGCATGAAACCAAAATTCATGCCATAGATGCTTGCGATCAGTGTTGGCGGCATGAATATTACTGCCAGAACGGAAAAAATCTTGATGGTGGCGTTTTGTTCGATACCGAATGCGCATTGACAACCAGCAGAACCAACTGGTGCAGGGCTTGTTCAAAGGCTCATTTGGCGCTCACTCCAAAACACTCTTCCCCCTGGCGCCATTAATGATCTGATCATATTCTTCCAGACTGAGATATTGAGGAACGTATTCGATACCGAAGCCTTCCATAACCGAAACAAACGACCGGAGGTGGTTTCGGGAACCCTTGAGCAGATTATCATAGGTAAACAGGATATCGGCTTTATCTGTATGGGTCGCCCGCAGGATAAGATCAATGATATCTGTCTCTTCAATCGCGCCTCCAACCCTTAAGGCGCTTTCGGGCGATTGCGCGCCTCGCTCGATAAATTCGTTGTATAGTTCCTGAATATGCAAGTCCTGAAAAACACCCGTCTGCGCATTGGCCGGATCATCCAGCCCATAATTTCCCATTAGAACAGCCATTGCATCCATGTGATTTTGTTCTGCCGCGCTGATATTGTCGAATATCCTTAACCCCCATAGATCATAAAGTTTTATATACACATCCCGGGCCAGCTGCTCCTCTTCGCGCACGTATCGGATGTCAGCTTCCTCAATGGTTGTTAAATTCGTTCCCGCCACAGGGTGAACATGATTTCCAGCCACAACGCTGCCAGCCCAGCTCTGGAACATAAACCCACCCATCGCCATAACCACGCAGCGTAAAATATGGGATTTTATGCCCGGAACGGTCAATGGTTTCATATTTTAAGCCCTCACTTTTTACGATCAATCACCCAAACGACACCTTCCTCCGACCTGAGGATATTAGCCCCAACGATAATGCTCTTCCCTTGAACCTGTGTACAAGCCGACGGATAATGGCGAGGCGGAAAATAGCGGCCAAGCGGCGCGATAGCGCCTTATCCACCCCATGATGGCATAAAAAAACCTTCAAGTGAATCTACGGAAACTCTGATTGATTCTGGCCAATGAGATTGTGATTTAACGGGTTCGGATTTAATGCTTGAATCGCGCTGCAACTAAAACCCAGTGTAGCATCGAGCAAAAACGTCAGTTTTCCCGAGAGAAAGACGCTGTATTCCTGCAATGACAGCACATCTCTGCGCAGGGTTTTGAACCTTGGCATCATCGAGCGGTTTGACGGCTGATTTTTGTCCTCCTGGTTTCTGGTATGAGGCAAGAATATTTCGGTTTTAGGAATAAAGGTGACGATGCGTTCCAGGTTAAACAGACTT
>DEIQ01000095.1 GCA_002352565.1 Proteobacteria bacterium UBA2770 | reverse complement strand
ATCTTCCGGGCCAGACCAATCGGGCGTAACAGTCCAGGAACCTGTCGGACTGCGAGAAGCCCAACTACTTGTGGTGGAAGATAATGAAATCAACCAGGAAATAGTACTCGAATTTCTGGGCAACCTCGGAATCGAATCCCAGGTTGCCAACAATGGCCAGGAAGCGCTCGACTGGCTTGAGAAGCGAGCATTTGATGGTGTATTCATGGATGTTCAGATGCCGGTCATGGATGGCTATGAAGCGGCGCGCGCTATTCGCGCTCAGAAAAAATATGCGGATCTTCCTGTAATTGCCATGACAGCCAATGCCATGAGCGGTGACAGGGAAAAATGCCTCGCGGCGGGGATGAACGATTATATCTCCAAACCTATTGATTTTCATGAACTGACTGCGGTGATGAAGCGCTGGATTGCGCCACAAATGCCTCGCAACCATCACGACCCTCAAGCAATCGCCACAACCGGATTATCGTCGATCAGAATCCCGGGCATCGACACCGAAACGGGCTTGTCCCATGTTCAGGGCAATGAAAAGTTATATCGGCGCCTGCTGCACAAATTTCGCGAGTCCCAGGTGGATTTCATCCCCCGCTTTGAGGACTCGATCAGACGGGGAAATCACCAGGAAGCCACCCGCCACGCGCATAGCCTGAAAGCTGTTGCGGGCAATCTCGGAGCCGACACGCTGCAACAGGCAGCCGCAGAGCTCGAATCCCTGTGCGCGCATGATGCCGAACTTCATCAATTGAACGAGGCAAAAGAGCATCTTGCGCAATTGCTGCTGGAAACCCTGACAGGCATCGCCAGCCTCAATGAACAGGAACCAAAAATTTCGACACCGGACATTACAAGTGTTGGAGAGATCTCCATCTTATTGAATAAGTTCAAGCAGGCGCTGGAAGATCATGATACCGATTCCGTAGACATGGTCATGGGAATAAAACCAATGCTCGGAGCCTTGGCTGAAACCGAAACTTTCCGGAAATTGGAACAGGCTACCAATAATTATGAAAGCGATGAAGCCAAACTTTACCTGGAAACATTAATGCGCGGCATCTTTGATCACGGACCCAATAAAAACACCGGAACTGAGGCGAAATAATGGAAGACTTTGCTTCTCAATATAAAGATACGATCCTGATCGTCGATGACGTGGTCGAAAACATTGATGTGCTCAAAGGAACTCTGAGCCCGAAGTATAAAGTTAAAGCCGCCACTTCCGGAGCCAAGGCGCTGGAAATCGCGAACAAGCAACCGCAACCCGACCTGATACTTCTTGATGTCATGATGCCGGAGATGAACGGATATGATGTATGCCGCACGCTCAAATCCAATCCTGTGACCCGCGACATCCCGGTCATTTTCGTTACGGCGAAAAGCGATGTCGCAAGCGAGCGAACAGGACTGGAAACAGGAGCTGTGGACTACATCAGCAAGCCTGTCAGTCCGCCAATTGTCAAAGCCCGGGTGATAACACATCTGGAACTTTATCATCACCAACGCACACTGGAAGCAAAAGTTTCAGATCGAACCCGCGAACTGGAACATGCTCAACTCGAAATCGTGCGCCGCCTCGCGCGCGCAGCCGAATTCAAGGATGAAGAAACAGGCAATCATGTGATACGCATGAGCCACTACAGCCGGATACTTGCCCATGCCATGAATATGAATCCGGAATGGGTGGACCGTCTGTTTAATACCGCACCTATGCATGATGTTGGGAAAATAGGCATCCCGGATCATATTCTGCTAAAAAGAGGCCAGCTTACCGCTGAGGAATGGACGATAATGCGCCAACATACCATAATCGGCGCCCAGATCGTCGGGGAGTCCTCTTCTCCATTGATGCAAATGGCCAGAGAAGTGGCTGTGTGTCATCATGAAAAATGGGATGGCTCTGGTTACCCCAAGGGTCTGAAGGGAGAGGAAATTCCTGTTTCTGGCAGGGTCGTTGCTGTTGCCGATGTTTTTGACGCCTTGACCAGCGAGCGTCCATATAAAGAAGCATGGCCCGTCGAAAGGGCGGTGCAAGTCATCACAGAGAATTCCGGGCAACACTTTGATCCGAACATCATCCCTGTCTTCCTCAACAAGCTGCCTGAAATTCTGAAAATCAAAGATTACTACCAGGATGAACCAGGAACCAATACCTCAAATATCGTTGAAGTTTTGCGCAGCGAACGACTGTCTCATCACCAAGCCGCGGAGATCCCATGAGCGTCAATCCATCAGGACATTCACAACAGGATTACCGTATTGCGAATATTGCGCTTGCAAGCTGGGGTCAGTGTGAAATAAAAATAGCCGAAACGGAAATGCCCGGATTGATGGCCCTTCGCCTGGAGCATGAAAAAAGTAAACCGCTGTCTGGGGCTCGCATTGCCGGTTGCATTAGTATGACCATCCAGACAGCGGTCATGATCGAAACATTGATCCATCTCGGTGCCAGCGTACGCTGGGCATCCTCTGGTCCTCTGTCCACTCAAGATCACGCCGCGGCGGCCATCGCCAGCGCAGGCACCCCTGTTTTCGCATGGAAGGGAGAGACGGAGGAGGATTTCCTCTGGAGTATACACCAAACCATACAGGGTTCGGGAAACTGGAAACCCAACATGCTCCTTGATGATGGCGGAATACTAACCGATATCGTTCATCGAGAATATCCGGATATGCTGAAAGACATATGCGGTATCACGGAAGAAACAATGTCCGGTGTATGCAGATTGCATGATTATACCCGCAGGGACATACTTGGCGCCCCCGTAATTAATGTGAACGATTCTGTAACGAAAACCAAGTTTGATAATCTCTATGGGTGCCGCGAATCACTGGTGGACGGTATCAAACGCGCCACCAATATCATGATCGCCGGAAAAATTGCCGTGGTTTGCGGCTATGGTGGCGTAGGTAAAGGCAGCGCCCAGTCCCTGCGCAGTCTGGGTGCCATCGTATTGATTACAGAAATCGATCCTATCTGCGCCTTGCAAGCCGCTATGGACGGTTTCCGAGTCGTCACCATGGAAGATGCGGCTGCTGTGGCTGATATTTTTGTCGCCGCCACCGGAAATATCGATGTGATCCGCCATGAACATATGCTGGTTATGAGAAACGAAGCTATTTTATGCAACATTGGACATTTAAACCAGGAAATAGATGTTGCGTCCCTGCGCCAATATCCGTGGAAGAATATCAAACCCCAGGTTGACCATATTTTAATGCCCAACGGCAATCGTCTGATTCTGCTCGCCGAGGGCAGACTTGTCAATCTTGGATGCGCTACGGGTCATCCGAGTTTTGTCATGTCCACCTCTTTTTCCAATCAAATTCTGGCACAAATGGAATTATGGCAACATGGTCACAATTATGGCCGGAAAGTCTATATGTTGCCCAAACATCTCGACGAGAAAGTCGCCCGGTTGCATCTTGAGCGCCTTCAGATTCACTTGACGTCTTTGACTGAAACCCAGGTAAATCATCTGGGTATTCCTGTAGAAGGCCCTTTCAAATCCGAGAATTACAGGTACTAAACCATGTCGGAACATCATAGTGCACAACTATGGAAAGATCGCCTCCACATGCAACCCCACCCGGAGGGCGGATTCTACATCCAAACCTATGCGTGTGAAGACATCGTTCCCCATGGCGCGCTGGCAGAACGCTATCATGAGCCACGCCACATATCAACGGCGATCTACTTCCTTCTGCATGGTTCGCAAAAGTCAAGATTACACCGCCTGCGCTCCGATGAACTGTGGCATTTCTATGCCGGTGTAACACTTATAGTGCATGAGATCACACCTTCAGGCATACATTGGGGACACCAGCTTGGTCCAGACTGGGACAAAGGAGAGCGTTTCCAGCTAACCATTCGTCACGGAAGCTGGTTTGGCGCGGAACTCCTTAACCCAGCGCGTGACAACTGGGCGCTCGTAGGTAATACTGTTGCGCCCGGCTTCGACTTCGTTGATTTTGAACTTGGTGATACTGAAATTCTGGCAAAAGAATTTCCCCAGCACGAACGCCTCATTCGCAAACTCCAATCATAACAACCTATCGAGGGTTCCTGTTCCCACTATCCTGGTAATGAAACTTTTTTCAAAAATACGCTCGCAAACTTATCCTTCAGACAGATATAAAAGTTATTGGGGCTGTCCTGGATAACCAGTTTAGATGCTTTCTAACCAATTGTTTTAATTGGGATAATTGAGATGCTGGGTCACTGTTGTTAAATCTCCATTCGCACTCTTTCAAAAACAGCCCAAAATGCTCCTTCGGGACACTATTGAATTTGCGCATGTGGCGCTTCGCCTGGTTCCAGAAATTCTCGATGCCGTTGATGGGGTTGTGACGATCTGCGAATAGTCTGGAGTGGTTGATCCGAAAGTGATGAAAATCGGACACAGCCAGCACATTATAGCCCTTCCAGCAATCCGGATAAACGATGCTGTCTGGCCACAACCTTACGCTTGATAATCGGCATCAGGGTGATTGAGGTGGCGTCTGGAATGATCCTGGTATATACCTTTCCACCCCTTTTTAATAGCCCGAAAACCGGGATTTTACCTGTGTGGCACCCCTTCCACGTTTGCCCTTGCGTTTACCACCAAAATAGCTCTCATCCACCTCGATCTCACCGCTAAACATCGCCTCGCTCTCTACTTCCAATTCATAGGCAATGATCTCGCGCAGACGCAGAAAATAGTAAGCGGCTGTGTTGCGATGAATCCCACACAAGCTAGCCGCCGTTCGCGCCGTCTCGTCCCGACTATAAAATGCTCGAGCAGACGGGCTTGTTTATGCTTGCCTAGACGGCTCTTTCTCATACCGCCCATGATAACCCCTTTATTGGTTATTCAGGACAGCCCCAAGTTATTTATTTTTCAGGTGAAATGCGGCGCCTTTTTATGCGAAATGCGCCGTATGATTGTGCCACAATGCTGTACTACCTTGCACAATTGTAGTGGTCCACCCCTGGTACTGGGGCAATATATGCCACATATAAAACACAGCCGAAGCGATTCTTGCCTTGTTCCAGGCTGTTGTGTCCTGTGACACCAAAGCCAACAGGCTGCGCCCCATCAAAAGAGCGCCTGCCACGAGACCAAACAGATTCATATAAGGCACGCATATTCCGGCAAGCGCTCGTATATCGCTTGTTTTCAGCACCCATGAAGTCACCCTCACAAGCTCGGCAAGCGCATTCTCAAGTAACGCGATAATATCCGATGATACTGCGCTTTTTTTCAGCGCAGAAATAAGCATAGCCCCCTCGTCGAAATAAGCCCTGGCAGCCTGCCCCTCATCGCGCAATATTTTCCGGAATAGCAAATCCTGGGCCTGAATCCCGTTGGTGCCTTCGTAAACGGTCAAAATATTGGCATCGCGGATATACTGAGGCACGCCACTCGCCTCAATGTACCCGATGCCGCCATGGATCTGTTTACCGCGTTCAGTAACCCTGACCGCCATGTCAGTACACCAGCCTTTGACGACAGGAGTCAGCAGGTCGACCCTGGCTTGAGCAGCAGCATCACTACTTCGGGATAGATCAAGGTAGTAGGCAGCCTCATACGCTAGTGCCCGCCCGGCTTCGATTTGTGATTTCATCTCCAGAAGCATCCGCGCCACATCGGGATGCTCAATAATATGAACCGGCTGCCCAGGTTTGCGCTCAATCGGAGCGCTTTGTATCCTGTCCTCACGTGCGTAGGTGAGCGCCTTTTGATAGGCGCGCTCCGCCACAGCGACCCCTTGCAGACCCACGGAAAGACGGGCATTATTCATCATGGTAAACATGCATTTAAGTCCGCCCATCTCTTCGCCCACAAGATAAGCGAGGGCACCCTTATGTTCACCGTAGTTCATCACACAGGTCGGAGAAGCATGAATACCGAGTTTGGATTCAATGCCGCTACAAACCACATCATTCCTCCGACCAATCCCGCCCTGATCATCGGGAATATATTTTGGTACGATAAAAAGAGATAGCCCTTTGCTGCCGGAGGCTGCGTTTGGTGTACGCGCCAAAACCGAATGAATGATATTCGATGAAAAGTCATGCTCGCCATAGGTGATAAAGATTTTTTGGCCGGACAGCCGGTAAGAACCGTCTGGCTGTCTCTGCGCTTGTGTGCGTATCGCACCAAGATCCGTTCCGGCCTGCGGTTCGGTCAGGTTCATCGTTCCAGTCCATTCGCCGGAGATCAACTTCGTAAGGAAGACCTGCTTCTGTAACTCTGAAGCATGCAATTCAATGGATTCGACAGCCCCTTGATTGAGCAACGGGCACAGACCAAATGCCAGGTTAGCGCTTTGCCACATCTCCTGAATGGGAAAAGAGAGGGTCCGGGGTAAGCCCTGACCGCCAAATTGTGGATCGAATGAAACACTATTCCAGCCATTGTCGCGATAAGCCGCGTAAGCCTGCCGAAATCCCTGCGGTGTTTTTACTTCACCATTCTGAAAACTGCAACCTTGCCGATCTCCCGAATGATTCAGCGGCGCCAGAACTTCAGACGCCAGTTTTCCCGCTGCGGTCAGAATGTTCAGCGACATTTCCTGGTCAATGTCGCCTTTTTTCACTTGCGCCAACCGCTTCCAGTCAAGGATTTGATGCATTACAAACATCATATCCTTGATAGGCGGTCGATAACTATCCATGAAAATCCTTTATGCATGGCTCGGAGGAAATCGGGTGCAAAATCATGGGAATGTTCAGGAATCTTTATTCATATGAAATAAGCCTGCTATGGTTTTAGCTGGCCAAACAGAAATGACTTTCCCCAACCATGCGGCATTAGCATGGGGAAAATGATAAACAAGGTCACAATACCGAAGGCTTTTTCCTATCATCAGAACAACAAGTTTGAAGACATGGTGTCGAAATGCAGGGAAGCTCTGATCCATTCATGAACCCGGTGCCTGCGGTGAGCGAAGTCGAACCTGCTTGCGTCCCTTATGCCCGGCTTCATCATTGTAAATTTTCGCAATAGCCCTACTGTTGCGTGCGATAAGCACCGCGATGAACATAAGGGACTACAATCACCTTCGTCCAGAATTAATCAAAGGCTCCTTAATTAAACTGCCTTCTAAATCTGAGCAGACTGAGAGTGAAGACAACAGCTCCTATCCCGGTCATGGGGATAATATTTGGCCAAAGAATATCTATACCCGCGCCTCTGAGCAAAATCCCCAAGGTAATTTCAACATAATAATGCAGTGGAGAAACAAACATAATCCAGCGAATTGCCGGGGCCATACCTTCATAAGGCACAAATGTGCCGGAAAGCATCAGCATAGGCGCCAAAAACAGTATTACCATCATACCCACCTGTGCCATATTATTCACCACAGTGGATAAAGCCATACCCACTCCCGACATGGTGAACACGTATATCGCAGAGAGGAAATAAAATAGAAACAGATTCCCCCTGATAGGCAAGTCGAACGCAGGTCGTAACACGACAAACAACGCAAGGGTAATACCAATCATAATGACAATGGTCATAGAGATAACCTTGGGGAAAAGAATTTGCATCGGCGTCAATGGCGAAACCAGCAACTGCTCGATGGTTCCGCGTTCCTTTTCCCTGACCATGGCTGCTGCCGGAAGCATCACCGATAGCATAGTCACCATGGTCATCATCTCTACCACCGGGATAAACCACTTATCGACGCTGTTCGGGTTAAACCACACCCTGTGCCGATCATCCACCATTGGCACAGGCATGGGCCCACTTCCATCCCCACCAATACCCAATGCCCCAAGACTCTGCTCAAGCGCAAACCCACCGATAATCTGGGCGGCGTAACTGTTCGCCCAAGTACCAAGTACCGAATTACTGGAATCTGTTTGTAGCTGTATTGACGCCTGCCGACCCTTGATCAGGTCATCCTGAAACCCGGAGGGGATATCTATCAGAATCATGGCTTTCCCATGGTCAAGCAACTGAAGGGCATGTTCCGGCGAATTTGCAGAACCGATTACATTGAATTCCGGGCCATGAAATCGGGAAATGAGTTCTCTGGATACTGGCGACTGATCGGCATCAAGTACAATCATTTTAGCATTGCTTAATTCCATCTTCATGCCGCTTCCGGCCACGAAAATATCACCAGTGAAGGCATAAAGAACAAAACCCATCAGGATTCCATCCCTCAGCAACTGCTGAACCTCCTTTCTGGTCATCACGCGTATACGTTGCCATGCCACCATCCAATCCTCACTAATGAAGTTCTGCTTTGCCATCATGATTTTGGTCTCTTTGTGAACAGACTATAACTTAGTGCGAAAAGAACAGTGGTGTAAATCACCAGATTCATAAAATGTATCCACAAAGTAGCAAACCCTTCCCCTTTAAGAAAAGTGCCATCGATAATCATCGAATAATGCATCGCTGGAGCAAGATATGCCAGCAATTTGGGCAATGTACCAAGCGAACTCAGTGGAATCAGGATGCCGGAGTAAAGCATGGCTGGCACCACGGTCACCATCATGGTAACCACAATGGCTGCTATTTGCGTGCGTACGAATATTGACACCAACAATCCTAACCCTGTTGTACAAATAGCATAGACCGATGTACACAGAAGAAAGAACAAAAACGAACCCTTAAAGGGCGCCAAAAACAATTGAGTCGCCAGAACCCACAACAAAACTCCGTTAAACAGGGCGATCACAGCATAAGGCCCCAATTTACCGATAATGTATTCAGCCCGCGATACGGTAGAAGCATAAATATTGAGAATCGAACCCCGCTCTTTCTCCCTGACTACACTAACTGACGTTAAAAAAGGCGGTGTCATCATAAGTATGAGCATGATGAGTTTCGGGGCAAGCGACCAAACGCTTTTAACAGCCTGATTGTAAAGGTATCGTGATTCCAGCCGAATACTGTTGATCGTATCTGCCGCCCGCTCTCTTGGAATACCCTGCAAACGTGAGAGAAAACCAGTCAGATTCTCCTGATTGACATAGGCGTTAATTGCAATGACATAACCTTTAGTCATATTGGCGCGCAATGGAATAACACCTTCAATTAAAGTCTGAACCTCAACGCCCTGCCCGGAGGCAAGGCGCGCGCCAAAATGCTCAGGAATGATAATTCCCCCACGCACTTTGGCTGCCATGATCAGTTTTTCCAGCTCATGCTCGTTGGTAACGAATCCCTTGAAGTCAAAATAACGCGAATCAACGTACCGATAAGCGTAATCTCGACTGGCGGGAGTATCGTCGTAATCAAGGATAACAATCGGGATATTTTCCACATCCAGATTCATTCCGTAACCCATCAAAAGCATCATGAGCACAGGTGAAATAAACGCCAGGGTCATAAAAAGGCGATCCCGCAGGATTTCATTCACTTCCTTGGTCATGGTCGCCATTATTCGTTCGGTGTTCATGCCGCCTGTCTCGCTATTTGTCGCTCCATCTCAAGCACATTATGAATAAAGACGTCTTCCATGGTGACAGGTTGACGCTCTACCCGGGTGCATTCGAGACCATTTTGTTGCAAGACCTCCCGGATACGCTGTTCAGCATTAACCGGATCATTGGCCAGCAAATGAATCAACCGACCGTACAGATTGGAATCTTCAAACCCATTATTGCGTAGAAGCCGCTGTGCAACATAAGGCTCATTGGTTTCCACTTCCAGCAAATGACCAAAACGTTCTTCCACCGAACGTTTCAAACCTTCAGGCGTATCATCCGCCACAACCTTGCCGGCATGCATCAAGGCAATGTGATCGCAATGTTCCGCCTCACTCATATAGTGGGTTGTTACCAGCAATGCAACGCCTTCGTTACGAGATATCTGGAAAATCATATCCCAAAAGTGCCTCCTGCCTATCGGATCGACCCCGGATGTCGGTTCATCGAGAAACAATATGCCTGGACTGTGAATCAAGGCACATCCCAACGCCAGCCGTTGTCTCATGCCCATGGGCAGTGAACCGGCGAGATGGCGCTCATGTCCTTGCAGACTGGTAACATCCATAATCCAACTGATCCGCTTGGCAATATCCGATGAATGGACTCCGTATATACCGGCATATAAGCGGATATTCTGTTCTGCCGTCAAATCCTGATACAGTGAGAAAGCTTGAGACATATAGCCAATCCGTTCCTTGATTTCACGACCGGAATGGTGCATATCCGCACCCGCTACATTTCCGTTGCCGGCGGTTGGCGCTAAAATACCTGTCAGCATTTTGATGACCGTGGTCTTTCCCGCACCGTTGGCGCCAAGCAGGCCAAATATTTCACCTGGTGCAACCTGGAAGCTAACGCCATCAACTGCACGAAAAGCGCCGAATTCACGCACCAGATCCTTGGCTTCAATCGCGAACCCCGTGGTCTGCATACTACCTGCATGCCGGGTCAGTTCCGGAGCCTTTTGTATCGCCGAGCGCGATCCTGCGCTACCATGATGCGTTTCAAGCTGTTCAACGACCACTTCTTCCAACTCCGGCGCTACGACAATAATCTCACCGAGATCCAGATCATGAAGCAACTCCCGCACCTTGATTTTTGCTTCTTGAGCTGTATGTCCAGGTGCAAATACGCGCAGCCATTCACCCATACCCAGAACCTGAGGGTAATTGTCCCGCAACCGCTGCAGGGCCTCAAGCTGTTGCCCAACTCGAATAAGCATGGAAATACCCGGGATCAGATTCACCAATTCTTGCGGCGTACCTTGCGCAATGATGCTCCCTTCATGCATCAAAGCTGTCGAGTCAAAGCGGGATGCCTCGTCCATATAAGCGGACGAAACCAGGGCCGTAATCCCTTTCTCTCCGAGAAGTTCGGCCAGAATTGCCCAGAAATCCCTTCTTGACACAGGGTCAACCCCAGTGGTGGGCTCATCAAGAATGATAAACTCTGGTTCGTGTATCAAGGTGCATACCAGGCCGAGCTTTTGCTTCATCCCCCCCGAGAGATTCTTCATGGCCCTGTCACGGAAAGAAATCAGTCGCGTCAAATCGAGCAGACGATCTCTCCGCTCCTTGAGTTCCTTGCTCCCAACAAGCCGAAGACGAGCGAAAAACTCGATATTTTCATCAATAGAGAGATCTGGATAGAGATTCTGACCCAATCCCTGCGGCATAAAACCAAGTTTGATCTTTACCTTCTCTGCTTCTGCTTCTGAAGTGATTGGTTGCCCCAAAACCTCTATTTTTCCGCCTTCATAACTCATAACCCCAGCGACGGACTTCATCAAGCTGCTTTTACCCGCTCCGTCAGGGCCAATCAGACCGAAAAGAGAGCCATGGGGAATAGAGAGATCGATATTACGAACCGCCTCCACATCTCCATACCGCTTCAACAGTTTTGAGATTTGAACGGCTGGATATGTTTTTGTAACCATGCGCATCACCCTTTTTCATGAATCACAGATCAGCCTTTACCATTTGGGTTTTTGCCACGGCACCGAATCATTCCAGCGAATCACTGCATCCGCCGGCATTCCAGGCGTCAAACTGGCGCTGTCTTCTTCATCCTTGAAATAAAGCTTGACCGCATAAACCTGCTTGGTGCGCTCTTCCTGCGTCTGTACTTCCTTGGGTGTAAACTCAGCCCGCCTGGCAATATAACCAACTTTGGCATGGAATGGGCGATCAGGATAAGCGTCGATATAAATCTGGGCGGGCAGGTTCAATTTTAATTTACCCAGATGTTTCCCCGCAATGTAAACTTTCAGGTAGAGACTATTCATATTGACCAACTCGACAACAGGCGTTCCCGCTGCCACCACTTCGCCGGGTTCGACCAGTTTGGCGATAACTGTTCCGGTTGCAGGCGCATAGAGGGAGAGATTATCCAAGGCGATCTGCGCCTCTTCCCTGCCGGCTTGCGCACGTTCAAGCTGCGCAGCCAACGCCCCCAATTCTGTTTCCTTTGCTACGATCTGATCGTAGCCCAACCTCGCCTGATCCAGTTGCCTTCTCGCCGCTTCCAAGCCGGATTTCGCACCTGTCAATTCAGCAGTAGTCGCTTTCCAGCGCAACTGTACTTCTTCGCTGCGATGCTGATCCACACTTCCCTTATCCGCCAAAGCTTTCAATCGGTCTCTGTCCTTACGCAACTGCGCCTCTGCGGCTGTAGCGACTTCCACTCCAGCTTCCCGCGCTTTTACCTGCGCTACCGCCATCTGCTCTCCAAGCGGTATCTGTCGGCGCAGAATATCCAGACCAAGCCGAGCTGCCTCATACTGAGCCTCCAAAGCCTTGATAACGGCATCTGCCTGTTTGATCTTGGCCTCCACCTCTTCGGAGTCGAGACGCAGAATCAGGTCGCCTTTCTCGACTTGAGCGCCTTCATCAACCAAACGCTCTTTTACCTTACCCGGATACTTGCCAGCGACCGATATAGTGTCTCCCTCAATCCTGCCGTTGCCTTGCAAAAGGCCCTCGGGTAGCGGCGCATGACGAATGCGATCCCACACGATCAAGCTTCCCAAACCACCCACGACCACGATGATAACTGAAATTAATACTGACTTTCTCATGGAAATCCCTACACATCCCTGTTGTTTTAGATTTCACCCGTTACCTGAAGCAGGCGCAAGCGATTGTATACGGCATCATATACCGCGTTATTGTTGTTGGCATAAGCCGCCGTTCGCCGCACCTCAGCGTCGAGCACTTCTGTATTGGTGCCGAAACCATGACGGTAACGGTCACGCGCTACTTCCAGATTTTCATCCGCGCTTGCAAGCGCTTGTTTGGTCACATCGACACGACTCAGGCTTTCTTTATAACTGAGCCAGACCTGCCGAACCTGCAAGCCAATCATTTCATCGGCTTCCTGAAACTGCTCCCAATACGACTCGGCGGTTGCGACAACCGAATCCGCCTGGTTGCGAGTAGCACCAAAATCAAACAGATTCCAGCTCATAGCCACACCGCCATAACCAAAACCCTTGTCTTGCAGCGCATCCATCTCTAGGTACATGTAACCGCCAACCAACCCGACCTGCGGCATCATTCCGGCAAGCACCACCTTCGCGGTGCTTTTAAGTGCTCTCACCTGCGCATCAAGTGCTTTGAGCTCTGGGCGTTGAGTCTTCGCCTTCTCGGCATAATACTCAAGCGCAAGGGGCGCCCCCGGAACTGTAAGCTCATCGAGATTAACAGGCGCATCCATGGGGCGATCCATCAAACGATTATAAAATGAACGAGCCAGTTCGAGCATATTATTGATCATGATGCTTCTTTGCTGCGATTCCAGCTCCGCCACCCGCACCGCCAGCAAATCATTGCGTGCCACCAGACCCTGATCGAACAGGTTCTCTACATCTTGAACATGCGCCCGCAGTGTGCGCAATTCATCTTCAGAAATATTGACAGCCTGCTGGGCGCGCAAAACGTTGACGTAAGCCTGCCCCACAGTGAGCTTCAGTTCTTTTTCAACCCTATCCCGCTGCCATTGCAAACCCTCAAGACCGGCGTCGGCAACTTTGATCAAGCCCGAAATTCGACCGCCTGCATACAGTGGCAATGCCGCGGAAAACTGCGCCGTGCCTAGCGTGTCCTGCCCGAGTTCAAAATTGGAAAATTGCGACAGATCAAATGCTGCGCCAGTCACAGGATTGGTGATATTAAGGCGAGATGATTCCGGAAAGGACATTCCCAGCCCTTCCTCTATATCGATGGTGGGTTCTTTATCAAGAGCCACATAACCACCGCTCAGTTGAAAGACTGGAAAACGGGCAGCTTTGGCGGATTTTAATCCATGCCGCGCCGAATCGACTTGTTTCTCGGCGGCACGCAATCCTTCGTTGGCCGCCAGGGCACGTTCCCAAGCCTGATCAAGTGTTTCTCCCCATGCAGGTTGCAAACAGCTTGACACGCATGCAACCGCCATACTGAACAGGCAGTATGCTCTATTCATTAACCCATCCTTAGGTGTTCGTTGATATTATTCCAGAGCCGATATCTAAATCCGCTTAAGTATTTTAGTGAATCTTAGTGCCAAATAATTCATATGTCAAATCATCCTCCAGCTCAAACAAACATTTTTTCATAAGCTTTAAATATGCTTCGACTGGGATTCATGGTTGCCACAATATACCTGGAGTATAGCCAGAGTCTGCTAGCCCAACAAATTAAAGATATCCTGAGTTTTTGGCAAAAGTACGGCATTGCAAGCACTTGCGGCAGGTAGCCTAAGCCGCGCAATCACCTCCACTTCTTCTCGGCACACTGCCGGATTATATCTTGTGCAGCATGCCGTCACGGGCAGTTGGCATAGTCCGGGATAGCCGTTCCTCCAATACCAGACCAAAAGCCCATGGCTCCGGCGCCGCTATGCCACGGCAGAAGAAACGGTTATGCCTGTACAGGACTTTTACCCGTGCGCCCTCATGGATTTCTTGACATAGTAAAGACCCGTTGACTAAGCTTCAAGCGAAGCAGACTAATCGAAAAGCTTTGAAATGTTAATCCTCCTTGGCAGGACATTCCAGTTCTGAAATATAATACATCCTCTGTACGCAGCCAGCACCCTTGGAGTTGTCTGCAAGACCATCGCCTGGTAGTGCAAGGCTGCCGATTAGAAGCATGGCAGAGCAACGGGTTACTTAAGGAGCCTCTGAGCAAGTCACGAACCCGGTTTTTGCGTCCCTTATGCTCAGCTTCATCGTTGACAATCTTCGCAATAGCCCTGCTAACCCGCGCAATTTATCCCGAGAATCTGAACATAATGAACCACGCCTGAGCTTTGCCCAGACTTGTTCATAGGTTCCCTAAGGTAGATTTAGTCCTCAGCGTAAGAAGCTTGCCAGGATAATCCATTCGTGTTTCCACCATAAAGGAGATATGAGAAATGCCGCAAAGCGGTCACCTCAAAGACGAAAAGTTCGGGCCGTTTGACGTTAACCAATTATTTGCTCAAATCCGTATGGCCATCAGCATTACAGATCCCCAGGGCCGGATGGTAGCCTGGAACGATAATCTCGTTGGGTATTTGGGCGAACATCAGGAAGGTGCCGTGATTTTTGATCGGATCGCCTCCGATATGGATCGGCGTCGGCTAATTGATCTGGCCGAGAAAGCCTGTTCCGCCAATGCACCTGTTGCGAATCAAATTCTGCAGTTGCGTGACATAGATGGGCAAGAGCGAATTTTCAGCGTGGCGGCGTCATGCCTAAGCCAAGGGGACATGCGATATCTGCTCTGGGAAATCTCTCCCATCGAGGTCGAAGTTGCCACCTTCCCGAATATGATTACGATAAAGGAAAAGGAGGCTGATCTGACTCATGCATTGCAGTATCAGCGGGAAGTCTTCAACAACATTACCGAGGGTCTCGTCGTGGGCGGTATCGATGGTGCCATCTATGACATCAATCACGCCTTCGCCGAAATAATCGGATATGACGAAAAAGAATTGCTCGAGCCGAATTTCGGCTGGACCCAGATCACCCCGCCGGAGCTTCTTGCTCAGGATCAGCTTTACATAGAGCACGCTCTGGCTGGAGAAGCGGTGCGCTATGAGAAAGAATACATCCACAAGTCAGGCCGACGGATTCCGGTCGCAATCTCTTATCGCAAACTTGAACGTCAGCAAGGCTGGAATTGTGACCGGCTGATCGCCACGGTAACTGATATCACGGAGATAAAGGAAAGAGATCTGGAATTGACCCGCATCAATGCGGCGCTGGGAACCGTTTCCACCAATGTAATGGTGGCTGATCCTCAAGGCATTATCATCCATGAGAACCCGTCCAACCATGCTTTCTGGTCTGCACTGGAGGATAAGATTCGCGCCATCTTGCCCAACTTCAGGGCCGATGGGATAGTAGGCAGCAATATCGACATTTATCATAAAAATCCCGCCCATCAGCACGAGATCCTGGAGAGAATAGCCCGTGATGGCAGTGATTTCCGAACCATAATCTCGGTGATTGGATATGAATTACAGGTAAGGGTTCGGGCTTTTTTCGACACGAAAAATGATCTTCAAGGCTATGTGGCCGAAATCGTAGATTTCACTGCCGAGCAGGAGAAAGAGGCGGTAATCGATGGATTCATGGCAGCGGTCTTTGAGGGAATGCTGGTCTATGATATGACTGGTCGGGTTTATGTTCCCAACCAGCGCTACGCGGATCTTTTGGGTTATACGGTGGCCGAGATGACCGCTCCGGGCTTTAACTGGGCGCGCGATATCTTTCATATAGAAGACCTGAGTTCCGCCGCGGGCCTCGTGGATGATCCGCTGCTGAAATCAGGAACTGTTCAGCGCATAGAAGGGATGGTGGTGTACCACCGTAATGGTCGCGCCATACCCGTCGTGATGGGCCTTAAGTTACTTCCGCGGCGCGGTAACTGGGATCAGGACCGCTATGTGGCTACCATTTTTGATCTCACCGAATACAAAGAAAAGGAAGCCGAGCTGGCGCAACTGCTTGAAACCCAGCGCAGCGCCGTTGAAATTATAGGCGCCCGGCTGGCGCAACTGGCAGCCGGCGACCTGATCACGACCGCTCCAGAGGGTCTGCAAGGAGAGATGGCTCAGTTGGGTGGAGACCTGGGCGAGGCGCTGAAATGGACCCGTAAGGCACTGACAGAGGTACAACATGCAGCGCAGGAAACCCGCCACCGCCTCGGAGACCTGGAATCAGGCAACAGGAACCTGAGACAGCGCACCCAA
>DEIQ01000018.1 GCA_002352565.1 Proteobacteria bacterium UBA2770 | reverse complement strand
CAACAGCCTGGATACAGCACCCTGAATTGAAGCACTGGAAGAAGCCCTTGCTAACTATGGCATGCCTGACATTTTTAACAGCGCCCAAGGCTGCCAATTTACCAGTGAGGATTTTACCGGGGTGCTCAAGGCGCATGGCATTCAAATCAGCATGGATGGCAAGGGACGCTGGATGGACAATGTGTTTATCGAGCGCCTCTGGTGTAGCCTGAAATACGAGGAAGTGTATCTTAAGGCCTACAACACGGTTGCCCATGCACAGCAGAGTATTGAGAGTGGCTGAACTTCTATAATCAGGACAGGCGGCACGCCAGCTTGGGCAGAATGACGCCAGATCAGATATATTATGACTTATCTTCGGAACTGCCTTTAGCAGCTTGAAACAGATTCAGGAATATCACTTATAAAAACTGATTCAGTGTGTCAGTGATGGGGTTCATTTCTCATTATGTCCAACTTCTTTGTTGACAATCTTCGCAATAGCCCTGCTATACTGCACGATTTGCGTCTCGAATCTGAACATTAAGGAATCGTGCCTGAGCTTTGCTCAGACTTGATTAGAGGTTCCTTAGTCATTCGCCATCAGGCATGAAATCATTAAGGCATGCCGAAAAAATTGTTTGCCGGTCCCAGTCCGCGGAGATTCATTATCCTGATCGAGAGGGTCCAGGCGATCCTGTTTCTCCTGAATTCTTTGGGAATACACCATACCGGATTGAAAGGGAACATGCTATCCTGAAATATCCTGGTTTATAGCGGATTAAGAGCGCGAAATTATTGTTGATAATAGCGTAAAGCTTGATTAATAGCATGCGTGCACACACAATAGCGCTTCATGGTATAGCTCATAGGATTCAGCACGGGATGATGATAAAATCAGGATGCTGCACAGGTTGTAGCTCAGAACTATTAATACCGGTCTCTACAAGGGGAGTTTAATCATGAATAAAACACAATTGGTCGATAACATTGCCACCGAAGCAGGTGTCAGTAAGGTTGATGCCAACCGAATGCTCGACGCCTTTATCAAAACAGTGACTCAGCAATTACAGTCAGGAGATTCCATAGTTCTCGTAGGATTTGGGACTTTTGTGGTGCGGGAACGTGCAGCCAGAGAGGGACGCAATCCGCAAACTGGAGAATCCATCCCAATCAAGGCCAGTAAAATTCCTGCTTTCAAGGCTGGGAAAAAATTGAAAGATGCGGTACAATAGGAATTTGACCGGTCGGGTGCTTAGCTCAGTTGGAAGAGCGTCGCCCTTACAAGGCGAATGTCGGGGGTTCAAATCCCTCAGCACCCACCATTGAGGTAATGTCTGCGGAGTGGTAGTTCAGCTGGTTAGAATACCGGCCTGTCACGCCGGGGGTCGCGGGTTCGAATCCCGTCCACTCCGCCATTATGCTCGCGATGTTTCGTTTTTTCATTGACATGGAATTGTTTCACCAAAATCTTTTCAGTCAATAGGACTGCAAAAAATAGTTCGAATTTTTCCGTATGTGAAACAATGGAAACCGTGCTCATCGCCAACTTCAAGTGAAGCCTGCACCATATCATCTTCAGGTTGACCAACCGTTTTTCTCAATCGTTCTCTGTCATCCACCCATGAAGAGAATGGTAAAACAACCATTAAATTCTTTGGATTATAATGATACTTCAATCCATAAATGACCGCGCCAAAAGCTGGGTTACTGTTGCAGTGGTATTCTTTATCGCCGTGCCTTTCGCTCTATGGGGCGTTCAGCAGTACTTCGGCGGAACAGGCAATCCGGTTGTTGCTACGGTCGGTCATTCCCACATTCGCGCCCACGACCTGGCCGGGGCTGTGGAACGGGCGCGTCAGGAATTCCGCCAGATTTTTGGCGATTCTTTTAATCAGGAAATAATTCCGGAAAATATTCTTCGTCGGCAGGCGCTGCACAGACTCGTGCAGGAAAAGGCTTTGATTCAGCATGTAGAAGAAGTGGGACTGGTAGTTACCGATGAAAAGCTGGCCAGCGAAATTGCGGCAATCGAGGCATTTCAGGATGACCAGGGCTTTTCCCTGCAAAGTTACCATAGTTCCGTGGAAACCCAGGGTTGGAGTATCCCGGAATTTGAAAACATCATGCGCGAAGCATTACTGGTAGAGCAACTTGAGCGTGCAATACGCGACACCGTTGTTCTGACCGATGATCAGATTAGTCGTTTCTGGTCGATCACTTTTCAGAAACGCCAAGCAGCCTATGCCATTATATCGTATGAAAAAATAAAAAACGCTCTGAACATTACTTCGCAGGAAGCGCAGAATTATTTTGAACGCTACCAGGAAAAATTTCAAAAGCCTGAAAAAGTGAAATTGAAATATGTGGAGCTGACACCGGATCAGCTGGCGCATAATATCAAGCCCACAGAGGAAGAATTACAACAGCGATATGAAGAAAATAAACGACGTTACCAGCAACCGGAACGACGCAAATTGGCTCATATTCTTATACGGGAAGGTACAAAAAACAACGAAAAACAAGCCGTCGAGCTATTGGAAAAAATACGCAATCAAATACATGATGGTGCTAATTTCGCCAGCCTTGCCGAAGAATATTCCGATGATTCCGGCTCATCTGGTCAGGGTGGTGACCTTGGCTGGCTGACTCAGGACTCACTGGTTGAAGAACTGGCGAACCCGGTTTTTGCCTTACTGAAGGGCAAAATCAGCGAACCACTGGCTTCTCGTTACGGGAAACATTTATTCCTGGTTCAGGACATAGAACCGGCGCAGATCCAAAGCTATGAAGAGGCGCGTGAAGAACTGCGCGCTCAGAGTATTGAGCAGCAAGCAAATGCGCAGTTGTCTGAATGGATCGAGCGCATGGAACAGATCGCTTTTGATGAACCTGAAAGCTTGAAACCCATCTCGGAAACCTTTGACCTGGATATCAAGACCACTGGTTGGCTTTCGGTCGAAGAAAAAGGTGAGGGACTCTTATCTTATCCCGAGGTATATCAGACGATCCGCGAACCCGGGTTTCATGATCAAGACTATAATAGCAAGCCTATTAAGTTAAGCGATAACCGTTGGGTGGTATTGCGCATCGTCGATCAACTTCCGCCTGAGCCTATGTCTTTTGACGAAGCCAAAGGCGAGATCATCGAAATCATCAAGGATGAACGCGCACGCAAAGTAGCCATGGACAAGCGTGAAGCGTGGATTCAAGAGATAAGCGAAATATCATTAAGCCTGGAAGGACTGCAGCATTTCGTCGATGCCGATTCAACTGCGCAATGGCATGCTCCCGAATTATATACGCGCCAGTCAGCTGATCGCACGAATGCCGAGATCATCCAGGCAATTTTCTCTGAAGATCCTCCTCAACAGGGAGAAGTTAAACCATTTTCCCTGCAATTAAACAACGGCGATGCCTTGGTAGGCTTGTTGCTCGAAGTACAGGCAGGGACTCCCTTGCAAGATGAAAACATGCTGCAGGCACAGCAACAGGCTCTGCGCTCTAGCCTGGCGGAATGGGAAATTCAGGCTTACGTAGAATCGCTGGTAAATTCCCTGCACGTTAAAATTCGCTTGCCCCAAAGCTGAGGCGGAGGGGAAAGTTCCGTGTGCATTTATGTTAATTCAAACACATTGAAGACTGCCATCAGTGTTTGTTTTCTCCCTGTGTCTTTAGGCTCAGGACCTATAAAATGCATTATGGGTTCTTTGGTGTTTGAGGATTCCGCGGCTGGTGCAAATATGATTCAATAGTGTTTTTCTCACTTTGAGGGGTCACAATTGTATTACTTAAGCCAAGACCAGATAAACCGTATCCGCCCTTACTTTCCAGCTTGCCGTGGCGTCCCGCGCGAAGATGACCGACGGATTATTAGCGGCATAATTCACG
>DEIQ01000092.1:7762-22329 GCA_002352565.1 Proteobacteria bacterium UBA2770 | reverse complement strand
CGCAGGCACCGGGTTCATGAATGGATCAGAGGTTCCTTAGGTTTCAGCGCATTCTCCAGTGCGTTTTCTCGATAAGCGTGCGATCAGATACCACATTTGCTTTTTCCCTGCTTACTTGCTCGGTGGCAACTTAAAAAACATAAATCATTATATAAGGCAAATATCTCATAAATATGACATTTATGTCTGAGTTATCTCAGAAACTTCTGATTAATTCTGAACGAAGATGATTGTGGTTTATTATGTTCAGATCCGAGGCGTTTATCGAACGTAATAGCAAGCTATTGCGAAGATTGTCAACCCCAAATGGGCGTGAGGGTCGCAAGAACCGGGTTCATGAATCGATCAGAGGACCCCTAAACATGCAGCAACATGCATCTATATCCAGGTTTATCCTCCCGCAACCTGAATAATTATGGCTATAATGAAATGGCAAAATTTGCTTGGTTCCCGGCAACCTCGCGTTGTCCCACCGCGCTGACTACATCGCTTTTATACCCGTTTGCACATGAGTTGAGTAATGCTGTACAGTTCGCTATCATTCGTGCAACCCATAACTCTGGAGAAAAAGAATGCATATCGCAAAGTCGACCGTCGGCACCATGATATTAACCATTTTGTCTTTTGCCTTTCCTGCATGGTCCGCCATACCCCTGCCGACCCATCCAAACGAAGCACGGAGCCAGATTCCATCGCTGGCACCTATGCTTGAAGGCATTCTACCCGCAGTGGTGAATATTTCGGCCAGTGGAAAGACTCAAGCCATGGAAAATCCATTGATGGAAAGCCCATTTTTCAACGATCCTTTTTTTCGTCATTTCTTCGGCTTTCCCGAAATGCCCCAACGCCGCGAAGTCAGGAGCCTTGGATCAGGGGTTATCATTAACGCGGAGCAGGGCTATATTCTGACCAACTATCATGTCATCGAGAATACTGAAAATATCACGGTAACGCTTTATGATGAACGTGAAGTCAAAGCCAAAGTGGTCGGCATGGATAAACTA
The DNA here is from genome assembly GCA_002352565.1 of Proteobacteria bacterium UBA2770. Lineage (GTDB taxonomy): Bacteria > Pseudomonadota > Gammaproteobacteria > UBA2770 > UBA2770 > UBA2770. Next base: position 21,325 of record DEIQ01000092.1, on the reverse strand, counting down.
ACCGATCTGGCGGTATTAAGCATCAATGCGGATCATCTCACCGCATTGCCCATGGGTGATTCGGATAAACTCCGTGTCGGTGATTTCGTTGTCGCCATTGGCAATCCTTTCGGCTTGCGTCATACCGTTACGTCAGGCATTGTCAGCGCGCTGGGGCGCTCCAATATCGGATCCGACGTAGATGCCTATCAGGGTTTCATCCAGACGGATGCCTCGATCAATCCGGGCAACTCCGGTGGTGCTCTGGTGAATCTATCGGGTGAACTGGTAGGAGTCAACAGCGCCATACTCTCTCAGAGCGGCGGCAACATCGGCATAGGCTTTGCCGTTCCAACAAGCATCGCACGCAGTATCATCGGCCAACTGGTGGAATTCGGTGAGGTCAGGCGGGGTCAGTTGGGCGTAATCATTCAAGATCTGACGCCCGATCTGGCCAAGGCGCTGGATGTTCCCAAGCCCATTCAGGGAGGCGTGATCGTTACGCAAGTGGTAGAGAATTCAGCGGCGGATAAAGTCGGCATCAAAGTCGAAGATATCATTACCTCTATCGACAAACATCCTGTCAGCAGCGCCATGGAACTGCGCAATCAAGTCGGTCTTAAAAGAATTGGTGATGAGATAGAACTCGAAATTTGGCGTGATGGCAAAAAGAAAAACATTGCAGCCAAATTGCAAAAAGCATCACAAAGCGCCCTTGAGGAAAAACAGTCCATACATCCGAAGCTCGAAGGAGCGGCGTTGACCGATATTCCCTCATCCTCCCCATGGCAGAGTCAGGTAAAAGGGATTTATGTGGCTCATATCGAACCCGGTAGCCCGGCATCTCTTACTGGACTAAGCCCTGGAGATGTCATTTCATCCGTCAACCGACACGAGGTGGAATCGCTTGAGGATTTTCAACGTCACGTCAATAGCAACAGCAAAACCCTGCTTTTGCGTATTCATCGCGGTCGGGGGACGCTATTCCTGCTGATCAAGTAATCACCACAACATTCTGGTTAATACGCAGATCCGCTTAGCGGATCTGCGTATTCCCATGAGAGTAACTACGATATTGGATCTTGCCGCCGCTGTATTGCATAATAAACAGCGTAACGCCAATGATATCGCCATCATATTCTCAAAGGAAGGGAATCAGCAGGCTGCCGGGTTCTGCGCACACAATGAACCCGAAGCATAACCCCCAAGACCACATTCAAGTTGATAGACCAACCCGATCAAAGCCAGTTGCCTAGCAAAATACTAGCCTCACGTTCAGGACCCGTGGATACAAGCACAATGGGAACTCCGATGATCTCTTCTATCTTCTCCAGATAACAACGAGCAGCGTAGGGCAGGCTTTCAATCCTGTCAACGCCGCGCGTAGAGCTTTTCCAGCCAGGCAGCGTTTCATAGACCGGTTCACATTCTGGCCATAACAAACTATCCTCCGGCGCTTCATCGAGCAAATCATCGCCGCAGCGATAGCCGATGCATATCGGAATGGTATCAAAATGGTCAAGCACATCGAGTTTGGTTATGGCAAGCATGCTCATACTGTTGTTCCTTGCCGTTTTTTTCAAAGCGGGTATATCCAACCAGCCACAGCGTCTGCGTCTTCCTGTAACCGCGCCAAGTTCTCCACCATGGCGGAATAACAAATCACCGGCATCATCATGAAGTTCAGTGGGGAACGGTCCTGCCCCAACACGGGTCGTATAAGCCTTGGCAATCCCAAGGACTTCATCAAATTCTCGCGGCCCGATTCCCGTTCCTACCGAGGCATATCCAGCCACCGTATTGGAAGAAGTCACATAAGGATAGGTTCCATGATCCAAATCAAGCAGGCAGCCCTGCGCACCTTCAAAAACCACATGCTTTTCGTTCTGTCGGTACCTGCCCAGCAAATTCGGAATATCCGCCAGCATCGGGGTCAGGTCTTCTACATACGAGAGGAGCATATCGAATACCGAATCCACATCAAATCGCTTTGCCCCGTAACAATGCTCCAGCATGAAGTTATGTGCATCCAGAATCGCTTCCAGCTGACTGCGCAAGGCCTCAGGGTTTCTCAAGAGGCTTAAGCGCAATCCACGGCGCGCTGCCTTATCTTCATAGGTCGGGCCGATACCACGAACCGTAGTACCGATAGCATTGCGACCCAGCGCCAACTCGCGCATTTTGTCCAGCATTTGGTGGCTGGGCAGTACGATTGCACAACCTGAACTAATCGCCAAACGGCTTCTGACTTCAATCCCTTGCTGTTCCAACCCGTGTATTTCTTCCACCAGAGCATCGGGCGCCACCACCGTTCCATTACCTATGAGACAATAGACGCCTTTGTGCAGAATACCCGAAGGTATCAAATGCAGCACCACGGTTTTCCCGGATACGACCAAGGTATGCCCAGCATTGTGACCGCCTTGAAAACGCACCACAGCAATAGCGTCTTCGGTCAGCATGTCAACGACTTTCCCTTTGCCTTCATCTCCCCACTGGGCGCCAACGACAATAATATTTTTACCCACGGTCATTCCATTTGATTAAGTTTGCCATCGAACTACTTTCCAATGCCCGGCATCATCGCGCTCCATAATATGAGTACAGTCCCTGATCTCATAGGGTAAAACCTGATCTGACAAAGCCAGAATCACGCGTTTTCCCTGCTGGCGTAATTGAGCGATCAGAAGACGTCCTTCGATATCATCAACAGGTACCGGCGCAAAGATAGATTCTCTGCTTGCAACCGTTTCTCCTGGCACCAACAATTGAACAATAGTTTTCAAATCGATGCTGAAGCCGGTCGCGGGTCGATTGAGACCATAGGCCACCCCAACCCCGTCATAACGACCACCCCGGGCGATATCCCACCCATGTCCGGGCAGAAATGCGGAAAAAACAATCCCCGTGTGATAACTGTAACCCCGCAATTCCGCCAAATCGACATGTATGGGCAGGTTCGGGGTTCGTTCACGCAATTTCATGGCTATGTTTTCCAGATAATCGACAGCCCCTTGGATTCTTGACCCTGCTGGGCTTAAGACCGATCGGGCATGCGAGAGAATATCCGGGTCTCCATTCAAATCCGGCAAAGCTGTCAGCATCCATTTGTTTTCGCTGGCGATATTCAGTCGCGACAAATAATCTTCCAGTTGTGGTTGATCCTTGTGCTGAACCAGCGTGAACAATTCCCGCTCTTCAGCCATGGATAAGTTGCTTTGATCCACCAGAGCGCGGAAAACATCCACATGCCCAAGAGAGAGATGCGTATCAGCCACGCCCGCGAGCTCAAGTACCTCAAGCATCAAATGCAGAATTTCCAGATCGCTGGTCAGTGAAGCACAACCAAACAGTTCAGCTCCGAATTGAAGCGGGCTCCGTGATCCCCGCCCTTCATTATTGGCGAAAAGAACGCTGTCGGCATAGCAATAACGAGCTGGCATATCCATACATATGCGAGCTTGATAGGCGTCAAAACGTGCAATCTGAGGTGATATATCCGCCCTGACCCCCATAACGCGACCACTCGCCTGATCGATCAGACGGAAAGTGCGCAAATCCAGATCCGCGCCGGTTCCAATAAGTAGAGAGTCCATAAATTCGACCAATGGCGGCATAATATGGTCGTAACCCCATTTATCCGCCAAATCCAGGGACTGACGGCGCAACTGCTCGATTCTTGCGGCTTCCTCAGGCATGCACTCATCAAACCCATCGGGAAGAAGCCATAAATCTTCAGTCGAAGCAGGCAATGATGTTGCGCTCATTCGCCGCTCTTAATTCCGCGACCAGACCCTTCCAGAATGGAGTCAAAATCAACAAGCAAACCTTGCGCATCAATCAGGAAATGATTATCCCCTTTCAGAAAACTTTCCTTATAAACCTTAATCCTTTGATAAAAATCGAAAAACTCCGGCGACTGACTATAAGCCCGCGCATAAATATCTGATGCCAAGGCATCACCCTCGGCGCGAATACTTTCTGCCTCACTGAACGCTTTGGCCAACAGAACTTCATTCTCTCGATCTGCCTGAGCGCGGATTATTTCACTGGCTTCACTACCTTCGGCGCGCAACTGTTTGGCAATGCTTTTCCGTTCCGCTTCCATGCGACGGAATACCGATTCACTCACCCCTTCCGGCAGATCAATGCGTTTAATGCGCACATCCAGCACTTCAATACCCAAAGAATCCGCCTTGGCACCGGCTTTCCCGGTCAATGAAGCCATGATTTCCACCCGCTGCTCGGAGACAGCCTCCTGTATTGTGCGTTTTCCGAATTCATTGCGCAGCCCATCCTTGATGATTTGCCCCAGGCGCAGAGTAGCATCTGCCGTCCCACCGCCGGTAGAACGATAAAAGCGCTCCATATCCTCAATGCGCCATTTAACAAACGCATCCACCAGCACATGTTTTTTTTCATAAGTCAGGAGCCTGGCAGGCGGAGCGTCAAGCGTCTGAATACGCCGGTCGAACCAGCGCACATTCTGGACCATTGGTATCTTGAAGTGAAGCCCCGGCTTAAGATGATCCTCCTTTACTTCTCCCAACTGGAAAAGAATCGCACCGAAACGCTGGTCAACCGTAAACAGGCTGCTATAAAAAAGCGCTAAAATGATTAATATAAAACCGACCATGGCCTGTCTGCCCGACATAATGACCTCCTATTGCTCTTCGGGAAGCGGAATTTGGCTGCCGACGTCACCTTGCTGGTGAACTTCAGGCATAAGAACCCAAGCATTATTGTTCTGCCCTTTCCCCCCTTGAGCCGGGGCCAATATATGCGTATTACCTGATGATCCAAGATCCAACATAGTCTTGGATCCAGATGAAAGCACCGATTCGATCATATCCAGAAACAACCTCTTTTTAAGCACTTCGGGTGAGGCTTCATAGGCTTGATAAATGGCCATGAAACGGGCTGTTTCACCTTCCGCGCCGGAAATAACCTGTTGCCGGTATCCCTGCGCTTTTTCCATCAGACGGGCCGCATGCCCCCTGGCTTTTGGAATCACATCGTTGGCATAGGCCGTCGCCTCATTGCGCAGCCGCACTTCATCTTCCCGAGCCATGACGGCATCCTCAAAGGCATTCTGAACTTCAGATGGAGGCTGCGCATCCTGAAGATTGACCGCGGTCACCATTAAACCACTGTTATATTGATCAAGCACAGTCTGCAGGATTTCCTGTGTCATAGTGGCCACTTCACTACGACCCTCTCCGAGAACAAAATCCATTTTCGCCTGACCAATCACTTCACGAATGGCAGCACTACCGACATCCTTAAGCGTTGCATCAGGCTGTTGCAAATTAAAAAGGTAATCCGCCACATCAAGAACCCGATACTGTATGGCCCACTCCACCTCGATGATATTCTCATCCGCGGTAATCATCGTACCGGTTTCATTAGTCACCCTGATACGATCAACCTTAATGAATTCAACGCGCTCTACCGGGAAAGGCACATGCCAGTGGGGGCCGGGAGTCATGGTTCGTTGATACGCTCCAAACCGGAACACCACTGCCTTATCGCCAGTCTGCACGATATAAATGCCCGAGGCGACCCATACCAGCGCCAATATGATAACCGATCCGGCGATCAACATATTGATGGCTGCATTGTTATTGCCGGGACCTTTAGGAGATGGCTCTCCACCGTTCCACTGCCGCTGCAATTTTTTAAGCCACTCGGTCAACTCGGCGAATTGTCCTCTATCAGGCTTCCGCTTTCCCCAAGGATCATGGCCATTGCCAGGTTCTTTCCAAACCATAAGCTTTTTACCTGTTTAGTTTATTTTCATAATCATGACATGATGCTCACATATCTGCGAAGCTTGCCATATCAACTCTTTACAAGTTCCATTAAAACATCGTTGTTACCAAAAAGCACGCGGTCACGCCAGAACACAGAGAGCAAACATTAACCCAAAACATGCTGTTCATTCAATTGCTGGAAAAGCTTTGGCATAAGCTCAACCTGCATATCCCAGCCATCATCGACAGGGTGATCACTCAGAACCTTCCCGCTGTGATAAATATGTGAACGCAAAGCGCCCTGATCCAAACCCAGATGGACACGACATACCACCGCGCTGCCACATAGTCGCCGCTGGATCTCTTGCTCCAGTTCGTGCATTCCCCAGCCATCCCGAGCGGATACATAGATCCCGGATGGCACAACACAGGGCGAGGCAGGATCTTTGGCCCGGGGGATCGAAGAAAGCTGATCGACCTTGTTGAACACCAGCAGCCGTTGTTTCGATGCGCCGATCTGTTCCAGAACCGTATTAACATCCTCAATATGATCCCAGAATTCGGAATCACTGACATCAACGACATGCAGTAAAAGATCCGCATCCCGAACTTCCTCAAGGGTAGCATGGAAAGCTGCTACAAGATCATGTGGCAATCCATGGATAAACCCCACCGTATCGCTCAAAAGCACCGATGCGCCACCATGAAGTTTTATGGCACGCACCATAGTATCAAGGGTCGCGAAAAGCTGATCCGCCACATAAGCCCGATCCAATCCTGTCAATGCGTTAAACAGCGTCGATTTTCCAGCATTGGTATAGCCAACCAATGCCACAACGGGGTGTTGGTTTCTACGTCTGGACTGTTTTTGCTGATGGCGTTGCCTCTCAAGTTTATCAAGCCGATCTTTCAGAACCCGGATGCGTTTCTGAACCAGACGTCGATCTGTTTCCAACTGGGTTTCGCCCGGACCGCGCAGACCGATGCCCCCCTTTTGCCTTTCAAGGTGAGTCCAGCCCCGCACCAGACGCGTTGAAAGATGGCGCATTTGAGCGAGTTCGACCTGTAATTTCCCTTCAAAGGAGCGAGCCCGGCAGGCAAAAACATCAAGGATCAAGCCTGTTCGGTCCAGCACTCGACATCCAAGTTCATTCTGCAAATTGCGCTCCTGAATCGGAGACAGCGCATGATCAATGAAGACCAGATCCACGCCATATTGGCATACGGCATCTTTCAAATCCTCAAGTTTCCCCGCTCCGATAAGCGTACGGGGATTGAACTCTCTGAGCGGTGCAAAAAGCTGTGCCACCGGATTGGCCCCGGCTGCACGTGCAAGGCTTATGAACTCATGCACCGCCGACGTCTCCGGACTCTTATGTGGATGCACCAGCACCACATCGTTTAACCCGGATGCAATGTCGGAATATTGCTTATCACTCATTCTTCCAGAACATCATCATCGTCGTCATCATCCCATCCATCGTCTTTTGGATCATTGCTTTTGCGCGAGATATCAATGCGAAATGCACGACCAGGCACAATGGTCGAAATCGCATGTTTATATATCATTTGGTTCATATTGCTGCGCAAAACAATCACAAACTGATCAAATGATTCTATCTGGCCCTGCAACTTGATTCCATTAACCAGATAAATAGAAACAGGAATTTTTTCCTTACGCAAAGCGTTCAGGAACGGCTCCTGCAAAGATTGGCCCTTTGCCATTTGGCTCTCCTTATATTCGTACGTTTATGGCCAACAGGATATTCAAACTGTCATCCTCAATGTTTAGCAGCATTAATATCCGTTTCCCAAACTCTCGGGACAGCGATGCTGTACCCTGTTTATATTATAAACGCAAAAGGAAATACTCTGAAAACAAGCTGACAGCCCACTCAAAGCCAGTGACCGGCTTTTTTCGCTTTGGCGGATAAATAACCGGCATTATGCTCATTGGCAGCGAAGCGATGAGGCACGCGTTCAACGATATTGATGCCGGACTCCCGCAAAGCGGTCACCTTTAACGGATTATTGGTCAACAAGCGCACCGCATCGACCCCGATATGACGCAATATGGCAGCGCCTACAGAATAATTGCGCTCATCCGGACGGAATCCGAGAGCCACGTTAGCATCCACAGTATCAATGCCGCGATCCTGAATGTTATAAGCCTTCAGCTTGTTGATCAGTCCGATGCCCCGACCTTCCTGTGAAAGATACAAAAGGATCCCGCCGCCCTCACGTTCAATCACCGCAATAGATCCCCGCAACTGTTCACCACAATCGCAACGGAGGCTGCCGAGCAAATCCCCGGTAAAACATTCCGAATGCATCCGAACCAAAACAGACCCGGAGAAATCAGGTTGACCCACGATAACAGCCAAATGATCCCGCCCTGGCCAATGAGAACGAAAAGCCAGAACCTGAGCGTCACCGGCCTCCATGGGCACACGAGCCTGAACAGCGCATGGTTCAATGCCCGCTCCCTCAAGAATATTCCTGACCTGCTGCCACTGAATGCTCGCCAACTCGTCGGGGCGCTTTCGACACGGGATCATGATGGCTGCCGGAAGTAATTCGGCTGTTTTTACAAGAGCAACCGCTTTCGCCCCATTTTTATGATTGCTATCTCCCCCGAGGGACTCCATGCTGACATTGTGCAAATGGCGCGCGATACCCAGAATGTCGAAGAAACCGTCTGCATCGAGGTGCGATAACGAGTAAATCAGAATATCGTCATCGCTCTCGACCTGTAAACCATGAAAAAATGCCAATTGTCTGCTAATGATGAGAAACGGCTCTGCTTCAGCCCAATCCGCCAAAGTGCTGACACCCTCTGCGCTGAAAACTTCAGCCGCCATGATCAACCATGTGTTACCATGATCGCACAAAGCCACCGGACGCCCACGACGTAATTCATAGATGCATCGTTCCAACGCCACGTCATCGCCAAGAGCAGGATAGGGCTTCCGTGAAGATGAAAACCCCCTGGAATCTTGTTGCATTATTAAATCTCCATGTCCCAGCATAGCATCACAAGATGCTAAATGAAGAACTGCTATGCATGATCAAGTCTATCGATACCTCGATCATGCGCACTCTGCTGAGTTTTCAATTGAATAAATGTTCACACATCACAATGAGCTATCGCACTGGTTCCAGCCAAGCCATAAAGTCAGCATAGCATTGCTATAGTTCGCACGACCCCTATAATTATAGGAAATAATGCATCTGAATCCTACTCATGGAGACTCTGAACAAGTCATGAACTCGTAACTTGCGTCCCTTATGCCCGGCTTTATTGTTGACAATCTGCGCAATAGACTGGGCTGTTGCGTGCAATTTACGCCTCGAATCTGAACATAATGAACTACAATCACCTTCGTCCAGACTTGATCAGAGGCTCCTTAAGTATTAATCACGCGTCTCCATACACCAATATTTTAGCGCAAACTATTTGAGAACAAAGCTGCGTTATTCCCATACCCGGGATATTCAAGTATCCGACCAATAGCACAATTATATATAATTATCCTTAAAGATCGACAATGAAATACCTGACATCCACGCAAGATTCGCCTGAAGAACATTGCAATATGTGGTGCTTGCTGCTCGCCTTAAAAGCATTTTATCACGAACCCGGAATATCCTCAGGCATAACGGTTGAGCAACAGAATCAGACGTGGCTCATCCATATCCATTCCATTCCGGCATGGACACGTATCCGCAACGGCTGCATTGTCGAATCTTCCATAGCCTGGACGACAGAAGATCGGCAAATGCTGAGTCTGTACTGGCCGGTTGTAATGGGGCAATCGCCTGACAGGCCTTATGTCATCGCGCACCTCGGACAAAGCCTCGACGGGCGCATCGCCACTAACAGCGGGGATTCATGCTATATCACCGGGCCGGCCAATCTCGACCACCTGCATCGCCTGCGCGCCCTTTGCGATGCGGTTCTGGTGGGCGCTGGCACCGTTGCCCGTGACGATCCTCGACTCACCGTTCGAAGAATCCCTGGCCCTCAACCTATCCGCATAGTGCTGGATACGGAAGCGCGCCTGACTGATCAATACCGAATGTTCACCGATGGTGTTTCACCGTTGTGGATATTATCAGCGCAAGATGCTATCAGTGACCAAAGTGTCTCGACCCGACATCTTGGCTTCCCACGTGGAAGTCGTGGGATCGACCTCAAATCAGCCCTGTGTCTTTTAAAAAAGCGGGGAATTACGCGTTTGTTCGTTGAAGGTGGTGGTATCACGGTTTCGCGGTTTCTTGAGCAAGATATGCTTGATCGACTACAGATCACTGTTGCACCTGTGATTCTGGGATCAGGACGCCGCAGCATCAATCTTCCAGTGATTGACACACTTGATGAAGCCCGGCGCTTACATGCCCGCCATTTCAAGCAGGGTGAGGATATCATGTTCGATTGTGATCTTTCCTGTGACTGAGTGCACCGCTCTGTGGATAGAAGCACCCTATAGCGCAACTCTTCGCAGCACGAAGCTTGCTGAGCCAAAAAAAAACGAGCTGTGCATACGCGCTCGCTACAGTGCCATCAGTCGCGGCACGGAAAAACTGGTTTACCAGGGGCGCATTCCCGAGTCGGAATATGGTCGCATGCGCTGTCCGTTTCAAAAAGGCGACTTTCCATTTCCCGTTCAATATGGCTACAGTATGGTCGGGGAAGTCGTTTCCGGTGATGAATCGTGGCTCGGAGCATCCATCTTCACCTTACACCCCCATCAGGATCTTTTTTGCATCCCGGTCAGCGCAGCCCACCGAATCCCATCGGTGCTGCCTTTGCAGCGAGCAGCTCTGGCCGCCAACATGGAAACCGCCCTCAATGTACTATGGGATGCCTCGCCCCATATCGGCGAGCGTATCACTGTGATCGGCGCCGGCGTTCTGGGTTGCCTGATCGCATCACTGGCCGCAACCATACCCGGAACCGAGGTTGATCTCATCGACATCCATCCCGATCGCGCAGTGCTTGCGCAACGATTGGGGTGTACATTTCACCAACCCGATGCGGCGCTCGGGAATTCAGAACTGATCCTGCATGCCAGTGGTACAGAGTCCGGCTTGAAACTCGCATTAGAACTCGCGGCTTTTGAAGGGCGTGTGATCGAAGTCAGCTGGTTTGGCGATACGTCAATCACTCTGCCGCTGGGAAAGGCTTTTCACAGCCGGAGATTGCAGCTGATATCTTCGCAGGTCGGGCAAGTATCCAGCACTATGCGAGGTCGGCGCAATCACACACAACGCATGGCGCTGGCACTTTCTCTGCTGAACGATCCGCGTCTTGATGTCTTGCTCGAGCCCGGCATCCCATTTGCCGAAGCGCCGCAGGCTCTCAAATATGCCTGCGACCCGGAGAATAAGCTATTATGTCAGATCATCGAATATTGACATCAACCTTCTTTACCCATGTTCAAGCAGGATAATGAATGTACAGCCTGACCGTTACCGAACCCGTGATGATCGCCCACAGCCTGCGCGGAGATGTTTTTGGCCCGGCGCAGCGTCTGCATGGCGCTACGTATGAAGTGGAACTGACCCTGCACTGCCAGCAGCTGAGCGCCGATGGAATCGTCGCGGATATCGGAATGCTCTCGGTACTGCTCAAGGAAATACTTGCACCATGGAATCTGCAGAACCTGGATGATCTAGCCGATTTTTCCAGAGAAAACAGCACCACCGAGATTCTGGCTTTCCGCGTTCATCAACAAACAAGCGCCTTGATCCGCCAGAATCGCTTCGGTACTGACATGCCACGGCGTATCAATGAAATATCCGTCTTGCTTCGGGAATCGAGCCGGGCATGGGCAGGGTATCGTGGCCCGCTTTGATGACGACCCATTGGGCACTTGCCGGTTCATTACAACCGATCAGCGGTGGCAACCTCTATGACCAACATATTATTGAAGGACTAAAGCAAACGGGGCATTCGATCCGTTGTCATGAACTCGAAGGCTGTTTTATCCCTCCGGATGCCGAAGCCTTCACTGCCGCCGAAAACCTGCTCATGTACATCAAATCAGAGCCTCTCGTCATTGATGGATTGGCACTGCCTGCTTTCGCCCCCATGCTGGCTTCACAGCGCTTTGATAGCCCGATCATTGCATTGGTGCATCATCGGCTTGTTCATGAAACCGGACTTCCAGAACCAATCATACAACAACTCGATGTGCTCGAACGGGAAGCGCTTTCACATGCCGAGATGATCCTATGCACCAGTCCTTTCACCGCCGATGATATCCAGAAAAACCTGAAACTTACCGCCCGCCCCGGGATCATTCTTCCCGGCGTAGCATTTGATACCCCACGCTCACGCTTCCGGAGACGAAGCAAGCCATTGCAAATGCTCAGTGTCGGCAATATCGTCCCGCGCAAAGGCTATCTGGAACTCATAGAAGCCCTGTCAGACCTTCATCAGTATCCCTGGAAACTGCGGATCATAGGCGATACCTCTCGCGATCCAGCTTATTTTCACCGCTTGTGCGCGCGAATCCAGCGCTCCAGGCTCAACCAGCGCATTCACTGGATCGGCATTGCAGATAAGAATGTTTTGCGCCAGGCTTATCGACATGCCGATCTATTCATCCTGCCATCCCGGCACGAAGGTTATGGAATGGCACTCGCGGAAGCAACCCAGTGCGGGCTTCCCATCATCAGCACCACCGCTGGTGCCATCCCCCAAACCGCACCGGGCGGGCGTTTATTGCCCCCCGGCGATATACCTGCATTACGCGTTGCCCTTGAGTCCCTGATGAAAGATCAAAAGGAATTAGCCAGAATGCAACGTCGGGCGGCTCATTATCAGGGACGTGCTCCGACCTGGGAAGAAGCCGTTTCCCATTTTGCGTGCGCAATTCTGAATATTGGCAAATGAAGGACAGGAAAGCATTCCAGCGATCCGCTTTCACCAGCAACTGGCTGGAAATGCGCGAATCTGTAGACCGATCAGCGCGCCGATTGGATTTATGTCGCCGCTGGGCCGAGCTGCTTCCTCAGCGCGCACGGGTAATTGAACTCGCCGCAGGTAATGGGGCACTACTGCGCGCCATGCTGCCATTTCTGCGCGGCAATCTGGAATGGTTCGCCTGGGATCGAGACGCTGTATTGCTGGCGCAAATACCTGAGCGCCTGCAGAACCTTGCGGTTTCCATCGCGCCCTCCGGCCATGGCTTCCAAATTGAAACCCTTCACTGTCGTATCACACTTCATCTGCAAGAAATGGATCTGGCCATCGGAAACGGAGATCTCTATCATCACTTGAAGCACATCAAACCGGATGGAATAGCCGCATCCGCCTGGTTTGATCTTGCCAGCCCTGAATGGATTACGCATTTCTGCCGCTCTCTGGTTGAAGCAGGTCGTCCAACCATTCTCGCAACCCTGACCATAGACGGTCGCGTCAAACTCTATCCATTCGATGCAGCGGATCAACTATTTCTGCGGCTGTATCATCGAAACATGGAAACAGACAAAGGAACGGGACAAGCTGCCGGAATCCATGCGCCCACGATTTTACACCGGCAACTGCAAAGTTCGGGTTATACGATCTGTACCCGGCATAGCGACTGGCGCCTTTCAAGCCGGGAGACCCCAATCCTGGATTACTGGCTGAAGGAATTATGCCTGGAACTTGACCAGATTCTCCCAGGTGATAAAAAAAGGTTTAACCTGTGGCGAGCAACTCGTCTCGCGCAATTAAAGAACAGGCGTTTAAGCGTCCGTGTCGGTCATCAGGACTTACTGGGCTGGCGTTCCTGATTTTGGCTGATAAATACCAGAAAATTGAGGTTCAATCAGCAATGGT
>DEIQ01000092.1:0-7676 GCA_002352565.1 Proteobacteria bacterium UBA2770 | reverse complement strand
GGAACCTCTGATCAAGTCTGGGCAAAGCTCAGGTGCGATTCATTATGTTCAGATTGTCAACAATGAAGCTGGGCATAATGGCCGCAAGAACCGAGTTCATGACTTAATCAGCAGGTTCCTTAAGAAAGGGATTCAAAATGTCACATTTTTTACCGTGTCAATTATCTATTGATGATCTCAAGACACTTGAGCCCGACCTCTTTGGGGAAGTCACTGCGGGTTATTATGTACCGGATGAGAAATATTACTGGCTAGAAGGATTTACCCCACTTAAAGGCGTAATTCGCGGAACCCGCTGTGATGTGGTGATTCGCTGGATCGGGAAACTACCTCTGGGTGAGCCCGCGGATAAAACGGAATTAACGCCCGTTTCAGCCCATGTTGACTTCGGTGAATGTCATGCAGAATTTGAACCACCCCGAAATACTTACGGAATTTTCAAAACACAGATTAAACAATGGATTCCGCTGGCTTTGACGGACATCCAGGCCCCGAGTGATGAGGGTTTTGATGAACCCGAGAAATGGCCGGTCTATTGAGACTGCAATTCAGCCCGATCATACACCGATAACTTTTTGTTGCCTTCAGGCTCTTGAACCCTGTTCATGACAACCCACAGTACGCTTCAGCGCTGCAATGTGCGCATCAGATTTCGATAATCCTCTTCGAGATGTGAATCGGATTGTCTCAGTTCCTCTATTTTCCGGCAGGCATGCAGGACGGTGGCATGGTTGCGCCCTCCAAAATGGCTGCCGATAGCAGGAAGACTCATGCCGGTCAGCTCCCGGGAAAGAGCCATCGCCACCTGACGGGGGCGGGCAAGCGATCGCTGCCGCTGACTGGACAGAATGCCTGCTACACGAATGTTGTAATATTGCGCCACTGTTTTTTGAATGTTGTCGATACTGATCTGCCTGTCTGCGATTGAGATCACATCCTGCAGGGTTCTCTGCGCCAGTTCCAAGGTAAGCTCCTGCCCCGTCAATTGCGCAGTTGCAGCAATCCTGCGTAGCGCTCCTTCCAATTCTCGAACATTTGAGTGGATATGTTTGGCAATAAAGGAAAGCACGTCTTTGGGGACACTAACCCCTAATTTCTCAGCCTTGCTGAGCAAGATAGCTATTCGTGTCTCAAAATCAGGGGGCTCAATAGCCACCGTCAACCCCGAGCCAAACCTTGATTGCAAACGCTCTTCGAGCCCATCGACATCCTTGGGATAACGGTCACAGGTCAAAACAACCTGCTGACGCCGTTCCAATAAAGTGTTGAAGGTATGAAAAAACTCCTCCTGAGAGCGGTCTTTCCCAGCAAGGAACTGAATATCATCGATCAGCAAAACTTGAAGATTGCGATAAAAATGCTTGAACGCCACCAGACCATTGTGTTGCAGTGCGTTGATCATGTGAGAAACAAAATCCTCGGAATTCATGGCACAAACCTTGATGGTGTCATCGTTCTTGAGAACTCTGTTGCCGATGCTGTGCATGAGATGGCTCTTGCCAAGCCCTACATCGCCATAGATAAAAAGAGGATTGAATGATCCATCCAGCGCACGGGCAACCTGGACCGCTGCAGCTTTAGCCAGCTGATTGGATGCGCCCTCTATAAAATTATCGAATGTGAAATCGGGATTAAGCCTGTTATAGGAAAAACCAGCATCGCCGATCCGGCCATATGCCGCTTTCTTATCACTCGAAACACGTTCTTTATCCTTAGCCTGAAAAAAAGACGGCGCTACCGTCTCTTTATTTGACCCTACTTCAAGCCGGATCGAACCATGATGAGGATCGATAAGATTGATGATGGTTCGGATCTCATCCAACAGATTATCCTGAACCCATTGTAAAACGATCGCGTTGGGCGCAAGCAAACGCAAACCGTTATTTTTCTCGACCGCCTGCAACGGCTTCACCCATTTGGATAGTTCATCTTCAGGCAAGCGCAGCTCAAGGCGCTGAACACACTGTTCCCAAATCGGATTCATCAATTATTTTCCCATCATGTCGTGGATCATCCAGGGTCTGTCAAGTACCAAAACCGGATTTATGGAACTTTATCTCAAATACCTGAGACAAGATTATTCTGCGGAATTTACCCCATCGAACCATGAAACGTCGCAGCGCCTTACTGTATTGTCTTCTGCCACAAATACAGCCTAACGATAAAACACGAAAAATCAGCGCGCCGGAGCCCCGGCTTGACTTTTACGGAATTCACAATCTCGGGGTTTGACTAAAAGTCCTCGAAAGACCAAGACTTTAATTGGGATATACAACATGAGCTTTCGAGAATACAAGTTGATTTCCAGATTTTCGCCGGCGAAAATCGAGAATAGCAAATATAGTCAATGAAGTCACTCCAGCGATACTCAAATAATATCATGCCAGAATCGTATTGACCATGACATTTATTGAACCCAATAACAAGCCAGGGAAGGAGTGCACGTCAACGCACGAAAGCGGAACCAGTTCCATCAACCTGCAGGATTTGACGAACTCACGAGCCAAAACTATGATACGGAACATAACAGCTTTGCATAGAACGCATGGAAAGGCGGGAGAGCCAAATTGTGGTTGACCACTTGTAATAATAGTATATAATATTTCTACTTTGAATTTAGGGCAGTTTTAAGATATAAAGTGAAATCCCTTGCCGATCAGCGTTCGTCTGTGTGCCATGCAGACAGTGGTATGCGTTCTTATGGCACTACTGGCATCAGCCATAGACCTGAGAGCTGGAGTCGGAGTTGCGGCTGGAGGCTGTATCGCCATAGTGGCAGATATTGTTTTTGCCATGAATGTGTTCGCCGCCTCTGCGAAAGACAATCCGCGCAGAGCATTACGCGCTTTTTACGCCGGAGAGGGCTTTAAGATCCTCACAACAGTCACCTGTTTTTTGATAGCCGTAAACTTCTTTAAGGAACAGTGGCTAATGGTGATGGCAGGGTATATCCTGGTTTTATTGATGCATTGGCCAGCCCTGTTATTTGATTTGAAATAGCGGACTATACTAAGATTTTTTCGAGAACCTTTACGTCAAGCTGGGGAATAAACTAAAGATGACTGCAGAAGCAGGTAGTTCCGGATATATCAAGCATCATCTGACCAATCTAACCATTGGTGAAGGATTCTGGACTCTGCATCTCGATACCGTGCTGTTTTCCATACTATTGGGAGGCGGCGCTTGCTGGCTTTTCCGTCGAATCGCGCTGAAAGCAACCAGTTCAACACCCGGGCAACTACAGAATTTTCTGGAGATGCTGGTTGAGTTTGTCGACGGTGCAGTAAAAGAAGCCTTTCCCACAAAAGCCCCACCGATGATTGCCCCGTTATCACTAACCATCTTTGTCTGGGTTTTTCTGATGAACCTTATGGATCTCCTGCCGGTTGATCTTTTGCCTCAACTGGCTGGCATGGTTCATATTGATTACCTGAAAGTCGTACCCACCACCGATATGAACACAACTTTTGCCATGTCACTTACCGTCATGGGCATCGTGTTGTTCTTCTCTGTATACAACAAGGGCTGGGGCGGTTATGCCAGGGAACTGCTTACACATCCGTTTGGCGTATGGTTGATGCCTTTCAACCTGATACTTAATGGCGTTGAAATACTGTCTAAGGTGATATCCCTTTCCTTGCGTCTTTTTGGAAACATGTATGCCGGCGAGCTCATTTTTATCCTGATCGCTCTGCTTCCTTTCTGGACCCAATGGGCATTAGGTGCTCCATGGGCAATTTTTCATATTCTGATCATTACACTGCAGGCGTTTATATTCATGATGCTCTCTATCGTCTACCTTAGCATGGCGCAATCAACTCATGACGCCGAGAGCCATGGTCACTGACTACAGTAAAACCTGATTTTTAAGTTTTTCAACATTAACATCTTAAGGAACAAGCATGGAACTGGCTTTATTGATAGCAAATATTCAACAGTCGACTGTACTCGCTGTAGCAATCATTCTTTCAAGCGGCGCAATAGGGACTGCCATAGGTTTTGGCATGCTGGGCGGAAAATTCCTTGAAGGCGCTGCGCGTCAGCCTGAAGTGGCCGGCATGTTGCAAACCCGGATGTTCCTCGTTGCCGGATTACTCGATGCGGTTTCCATGATCGGTGTCGGTCTGGCGCTGTTCTTTATATTTGCCAATCCATTTATCGGTCCTGTTGAGTCGTCTCTACAAGACAATGGCGCCATACAAACTGAGCATGCAGAATAATCAACCTCAAGGATGTGAATCTGGTAATGCTTTTCGTAACTAACATGACCCCGTTTTCATCCACAATGCAACTTGCGCAAAGGAGTTGATACGGTGAGCATCAATTTTACCCTGGTGGGTCAGGCCATCACTTTCCTGCTTCTGATCGAATTTACCCGGCGTTTTGTCTGGCCGCCACTGATCCAGGCCATGAGTGAGCGTCAGCAGCGCATCGCTGATGGGCTGGCGGCAGCTGAACGCGGCAGCCGTGATCTCGAACTGGCTAAAGAAGAAGCGGATCATTTATTGGCGCAGACGCGCTCGGAAGCCAGCGACATCATCAATCAGGCCACTAAAAGTGGTTCAAAAATCATTGAACAAGCGACAGCGCACGCTAACGAGCAAAAGACCCAGCTTCTGGGTCAGGCGCAACAGGAAATTCAACTGGAACGCGATCAGGCGGCCGAAGCCTTGCGCGATGATGTGGCAAAGTTGATTATCGCCGGAGCCGAGCGCATCCTCAAGCGGGAAATCGACGCCGACGCTCATCGCCAGTTGATCGATGAATTGATCAGCGAGCTCAAGGCAGCTTGACATGGCTGATGAAGCAGTGCTCGCTCGTCCCTACGCACAGGCTCTTTATTATATTTATCAGGATGAGCCGTCTCAGGCCGTATGGCAGGAACGGTTGGAGACCTTAGCCGGGTTATCGCAGAATCCCGCGGTGCTCTCTTTGCTGGTGCGGTCAGATTTGAATCAAAGTGTACTTTGCGAAATTCTGCAGGATATGGCGGATAGTGTCGAAGCCAGGTCATCCGATTTTCCGCATAAAGACTATGAAAAGCGGTTTCTGGAACTACTGCTGGATTATAACCGCTTTGGCATTTTATCCTTTATCCACGAAGAATTTCATCGTCTATGTCTGGAAGGTCGTAATGAGCTTGAGGCGGAAATTGTCGCCGCACATTACCTGAATGATGACGAATTATCCCGCCTGACGGAAGTGCTGTGTCAACACTTCGGTCGTCAGATCAAATTGATTGCCAGCTGTGATCCGTCATTAATAGGTGGCGCAGTGATCAAAGTTGGAGACAAAGTCATCGACGGTAGCGCTCGTGGTCAGTTAAAGCGTCTGTCACGATTTTTAACTTAAAATTTATCTTAGAGGATAGCCATGCAGTTGAATCCATCAGAGATCAGTGAACTAATCCGTCAACGTATTGAAAACTTTGACCTGTCTTCGGAATCCAGCACGGTTGGCAGTGTGATCAGCGTAACCGACGGAATCATTCGGGTCCACGGATTAGACGCCGTCATGCAGGGAGAAATGCTTGAGTTCCCGGGCCAGACCTACGGCATGGCACTGAATCTGGAAACAGAAAGCGTTGGCGCCGTGGTATTGGGTGATTACCGTCACATCCGTGAGGGCGATACCGTCAAATGCACGGGTCGAATTCTGGAAACTCCCGTAGGAGAAGCACTGCTCGGTCGAGTCGTCAATGCCCTCGGTCAACCCATAGATGGGAAGGGTAAGATAGATACACCATATATGAGCCCGCTGGAAACTGTTGCACCGGGTGTAATCAGCCGTAAATCAGTATCGCAGCCGATTCAGACTGGATTGAAATCCATTGATACCATGATTCCAGTCGGTCGCGGTCAACGCGAACTTATTATCGGAGACCGGCAGACAGGAAAAACGGCCATTGCCATTGATACCATCATCAATCAGAAAAACAGCGGTGTTTTCTGCGTTTACGTCGCCATAGGTCAAAAAACCTCCAGCATATCCAATGTAGTGCGTAAACTAGAGCAGGAAAATGCGCTTAAACACACCATTATCGTAGCGGCCAGCGCTTCGGACCCTGCCTCAATGCAATATCTCGCTCCCTATGCGGGCTGCGCGATGGGCGAATATTTCAGGGACAGGGGTCAGGATGCGTTGATCGTCTATGATGATTTAACCAAACAGGCATGGGCATACCGTGAAATTTCACTGCTGCTCAGGCGCCCCCCCGGCCGCGAAGCCTACCCTGGCGATGTTTTCTATCTGCATTCGCGTCTGCTGGAACGGGCAGCGCGCTTGAATGCCAAGGAAGTTGAACGGCGGACCGGTGGCGAAGTCAAAGGTCAAACCGGATCTCTCACCGCATTGCCTATTATCGAAACGCAGGCTGGCGATGTATCCGCATTTGTCCCCACCAATGTGATCTCGATTACAGATGGTCAGATTTATCTGGAAACCAATCTGTTCAACGCGGGCATCCGTCCTGCCATCAACGCAGGTTTGTCGGTTTCGCGTGTCGGTGGCTCTGCACAAACCAAAATCATCAAAAAACTCGGTGGTGGTGTTCGCCTGGTATTGGCGCAATACCGTGAACTCGCCGCATTTGCCCAGTTTGCATCCGATCTGGATGATGTCACCCAGCGTCAGCTCGCTCGTGGCAAAAGAGTTACCGAGCTTATGAAACAGAAACAATACGCACCCATGAGCATTGCTGAGATGGCGGTGTCATTGTTCGCCGCCAACGAAGGTTATCTTGATGATCTTGAAGTAAGCAATATCGGTTCATTCGAAGAAGCCCTGCATCAATACATGCAAGAGCAGCATGAGGCACTGATCAACGAAATCAATGCCTCTGGTGATTACAATGATGATGTCGCAGAAAAATTGCGTAGCTCAATCGACGCGTTCAAGAAACATCATTCCTGGTAAATGTAAAAAGGATTTTCTGTGTCCGGAATTAATGAGATACGCTCCAAAATCGGAAGCATTCAGAATACAAGCAAAATCACCAAAGCGATGGAGATGGTCGCGGCCAGTAAAATGCGCAAAGCGCAGGAGCGTATGCGCGCTTCCCGTCCGTACGCAAAAAACATGCGCACGGTTATCGGTCACCTTGCCGAAGCCAATCCGGAATACCAGCATCCTTATCTGGTTGAGCGCGAAAGCAAGCGCGTCGGCGTCATCATAATATCCACCGACCGGGGTTTGTGCGGCGGTTTGAATATCAACCTGTTCCGACACTCTCTGGAGTGGATCCTGGCACGGGAGGCTGAAAACTGTCCGGTTCAACTGGCGTTGGTTGGTCAGAAGGCAGCAGGATTTTTTAATCGGCTCCACCTTGACATCCGGGCTTCCCTCGATTCTCTCGGAGATACGCCTCACCTGAACCAGTTCATAGGAACCATCAAGGTCATGCTTGATGCCTATGATGAAGAACGCATCGACGAACTCTGGCTTTTCTCCAATGAATTTATCAATACCATTACGCAACGCCCCAGTTTGCGACGCCTTATCCCCGTAGAATCGATACGTGCGGATGAAATGCTCAATCACTGGGATTATCTTTATGAGCCTTCTGCAGAAGCATTGTTTGATGCCGTCCTGACACGCTATATAGAATCCCAGGTCTATCAAGGCGTAGTTGAAAATGTGGCCTGCGAAATGGCTGCGCGTATGGTAGCCATGAAAAG
>DEIQ01000086.1:10226-23767 GCA_002352565.1 Proteobacteria bacterium UBA2770 | reverse complement strand
CACAAGTGGAATAGTATGATGTGGCCCGGAAAATTGGTGGAGTAAGCTCATGGCATCAATCATCTGTTTTTACGGTCAAGCACAGCGCAAGACAAGCTTTTTTTCGTATCTGACAGAAGAAGGTTCAGGATGCCATCGAGGAGATTTGTGATATGCACTTCGATGCCCCCCCGAATCCCGTAGACAAGACAACATCATAACGGCGATGATTGGTATGTTTTTTTTCTATATCCCAAGTCGGTTTCGCTTGAATATCCTTCATTTTTTTTCCAACAGAGCCAGGGGGAACGCCTTGATATGCAGCGCCCTGCTGCTTTGTTGGTCGGTCGCTTTATCCGCCGCAGCGCCCAATAAAGTGGAACAGCAACGAAAATTATTCTATCAGGCCTATATTGCTGTACAACAAGGGAGAATCGAGCAGAGTGGCACCCTCGCGAAACAGCTATCCGACTATCCATTATACCCCTATCTGCGCTACAAACAGCTTGCATACGCCTTGAAACATGATCCTGGAGAACACACGGATCAACAGGTACGCCGGTTCATAAAAAAGTATTCCGATGTACCCATTGTGCGACATACCAGAAAAAACTGGTTGCAGCATCTGGCTCAACGCCAGGAATGGCGCTCTTATATCCATGCCTATCGGTCTGATCTCGGCGTTACCTATGACTGCTGGTATCTAAGGGCACAAATTCAACTCGAAGACGATCACAAGAAAGTGTTACCCAGTGCCAGCAAGCTCTGGCTTCATCCGCACAGCCAGCCGAAATCCTGTGACCCGGTTTTTTCATGGTTGCAACGACAAGGGCACCTGAAACATCAGATGATCGAGCGTCGCATGCATCTTTCCATGGAAGCTGGTGATATCTCAATGGTTCGTTACCTGTCCAGCCAATTGGGAACAGCAGCAAAAACCCATGCCGATTTATGGATCACTTTTCACCAGAAACCGCGCGACTCTATTCAAAGTGCTGTGCAATCCGCCCAAATTACAGTGCCTTTGGATGTGATTGCCCATGGGCTCAATCGGCTGGCCCGAAGATCACCTGCCGAAGCAGCAGCTGCCTGGAAAAAGCTTGAGAAAAAAACCACCTGGCCGCTGGAGTTTAAAAATGAGATCCAGCGTAGCATTGCTTATCGCATGGCCTTATCCCGCCTGCCGGAGGCCTTGGACTGGTTTGCCCAAATCCCGGAAAACGCCTATCAAACCTCGACATGGGAGTGGCGCGGGCGCGCTGCGCTGTTCTGGGGACAATGGGACCAGGCACTTATGGCGATGAACGCACTCGAGAATCAACCAGACCCGACAGAACTTTCATTGTCCCATCAATATTGGAAAGCGCGTGCACTTAAAGAAACCCGGAATCAGAAGCATGCCGATAAAATTTATCGCTCAATACTGTCGCTTTCAAATAAGAACGAGTCTGAATACTACCGATTTCTGGCTGCTGATCGCATAAGCGAAACCTACAAAGTCCAATTGCTTTCCTTTCAATCCACCCCTGATCTCAGGCTTAGACTGCTCAAAACTCCTGCCATACTTCGCGTTAAAGAACTTTACGCCCTGGAATTTCTGCCATGGGCACGAGTAGAATGGCGTTTATTGCTCAAGGGATTATCCGACGATGAGCAGCGTGAAGCAGCCATCCTGGCCAGCGAATGGCACTGGCACTCCGAAAGCATGATTGCAGCAGTGCGCTCGAATCAGACGGAACGATGGGCATTGCGATATCCACTGGCCCATTCGAACGACATCAAACGCTGGAGCAGCAGCCGTGCGATTCTGGAACCGTGGGTTTACAGTATTATGCGTAGCGAAAGCCTGTTTATGACCGATATTCGCTCTCATGCCGGCGCCATTGGACTGTTGCAGCTGATGCCCGCCACCGCAAAAATGATGGCCAGGCAGGATAAAATCAGATTGTCTGACCATTCCATGCAATTGACGCAACCCGACCTCAACATCCGTTTGGGTACCGCTTATATGGATAAAATGCATCATCGCTTTCATGATAATCTGGTTCTGGCCACCGCCGCCTACAATGCGGGACCCGGGAATGTCAAAAAATGGCTGCCACCCACGGCAATGCCCGCGGATATATGGATAGAGAATATTCCTTTCAATGAAACGCGCAGTTACGTCAAACGCGTGCTTATGACCATACCCAAATTCGAGTGGCGCCTTAGTGGAAAATCCAGCGCTATTTCGCTGCATATGCCCTCCATTGATACTCAGGCCCGAAAACCACCTCATGGCTGACCCTGAAACCTTCATGGCTGTTAGAAATGATGGTATGGAGCCACTCAACGCTGATCACGCCGGTTATGCTGAATCATCATGCTTCCATGCGATGTTGGTGTATCTGATGATGGTTTGAAACATGGAAATCTACCTCGTTGGCGGCGCCGTTCGCGACGAATTTTTAGGGCTATCCGTCCATGAACATGACTACCTGGTAGTAGGTGCTACGGTCTCCGATATGCTGGCGCAGGGATTCAAACCCGTGGGGCGAGATTTTCCGGTCTTCCTGCACCCGAAAACCGGTGAAGAATATGCTTTGGCGCGTACGGAGCGCAAAGTGGGAAGCGGGTATCACGGTTTTGCATTTCATGCGCATCCTGACGTCACTCTGGAACAGGATCTCGCCCGCAGGGATCTAACCATCAATGCCATGGCGCGCGCCCCCGATCATCGCCTCATTGATCCATACCATGGGTTGAATGACCTGCACCGCAGACGCCTATGTCATGTCACTTCGTCTTTCTCTGAAGATCCACTGCGTATCGTCCGGGTGGCACGTTTCAGCGCCCGGTTTTGTCAGCTGGGCTTTTCCATTGACCCTTCCACACGGGAACTGATGATGGAAATGGTGCACAATGGGGAGTTCAGCGCACTTCAGCCGGAGCGACTCTTTAGAGAACTGGAAAAAGCCATGCAAGCACCACGCCCGGATGTCTTTTTCAGCGTACTGGAAGAAGTGGGCGCATTGGAGTGCTGGGCCCCGCAACTGGCTCGAAAAATATCGGGCTGGCCCGTCGATCCATCCGCCTGGGCTTTTCTTCATTTCTGTCGGCATGAAACTTCACCTGTCAAGCGAACGGCCCTCTTGCTGGCAGCCTGTAGCGACGATGCTGCCTGCTGCAAGGCCCTGGCTCAAACGCTGCATCTTCCCAAACGCTGGTCGGCGCTTGCCCACACGGCGTGTATAGT
This sequence comes from Proteobacteria bacterium UBA2770, assembly GCA_002352565.1. Lineage (GTDB taxonomy): Bacteria > Pseudomonadota > Gammaproteobacteria > UBA2770 > UBA2770 > UBA2770. The sequence continues at coordinate 20,553 of DEIQ01000086.1, read as the reverse complement.
GTGGAAGTATGCAATGAGCCAGTCGGTCTTAAATCCGGATTCTGTCATCGAGTTGATGGACCAAGTGGATTTCTGGCGCCGAAAAGAACGCTTTTTTTCAGCATTGGATATGATTCCATCTCTGGCGTGGGCGTACGGTCGGGCCGATCTCGGCCAAAATGCAAACCGGATCAAGCTGGCGGCGAGCGATATTCAGGCTTTCCCCATCAGTCGTTTGCCCAAACAGTACAGGTGCCTAGAAGGGAAAGCGCTGGGTCAGGCTTTGCATCAGGCGCGCCGCCTTCGACTGCATAACTTGCTTGAATAATCGACTGCCTTTGATATTCCATGGTCTCTATGGAACCTCTGAACAAGTCTGGACGAAGCTCAGGCGTGATTCCCCATGTTCAGATCAGATTCTCGGGATAAATTGCACGGGTTAGCAGGGCTATTGCGAAGATCAGTAACGATGAAACGAGGCATAAGGGACTCAGGAACCGAGTTCACGACTTAATCAGAGCTTCACTAAGGAAATTTTTCAAAATGGCTTTTAATCCCGAAAATCAGGCCTGCGTGAAACAGCCCGGAGAATTGTATGAACTCGCCATACAAACCGGGGATATAAGCGCAGATTCCGGACAATACCAAGCCCTGGAAACTCTGAATCACATCCATCATAAACTGATAGCTCCAGCGCAAAAGCTCCAACCCTGGTGGCGGCGATGGGTTAAACAGGAACCTGGAGCTGGTGGCGCTTATTTATGGGGTGAAGTAGGGCGGGGCAAAAGCATGATGTTAAGCATGTTTTTTGAAAGCCTGCCTTTCGATAACAAAAAGCGGCTTCACTATCAACAATTCATCGAAATGATCCAGAAGGAGCGCCATCGTTTCAAGGGGCTCCAGGATCCGCTGGAACGAATCGGCCAAAACTGGGCGCAGCAGTTCAGAGTCATATGCATCGATGAATTTGAGGTCACCGATATTACCGATGCAATGATCATGAGCAAACTTCTAAGCACCATGTTCGACCAGAAAATTACACTTATGCTAACCTCGAATCTTCAACCTCGCGACCTTTACAAACAAGGCCTGCAACGGGAACGATTTTTACCTGCGATCGCGCTGATTGAAAAATACATGGAAATTATCGAAGTTGGCGGGAACCGGGATCATCGCCGTCAACCGGGCATGGAAAGCTGGACAAATCAGAGAAATTTAGCCGAAAACTGGTTGGAGAAATTCGGCGGCAACATCATCCAGGTTAAAGGAGCAGTGGAAATTCATGGCAGGAAGATACCTGTTCGCGCCATCTATCAACACGCCATATGGTTTGATTTTTACAGTCTGTGCGCCACAGCCAGATCGGCAAGGGATTATATGCTTCTAGCGCAACAATACCCGATCCTTGTTTGTTCAGGCGTTCCGGTCATGAGCGAAGATCGGGATGATCAGGCGCGCCGGTTCATGGCGCTGGTGGATGAATATTATGACCGGAGTGGTCGCGTACTGGCTGAATTAGCAGCGTCACCCGATCAGATGTATCAAGGGTGGCGTTTGCGCTTCGCTTTCAAACGAACCGCCAGCCGTCTGCATGCCATGGGATTCGAAACATGATTTCGCAACATGCATCAGCACAGATCTTCCGCCCCATGTAACAATGCGGTTGGCCTGATTAATCTATTCCACAAAGGCGAAGGACCAAGGATTATTTTTCCCTTTGGCGAAATTGCTTATCAAATACTTGTCAATACCATGGTTTATCTAGCCATCAATGATTCATCCGAATGGATTTAAGCGATTTCAATATGGGGCAATGAATTCAGGATCCCAGCCCTGCTCTCATGGATAAAACAGCGCATCTTTCTCATCCGGCAGATGTCGGCTCTGGATAACGCTGGTATGATATTCTAACGGTTGAACCAGGTGAATCCGAAGAACCATGCTGAAACCTGTTGATTTTAACTGAGCAAGATATTTAGAGAACTTCCGGAGAATTTTATGTCATCCAGTCATTCGCTCCAGCGCATACGCAAGGCCGTATTCCCGGTCGCGGGAATGGGTACCCGTTTTCTGCCCGCCACCAAAGCCAGCCCGAAAGAGATGCTTCCCATCGTCGATAAACCATTGATTCAATACGCGCTGGAAGAAGCGGTTGAAGCCGGGATTGAGGTGGCGATTTTTATCACTGGACGCAATAAACGATCGATCCCCGACCATTTCGACAAAGCCTATGAACTCGAAGCCGAGCTTGAGGCCCGAGGCAAGCATGACTTGCTGGAGATGGTGCGCAACATCGTTCCTGAGCATGTCACACCCGTTTACATTCGGCAGGCTGAGGCCCTGGGGCTAGGTCACGCCGTATTGTGCGCTCAGCCTGTGATTGGAAATGAACCCTTTGCCGTGATTCTCGCCGATGACCTGATCAAAAACACGCAACGCAACGCGCTTGCCCAGATGATCAATGCGTATCAGCATTACCCGAGTAATATTCTGGCGGTCGAAAAGGTACCCATGGAGCAAATTTCACGCTATGGCGTCGTGGAAATCGACCCTTTAACCGATCGCGTGGGCAAAGTCCGATCCATGGTTGAAAAACCCAGCCCCGAAAAAGCCCCATCGGATCTGGGCGTGGTAGGCAGATATATCCTGACTCCGGATATTTTTAACGCCATCCGCGAGTCCAGCTCTGGTGCGCAGGGGGAAATCCAGCTGACCGATGCCATCGATCAGCTGGGGCGCCAGCAACCCGTTTATTCCCTGCAAGTGGAAGGCCGACGTTATGATTGCGGGAGCAAAATCGGCTATCTTGAGGCTACCGTTGAATACGCGCTGGAACATGAAGAACTTGGCGAAGACTTCCGTGCATTTCTGCAGCAGGCGGCAGCCAGTGGATTATTCTAGGGCCTGCCATGAAATCCGGATTCCCGGAAACAAGAGACAAGCAGGTGATAAACACCTGGTTATTGAAAACGGAACCTTCCAGTTATAGCCTGGATGACCTTCTGAACTGCGATAAGCGTTGCGATACATGGGAGGGCGTTCGCAACTATCAGGCGCGTAATCTCATCAGAGATCAAATCATGCCGGGCGATCTTGCCCTGTTTTATCATTCCGGGAAAGCCCCTGCCGCAATAGCCGTGGTGGAAATCATCACAGCGGGATATCCTGATGATACGGCGCTCGACCCGCGAAGCCCTTATTATGATCCTCGGAGCACCATTGAAAATCCGCGCTGGTTTCGCATGGATGTTCGCTGGCTGGATAATCTTCCGCGACCGGTTCCATTGAAAGCCATGCGTGCAGAACCAAGGCTGGCTACGATGGCGTTGCTAAAAAAAGGACAGCGACTTTCGGTGCTTCCAGTGGAACCGCACGAATGGCGAATCATCATGACCATGGGGCAATATACTACATGACGGAGTTCGTCATCATATTATTTATGCGATAGACTGACGGATATCAAATTATCGTGCGCAACCTGGGGTAAAACCAAAGTATTCAAACATGAAACCATGTTTTTTTCGCCATGGAAAATTGACCCGGTCTTTGTTCTGGATAGCCGGGATTGTCGCTGTCTTTTGTCTTGGCGGCTGTCAGATCAATCCGGTAACCGGAAAAAAAGAACTGGTTTTGGTTCCCCAGTCCGTGGAATGGGCCATGGGTGCGTCCAATTATGCGCCACTGCAGCAGGCATCCGGAGGACCTTATACCACATACCCGGAAGTCAATGACTATGTGCGCCAGGTTGGACACAAGCTTTCCGAGGTCAGCGACCGACCTGATCTACCTTACGAATTCGTGGTTCTCAATCATTCCATTCCCAATGCATGGGCTTTGCCAAGCGGAAAAATCGCCATCCATAGAGGTCTGTTAACCGAGCTTGAAGATGAAGCGCAATTGGCAGCAGTCCTCAGTCATGAGATCGTCCATGCGGCTGCTCGCCACAGCGCTAAAAATATGCAGCGCCAAATCATATTGCAACTCGGAGTAGCGGCGACCGGAACGCTGATCGGTGGCGCCGCCGACAGCGAACTTGCTGGCCAGACGGCTTCGATGCTTGGAAACGCAGCTTCGGGCCTGCTTCAGTTCAGTTACAGCCGCCGCGATGAACTGGAAGCAGACTACTACGGGTTGCAATATATGGCGCGCGCCAACTACGACCCGGTTGCAGCGGTGGAATTGCAGCAGAAATTCGTTGCACTCGAAGATAAACAGGAAAGTTCATGGCTCGCTGGCATGTTGAGAACCCACCCCCCATCCATGGAGCGGGTGGAAGCCAATCGCGAAACCGCTGGGCAATTGCACATAACGAAACCTTATCGCGGTCGTGATGCATTTCAGCACGCCATGAGAAAATTGCTCAAGGATCGCAGCGCCTATGCGCATTATGATCAGGCCAGCGAGGCTTACCGCCAGAAGCAACCCGACAAGGCACTGCATGAAATCCAACGAGCCATTACCCTGCAGCCCCAAGAGGCCGAATTCTATCGTTTGCGTGGAGATCTTTTTTTTCAGAATGAGGACATCCGAAAGGCCAAACGGGATTATGAGCGCGCCCTGTCGCTTCAGGATCAGTATTACCTGCACCATCAGCGCCTTGGCGTTGCATTTCAGTTGCTTGGACAGACGGAACAGGCCATCCGCTATCTCGAATCCAGTATCAAGCTGTTGCCATCAGATCCCGCTTATTTTTCTCTTGGAGAACTTGGCGCCGCCAAGGGTGATCGGGAACAGGCAGTTCACTGGTTTTCACTCGCCGCGCAAAGCAGCGATGCGCGTATAGCCCGTGCCGCCACGGATTGGCTGCAAAAACTCGGCGCGCTGGAATAATCTTTTGATCAAAGGCGCCACAGCCAGGCATTGCTCGACCCTACCCGCCAGTTCATCATAGAGCGGTAAAATCTTTATGCCGAAATTCACCACGGCTTCGCAGGTTACTGAATTGCCCGCATTCAAAAGATGCCTCAAAATCACCTGCCATTGGGCAAATGGTTGGCCATCACCAACCCAATCCGGGCTGCCTGGATAAAATGATAGAAGAAGATCCTGACATGCTTATCCGGAAGTCATCAGCGCTTGTTCAATATCCGCCAGAATATCATCCATATGCTCAATACCGATTGATAGACGCACCAGATCCTGTGAGACGCCGGAAGCGCGCAGTTCATCTTCATTCAATTGCCGGTGCGTAGTAGATGCAGGATGACAAGCCAGGCTTTTAGCATCACCTATATTGACCAGGCGCACGATTACCTGGAGCGCATCTATAAAGCGCATACCAGCTTCAGCGCCCCCTTTGATGCCAAAACTGACCAGACCTGAAGCCTGACCATTCATATAACGCTCGACCAGAGGATAGTACGCGCTGTCCGCCAGACCTGCGTATTGAACCCAACTGACGCGACGATGGTCGCGAAGATACTCCGCAACTTTCAAGGCATTACTGGAATGGCGTTCCATGCGCAGAGACAGGGTTTCCAACCCCTGCAACAGCAGAAAAGCATTGAAGGGCGATAGCGCTGCTCCCATATTGCGCAGAGCCACCACGCGGCACCGACCGATAAATGCCTGATCCCCCATCGCTTCCGTATAGCAAATGCCATGATAGGATGGATCGGGCTGAGTCAGGACAGGAAAACGATCGGCATGCGCCGCCCATGGGAAACGCCCGCTGTCGATCACCATGCCGCCAAGCGTGGTTCCATGACCGCCAATGTATTTGGTCAGCGAGTGAATGATAATATCAGCGCCGTGGGTGATCGGCTTCCATAACGCGGGCGTAGGTACGGTATTATCAACCACAAGCGGCACGCCCTTATCATGGGCGATTTGCGCCAACTGCTCCATATCACAGACGATGCCGGATGGATTGCCCATACTCTCACAATAAATCATACGGGTTCGATCATCGATCATAGACGCCATTCCCGCCAGATCATCCGCAGATGCAAATTTCACATTGATTCCCATTGAGGGCAGGGTATGGGCAAACAAATTATAGGTGCCGCCGTAGAGCTGATTGGTGCTTATGATATGATCGCCAGCGCGGGCCAGGGTAAACACGACAGCGGTAATAGCCGCCATTCCCGAACTGAAACACAAACCGGCGCTGCCACCTTCGAGGGCAGCCATCCGTTGCTCCAGAACCGTATTGGTAGGGTTCATGATGCGAGTGTATATATTCCCCGGAACCTTCAGATCGAACAAATCAGCCCCATGCTGTGAATTATCGAAAGCATAGGATGTGGTTTGATAAATCGGAACCGCCACAGATTTTGTCGTCGGGTCCGGCTCGTAGCCTCCATGAATCGCGATCGTTTCAAATTTCACGGGTTTTCTCCTTGTCAAGGTTTATTCTGCGTTCGCCGTCATTATTATCAAGTATCGTTGGTACTGAATCATAGAACCCATTTCCACATGGAGCAAGAAATAGCTGCAATACACGGGAAATTCATTGCCATAATTATGTAACAAAACAGGGTTAGTATTTGGTACAAAATGATTGAAAATCTCTATTTATGCATTAGGGAACCTCTGAACGAGTCTGGACGAAGCTCAGGTGTGATGCATCAGGTTCAGATTCGAGGCGCAAATTGCGTGGGTTAGCTGGGTTATTGCGAAGATTTAAGCATTTCTCACAATTTATAAAAGGCGCAGTGGAATGGAATTAACGAATATCCAGGCGGAAAGTATCGCCCAGCCATCGAGTACATCTAACGGGTTTCAGTGGCTGCTGGTTGCGGGTCTGGTTTATTTTCTTCTGATCGCGGTGACTGCTATCGGCGCCGGATTCAAACTCGCTGCCGGAAGCCATGCAAAGGAATTGTTTGAATTCGCGAGCAATCCCATCACCGGTCTTGTGATCGGCACCGTCGCTACCGCACTGATCCAGTCCTCCAGCACTGTCACTTCGATCATCGTAGGTCTGGTTGCCGGAGGCCTTCCGGTAACGATCGCTATCCCCATGATCATGGGGGCCAACATTGGCACCACCATCACCAATACCATTGTCAGTTTTGGTTCTATCAACAAGAGTGATGATTTCCAGCGCGCGTTCGCAGCCGCCACTATCCATGATTTTTTTAATCTGGTCAGTGTGGCAATTTTTCTGCCGCTGGAAATTGCTTTTGGATTTCTGGAGAAAACCGGTATTTTCATCTCCGGATTTCTCGTCTTTGGCGAATCCCACTCTATCAAAGGTCTGAATTTTATCAAACCACTCGTCAGCCCGCCGGTTAAAATGGTTCAGGACACCATTCTTTCTCCATTACCGAATATTGCTGCCGGGATAATCATGGTTATTCTGGGAATCGGCGTGATCTTTTTCGTTGTGACCATGATCGGCCGGTTATTGAAAGTACTCATGGTGGGGCGGGCGAAAACCCTGCTTCATACCGCCATTGGAAGAGGCCCGGTTACAGGCATCGCCTCGGGTACCGTTATCACCGTTCTGGTGCAGTCGTCTTCCACCACCACCAGCTTGCTGGTACCGCTGGCTGCCAGTGGTACCTTCAGTCTGCGACAGATTTATCCGTTTACTCTTGGCGCCAACATTGGCACCTGTATTACAGCGTTGCTCGCAGCCACTGCTGTTGTTGGATCCAACGCAATTTTCGCGCTCCAGATCGCCTTGATTCACTTGGTCTATAATGTCCTGGGCGTCATCGTCATCTATAGCATACCTTTTTTAAGAGAGATACCCATTTGGGCTGCCGAGAAACTTGCGGCTCTTACGGTGAAACACAAACTCTACGTAGCGGTCTATATCCTGTCAGTGTTTTTTATCATTCCCGCCATTCTGATCTTTGTCAGCCACCTCATGGGATGGTAAAAACGGCCTTCCACAGTAGAAAGGGATACCAATGAATACATTGTCCGCACGCAGAAAAGAGCTTGAAACCGCCATCTCAAATCTGGAAAGTTCCCTTAAGGAACTCAAGAATCAACTGCGTCACGAGCAGGAAAAAGAACAGCATCAGGCGGTTGAAGATCTGGAAAAACACTTGGGTAATGTCGATCATCTATATCAGTATCTCAAGAATTACTGTGGCTATGTCCTCAACGAACTTCGGAGCTCTGATCGTGACCCCTCGTAAATCATTGTTCGATACAAAATACCTCTCACGGGTGTTAGCAACAGGCCTGTTAATAAGCGGGGCTTATTCATGGGCTGGCGAGGAAACCGTGATCGAACTGGGCGCAATCCCGCAGGAAGTGTTGGAAAAAGCAAACAAACTTCTGCCACACGCCAAATTTCACTCCGCCAACACCGAAAGTGAGGATGACGGTTCTCTCATCTATGAGATTCAAGGCACGCTCAAGGATGGGCGCAAGGTCGAAGTGGATTTGTATGAGGATGGGCGCATCGAGGAATTTGAAGTGGAATACTCCCGGGATCTGGTGCCTGGCGCCGTACTCAAAGCCATTGAGCGCAAACTGCCGGGGTTTCAAGCGGATTTTATTGAAGCCAGTTACTCAGAAAGTAAAAAAGTGATTCAATATGAATTCGTCGGAAAATTCGAGGGGCAGAAGTTGGATCTTGATGTTTCAGCCGATGGTCGCCATATTGAAATTGCCGATCAGTAATCTGCAACGGGTGGCTCTATAAGATCAAACAGGTTCAAGCTTTACGAATTTCCCACATCAAGCAATTGCTATAAACTTCGCCTGGTTATGTCTCATCTGGACATCCGTTATGCAAGAATACCCATCGATATCACCCGCGGCGAGTCGCGAACTACCCATTTTCTTCGCATCAATCCCAACGGGAAGGTTCTGGCAACGCAACCGCCGGAGGGGCATTTTATTCCAGAATCCAATCCGGCTTTGTGGTATCATGCCATCAAAGACTGGTTCAAACGTATTGAGCAAACCGAAAATTATATCTCCATCACGGAGTGAATCGCTCTTTCTTCCAGTACTTGAATAACAAGGTATGGATTACAGTTGCAAGCAGTGAAGCCACTGCCGATCATCTGTGTTTATGGGCGGGCATAAGCCAACCCCACTATGATTCAAAGCAGAAATTGACAATCTCCGTGAAACCCTCTGAATATTAAACTTTGATGGCAATTGGTTTTTTTTGATCCGTGAAATATTTTTTGATCCGTGAGATAGAATAAATCGCATGATACCCGTTTCTACGGATCCTTAAAAAGCCTTGCTTTCTATATTCTATTGGAAAACCAAAGGTCAGCCGCATTCATTATATCGGTTTCCCGGAACCATATTCTTACGCACAGCGTATACACTCAGGCCCACTCCTTGCTGAGAAACCTTATCTGTGTGGTTTTTTTTGGCTGGCCTTTGGTGGGGCAAAACGCCGAGTTGCTGGCATGGACCCAGGTACGGGTATTGCCTCATGATCCGGCAGCCTATACCCAGGGGCTGGTCAAAGACGGCGGCATCTTCTATGAAAGTACGGGGCTCTATGGGCGATCAGATCTCCGCCGCGTAGAAATCCCAAGTGGACGTATTCTGGAGCGCCGACAACTTGAGGATCATTATTTTGGTGAAGGTCTGGCCATGGTGGGTCAACAACTGATACAGTTGACCTGGCAGGAGCAAACCGCTCTCATTTATGACAAATTACTCTTGGCACCAACTCGTACACTGCCTTACCCGGGTGAAGGCTGGGGACTGGCTTATGACAGCGAAAAACTGATCATGAGTGATGGAAGCGCTCGACTCACGTTCCGCGATCCTGCCGATTTCAGGATTCTTGGCACGGTGATAGTATGCCAGGATCTGAGACCACAAGCATGGCTCAACGAGCTTGAATTCGCCCAGGGTGTGCTTTGGGCCAATATTTACGGGCAGGATACCATTGCCCGGATCGATATTCCGAGCGGCAACATCACAGGTATTCTCGATCTTTCCTCATTGCGGAAATTATTGCCGCGCACACACCAGCGGAAACCGGAAGTCCTTAATGGTATTGCTGCCGATGAAACCACCGGACATCTGTATATTACCGGGAAATTTTGGCCCAGCCTGTTTGAAATTGCGGTTCAATAAGCATTACGGTATTGCGTTTTTATAGCGTTATCACTTGGCGATGCGATCCCGCGAGTCGCCGTCAAGGCTCTGCTCCGCCAGCCCGAGTGGGGAAGCGAGCGCGTTTGGTGGGTCTCACCGCTATCAAGGAGCAGAAAGCCCAGCTGACCGTCTGTACCAGCGGGAAATCTTTAACAACATCACTGAGGAACTCATTCAATGGGCGAAATCACCTATATTAAGCAGAAAGAAGCCAAGCTGGCTCGGGACGTGCAGTATCAGCAGGAAGTTTTTGACAGCATCACCGAGGGTCTCGCCGAGTTCGGTTCCGATGGCTCGCTCTATAATATCA
>DEIQ01000086.1:0-10179 GCA_002352565.1 Proteobacteria bacterium UBA2770 | reverse complement strand
TACAGCAAAGAGTTTTTGCTCGACTCGAAGGTGGGCTGGATCGATCTTACCCCGCCGGAATTACTGGCGCAGGATCGGCATTACATAGAGCGAGCCTTGACAGGGGAGGCGGTACGCTATGAAAAGGAGTACATCCATAAAGATGGCCATCGTATCCCGATCTCGCTCTCCTATCGCAAGCTGGAGCGTCAAGCGGACTTGGATCAGGATCGGCTGATCGCCACAGTGAGTGATATTACCGAACTCAAACAGAAGGAGCAATACTGGCAATCCCTGTTTGACTCGGCCAGCGAAGGCCTCAAGGTACTGGATGAACAAGGTCACCTGCGCATGGTCAATGCAATCTATGCCGAGCGGTTGGGTTATACTCGTGAAGAAATTTTAGCGCCCGCTTTCAACTGGATCGAAGCCTTCTTTGATCAATCCGGACGCGAGCGCATGCGTGCCAAACTCGAAGAAGCCGTCCAAACCGGTGAGATCGTGCGCTTTGAAAATCCGCACCGCCACAAGGATGGCCATAGCGTGATGATGATGACCTCTCTGCATCTCATGCCGGAATCTGGTTCTGTCCCCTCAGAGCAGCTAAAATTCGTGCTCGGCACCATGAGCGATATCACCCATATTAAGGAAAAAGAAGCCGAGATGGCTCAATTGGTTAAAACCCATCAGCGCAGCGTTGTTGAAGCCATAGGCGTCCGGCTGGCGCAACTGGCAAGCGGTGATCTGGCTACAGCGGTGCCTGATGGTCTGGAAGGTGAAATGAAGCAACTGGGGGTAGATCTGGCCACGGCCTTGTCTACGATGCGCGAAACGCTGGAGCGGGTCCAGCAAGCGGCGTTTGAAACGCGCCATAATATGTTGGAGTTGGAGCAAGGCAATATCAACCTGAGTCAGCGCACCCAGCGTCAGGCCGCGGCCGTCGAGGAGATCGGTGCTGCGATGGAGGAGTTGGCCGCTTCAGTGAACCAAAGCGCCGGTCAGGCCGAGGTGAGTACTACGCGCGCTGTGGAGGTGAAGGGTTACGCTGAGAAAGGAGCCGGTCTGATTTATGCGGCCGAAGAGAAGATGCGCGCCATAGCCGAGGCTGCCAAGACCATGTCCGATATCATCGAAGTGGTCAACGGGATTGCTTTTACGACCAATATCCTGGCTCTCAATGCGGCAGTGGAGGCAGCCCGTGCCGGAGAGCATGGCCGGGGTTTTGCGGTAGTGGCTCAGGAGGTGCGAGGGCTGTCCCAGTCCAGCGCTGAGAATGCCAAAGATATCAAGCGCCTGATTGACGGTATTGTTCATCTGGTAGATGAAGGTAACGCCTTGTCGAGCAAGGGTTCCGAGTCCTTCGCCGAGATTCTCAAAGGCATGAATGAGGTGAGCCAACGCGTAGCAGATATGGCCTTTGCCATGGAGAGCCAGCGAACCACTACGGATCAAGTGGCTAGAGCCATGATGGAAGTTAATGTGCTGACCCAGGAAAACAGCGCCCTGGTTCAGGAGAACTCCATTGCCTTTGCTACCTTGGGTGATCAGGCCGATCACCTCAATGACAGGGTGCGTGCTTTTAAACTGGATATTGATAAATAGTCTGTTTGTTCGCCGTAGCTGACTTAAGAAAGGGATACCCATCAAGCTCCGCGCGAGGAACTGACTGCAATTCGACATGTGCATGGCTCCAGACACAGGAATCGCCACTTTATTTGATGCTGTCATCACAATCATGTTCGCGAATCGTTTCAACCTGATCACCGGATTGCGCCTGTTGCGCGATGGCAACAGCCCGAAACATGGCGAGGCGTTTGTTCATGGTTTCCTGCCATTCGAGTTCGGGCACGGAATCTGCGACAATGCCGCCTCCAGCCTGAATATGCAGGGTGCCTTCCTGAATGATGGCCGTCCGGATGGCGATAGCGGTATCCATTTCTCCATGCCAGCTGATATAACCTACTGCGCCCGCATATATCCCTCGTTTAACGGGTTCAAGTTCATCGATGATTTCCATGGCCCGGACTTTCGGCGCGCCTGACAGCGTACCTGCCGGGAAGGTGGCTTGTAGTACATCAATCGGATCTGTTCCTGGTTTCAGGGTGCCGCAGACATTGGAGACGATGTGCATGACATGGGAATAACGTTCAATGACCATCTGTTCGGTTACGTGGACGCTCCCGGTCTGACAGACTCGTCCGACATCGTTGCGTCCCAGATCAATCAGCATCAGATGTTCCGCCAGTTCCTTTTGATCGTGAAGCAGTTCTTCGGCGAGGGCGGCATCATCTGCGTCATTTTTGCCGCGCGGGCGCGTTCCCGCAATGGGGCGCACCGTCAGTTCCCCTTCCTTGACCCGGCATAGAACTTCCGGGGAAGATCCGACCACATGAAAATTTTTGAAGTTGAGAAAATATAGATAAGGGGATGGATTGAGTACGCGCAACGCACGATAAAGCGCAAGAGGGGAGGCGGAAAAAGGCAGGCTGATGCGTTGGGAAGGCACAACCTGCATGACATCACCCTGGGTAATGTAGGTTTTGATGCGCTCGACAGCTGCATGATATTCTGTTTCCGTCAGGCTGGTGCGGTAATCCTGGATGCCGGGCAAGGTTTCCTGTCGACTGTCCATGGCTAGCGGACGGGTGGATAAATGGGTTGTGGTAAGCTTTTTCATCCATGCTTCCAGCCGTTGATGGGCTGCCTCAATGGCTGAATCATCGTCAGATCTGGCATGAACTACAAGATAAATTTCCGATGTGAGGTTATCGAATACCACCAGTTCTTCGGAAAACAGAAGAAGGGTATCAGGCATGCCGAGTTGATCGGGTTTGTGGCAGGAAGCGAGCTTCGGTTCGATCAGTCGAACGATGTCGTAGCCAAAATAGCCGACCCAGCCGCCATGGAACCGGGGAAGACGCGGTTCATTTTCCACATGGATGGCAGCGATAATGGATTTGATCTGGGCGAGAGGTTCATCACATGGCAGCCGGGATATGATTTGATCGTTATGGATCCAGCGTAACTCGTGATCCCACAGTTCGATCCGGGAATGGCATGGCAGTCCAATGATTGAATAGCGTCCCCATCGTTCTCCGCCCTGAACCGACTCCAGCAGGTAGCTGTAGGGTTCATCCGCCAGTTTCTGGTAAATGCTCAAAGGGGTATCATAATCGACAAGCAAACGGCGATACACTGGCTTGATTCGCTTTTCGGCTGTGCCAGTGAGCAATGCATCATTTTCGGACAGAACGGAGTGATAACTCATGAGATTTTTGGCAGAATTGATAATGGGGTCATCAGCCAAAGGAATAATTTCAATGCTGTTCCAGCAGGTTGTTGAAAAACTATTGTACTTGCAGATTCTTTGTTAAAAACAGGCTTCTTATGCTCATTTACACCGTGTAAACTCCGCTTTTTCGCTTGTTGTTGCCTCGACTTTGCTACGCTCCTTACGTTTTTCAACAGACTGCCAGTCCTTCGAGCCAGGGTAAAAGGTCCCTAAAATGATCGATGACCAGATCTGGACCGGTGTCACAGATGTCATCCCCGCGGTTATAACCATAAGAAACAGCAATGATTTTACACCCCGCAGCCTGCGCGGCTTGTATGTCGATGATCGAATCACCCACCATCACCATTTCGGACGGATCAATTTCCAGAACTTTAGCCGCATGCCTCAGGGGTAGTGGATCGGGTTTTTTCCTGGGCAGGCTGTCCCCGTTCACAATGACCGAAAAATAATCAAACAGACCCAGATTGCGGAGCAAGGGATCAGTGAAGCGTTCGGGCTTGTTGGTAATGCAGCCCAGTTTGTAATCGTGTGCCTGCAGATGATCCAGCACTTCACACACATAAGGAAAAACCCGGGTCGCTTGGTCAAGAAATCGCTGATAGTGGATGAAAAAGCGTTCACAACAACGGTTCCATTGTTTTTCCGTGGGCTCATGGCGTAAGCAGTGATTCAGGGCCCGCCAGACCAGGGCGCGCACGCCGTTACCTACCCAGAGCCGGGTTTGAGCTTCACTGTAACCAGGCAAACCCTCTTCCTCAAGAGTTATTTGCAAGGCGTTGGCGAGATCCGGAGCACTGTCAACCAGCGTGCCATCAAGATCAAAGGACAGGGCTCTAATGCTCATCAATGATGCGGCAGTGGGTAGGGGTCATGGAAGAAGGGCAGGGATTTGCGCAGATGGCTTACCGCGTGGCGATAGTCTTCATGGTCGAAAATGGAAGAACCGCAGATGAAAGTATCGGCTCCAGCCTGGGCGGCGAGGTTGATGGTGCCAGGATTCATGCCGCCATCCACCGCCAGGCGAATAGGGTTGGCACTGCGGCTGATGCGTTTTTTAGCCTGGCGTATTTTGGGCAGGGCGCTGGGCAGGAAAGCCTGACCACCAAAACCGGGATTGACGGACATGATCAGAACCAGATCAATGCTGTCGAGGATATGCTCAAGCCAGTGCAGAGGTGTAGCAGGGTTGAAAGCCAAGCCTGCCTTGCAGCCGAATTTTTTAATGATATCAAGCGAACGCCCGATATGGGGATTGCATTCGGGATGAATGATGATATGATCTGCACCCGCTTCGGCAAAAGAAGCGATCAGTTCATCAACCGGATGCACCATCAGATGGACATTCATGGGGGCTGTGATGCCGTATTTGCGTAACGCGCTGCACACCATGGGGCCGAACGTCAGGTTAGGAACAAAATGATGATCCATCACATCTACATGAACCCAGTCCGCGCCAGCGGACAGCATGGTTTCAACATCTCGCCCCAGATTGGCGAAATCAGCCGATAAAATAGAGCCCGCGATCAAAAAACGCGACAAATCGGACCATTCCTCGTGCATGCCTTACCCTTAAAAGTATTGTATTTCCAGCCTTGCCCGGTCTGAACACCATCATTCCATGGAAATTTATTGGAATCAGGTGCGCCGGTTCGGGATTGCAACAGTTGACCATGCTGGCCCTGATTTACGCATCGAATTGGAGCCATCGACAACGCCAATATAATAACATGCCTGAAATGTCTGAACCATACCATATGCATATCGGGAGGAAGGTGTCAGGCCTTGTAACTGCGTGCTTTTACCAATCTGATTAGCCTGGCAATAATTTGGTCATGCGCCCGAAGACACCTCAAATAATCATCACTTGCGAAATGCATTAACGCAAGACCTGACCCCCTTTATACTTCCAGACAAAAAACAAACAGACCCAACGGTTAGCCGTTGGGTCTTAATCCCTTATAAATCAGGTCTATGTTCAAACCGGATCCACCTGTTTTTTCGCTTATAAATCGATGGGTTACGAGGGGGTTGTAGAGAATTTCAGAACTTGAAAAGTTTACTGTTTTTTTAACAAAACTGTCGCAATCCACAGCCCATTGTTAACCCGGCGAAAAACCAGCGGAATGCCGTTTTTTACAAAGTAAATCAGGCACTTAGCCTCACCATATTGTTAAAGAACACCCAGGCCAAAACATTGGCTCCGGGTTCGGTCATATGCTTGAGAACGATCAAGGCAAATCACCTGTTTTTAATCAGGAAGGGCAACCTGCGCCTGTCAAGGGTGGTTTGATCCATCCTCTTTAAGGAACCTCAGCCTGATCAACTNNNNTGGAAGATACAAGAGGTTCCCTAGAGTAAAGATCTTTCAACGCCATGTTGCGCCAAGTCGTGCGGACGGCTTCAGTCTGTCTTTCGATTCTGAAAAGAAGGGATATCGGGACCTTTCATGAAAGGAACCATGGCTCTGAGCATCAAGCCTTTAGGCGCCAAACGCAAAGCGGATACCGCAAGGCGGTTGCTCCATCCTGGTATACTGACCCGTTTTCCGGCGCTTATATCGCGATAAGCCTTGCGTGCCACCTGATCCGGGCTGCTCATCACCCATCGCAGGCGACCGCCGATGTAGGCTGCCTCGTTACCTGCAGCCTCTTGAAATCCGGTGGCAACCACATTGGGACAGATAGCGGTTACATGGACACCCGATCCTCTCAATTCCTGGGCAATGGCTTCACTCAATGAAAGCACGAATGCCTTGGTGGCAAAATAAACCGCCATATAAGGACCCGGCATATACGCAGCCATAGAAGCCATGTTGACTACATGACCTTTTCCCCGCGCCACCATGGATGGCAAAAACCTTTTGCTGAGCAAGGTCGGCGTAATCATATTGAGCAATAGTTCCCGCCGTTCCTCGTCGAGATCCGTATCGCAGAACCTCCCGTAAGATCCGAAACCGGCATTGTTGACCAAAATATCGATTTCAATGGCCGCCTCGCTCACCTGGTCATATAATTCTCCGGCCGCTTCTGGCCGAGCCAGATCCATAGCGATGACATGAACCCGAATACCATATTGCTGCCTATAATCCTGGGCTATTTCCTGCAAACGTTGCTCATTGCGCGCTACCAGCACCAGTCCGTAACCGTCGCGGGCAAACAGTGTGGCCAGTTCACGTCCAAGTCCCGAACTCGCGCCGGTAATCAAAACGCTTTCGGATCTGATCTGCGTCATCATCATGCTTCCTGTAGGGTGAATCGATCAATATTAAAAAAATGATTTTCAATCCAATCGGTTTAAGCATGGATAAAAAACATCCTCAAAGCAAGATATAATAGATTTTATAGCTGCACGAAACCAGTTTCTTCGCCGTTAAAATCCGGAGCCAATGAGCCCATTCACAACACAATTCTTTTGGATGTGACAGCTTCAATGCCTCCAACGCAATGCCGGGGATTGAAGCTCGCGGGACATGGACCAAGGAACCTCTGATCAAGTCTGGACGAAGATCAGGTGTGGTTCATTATGCTCGGATTCGAGGCGCTTATCGCCCGTAATAGCAGGGCTATTGCGAAGTTAAGTAACGATGAAGCTGGGCCAGCAGGGACGCAAGAACCGGGTTCATGACTTGACCAGAGGTTCCCTGAACTTCTTGCTCCAAATTCAAGCTATTAAGCGAAAGTATCGGGTTTTTGCCGCATATGTGACATAACATGGGAGAAAACCCCTTCAACCATCGGATTTTCAGCTATAATACGCCCATCGGATCGTGAGTCCGGGTTCAGTCACTCGATGGGATGGAGCCTACCTCTCATGATTTTGGATCGCCTGAAGAAAGAGAAAAGCATTGATTCACGATCAGATGTTTCCTGGAATCCAGGCAATGAGCGGACCGGAAAACATGAAATCCAGACTTGCTGCTATCCCCCAGGCTAGCCTGCTGACCATCGCAATTGCAGCCGTAGATCGGGTTTATGCCCAGCCTTCGCTAATCCGTTTGTGCGCCTCATGTTATGGAATACAAGGGATCAGTCATCAACTCGACCTCCCTCATATCGCAGGGCAATTGAGGGTTATCTCATCAAGGCTCTGAGCGCTTATTGAGACGGTACACGACGGGATCCTCTCATGTCCAGCATGGTCAAAAACCTGACAGATAAACAGATTAGGCAACTGGCGGTATATTACAGCCAACGGCCATGTAGATAAACTTTCAAGTTTCTTTGATAAGGTAATCGAAAGCGATGAAACATTTCAACCCATGGAAAGTCACGGAAATGCCTTCGGCATTCAAAGGGTTATTGGGCGCTGCCATAACCATCGGGATAGGCTGGGCTGCCACGGCAGCCTGGGAAAAGCGTCACCGCATATTCGGGAAAAAAGCAGGCTTTCTTGCCACCATGTCGCCCCAAAAACAAAGCGCCTATGTTTCCAGTTTGTTTGCCTTGACCGGCCATATGATCAAGATTTCAGGACATATGGATGAACAGCATATTGCCATGTGCGGACAATGGTTCGAAGACTGGAAGCTTAACGAAGATCTGAGAACATTGGCCATTGCTTCATTTAATCAGGGCAAACAAACCGACTTCCCGCTTGAAGTCCATTTGACGAGACTGAAATGGACTTGTGAAAACACGCCTTTCGCGGCGAAGCAGGCATTGCTGTCGATATTCGAAGCAGCAGCAATAACCCAACCCCTGCTTGCCCGTCAATGGATGCTGCTCAACAAAATTGCCGTAGGACTGGGGCTGACCACTGCCGATGTCAAAAATATGTCTTCCCGTTTTTTTGACCGGAATAGAGATAAAAGCGGATCCCTGTCATCCGATAATCTCGATTTCCGCGTCCTTGAGGCTTATCACTTACTTGGAGTTGAGGAACATGCGAGCGTCAAAGACGTACGCCTCGCTTATCGTCGAATGCTCAGCCAGCATCATCCCGATAAATTAATCGCTCAAGGGGGCAATGGGGATACCATTCGCCAGGCATCGAAAAAAATTTGCGAAATTCGCACCGCTTATGATCTGATTTGTCGCGCACGCGGGGTTTGAGCCAGCCTGACCAGCGACCTCACTACGCTCATAACGTTTTTCAACAACCTGTTTAGGGCCGCAAGAACCGGGTTCATGACTTGTTTAGAGGTTCCCTAAGTTGCGCAGTAGTGACTTTTCATCAAACAGCGGAAATCAGGGCTTTTTTTTATCTTGAGAAAGTTCAGTTGTAGGCAATAATCGGCGTGCCTGTGCGATATCGCCATCATGAATTTTAATGCCCTTATGCAATACGATGGCGCGTTGGCATAAGGTGTTGATATCCTCGAAATGGTGCGAAGTCAAGACAATGGTAGCGCCCTCATTGGCTCGTTGCTTCAATGCCTCGATACACTGACGACGGAAAAGAGTATCGCTGACCGAAAGTACTTCATCCACCAGAAGGATATCGACATGGGAAAGAACGGTGATGGCTATTCCCAGCCGCACATTCATGCCACTTGAATAGTGTTTGACCGGCATATCCAGGAACTGTTCCACCCCGGAAAAAGCCACAATCTCATCAAATCGGGCGCGTATTTCTTTCTGGCGCATCCCCAGAATAGCGCCAAGCAGATAGACATTTTCCCGCCCGGTCAGCAAGGGGTGAAAGCCCGCTGCTACTTCGATCAGACCGGCGGCATGCCCCGCAAGTTCGATTCGACCGATATCCGGCATCATAACTCCGGCCAGTAATTTGAGCAAGGTGCTTTTCCCTGATCCATTGCCTCCCATCAAGGCCACACACTCGCCGGGATGGAGCTGAAAATCCAGATGACTCAAAGCCCAGAATTCATCTTTTCGCAATCGCAGTTCCGGCTGTTTAAGTCCCAGGGTTTCACAAGCCAGGTCGGCGAGCACATATCTCAGGCTGCGCTTGGATACAGCGCAATAGCGTTTGCAAACATCGCGCGCGGATACTGTGATCATCATTCAGGCCAAGGGGATGATGCGATGGATTACAAGATGGAACCAGCGCCAGGCCACCAGCAAAACCGAAAAGGAAAAAAGACACGCAGCGATGTAATGCCCGGGTTCTTCAATCATGCCGGTCGATAACATATCCTGCAACATTTCCAGAAAAGGGGTGACCGGATTCAGATAGACCAGCCACATATAGGGATTCACCGGAATTGGATAAACGACGGGCGCAAGAAACATGGCAAAACTCAAAAAAACAGTCAACGCCTGGCTGATATCCCTGATCGCCAGATTAGTGGCCGCAAGGATCAGCCCCAGACCTGTACCCAGCGCCACCAATGGCAAGAGCAACACAGGCAAGCACAGGGCTGCCAGGGGAGGCAGTATCCCATACCCTGCAAAGAGCAGGATCAGCAGCGGCAAACGAATAAGCAGTTCCATTATCGGTCGGCTGATTGCCGCCAGCACCAGGATCTCACGCGGGAAACCGGTGCGCCGGATCATAGGTTCGGCGCTTGAAAGGCTATTGGCGCTTGCGACCAGAATTCCGGAAAACAAGTGCCAGAGGCACAGGTTGCTCAGGGCGAACAAAACGTAAGGCAGTGATGTAGCGCCAATATTCAGGATCCGGCTGTGTGCCAGAAAAGCAAAGATACTAACGCTGACCAGCGGCAGTATCAACGCCCAGACATATCCGAGCAACGATTGTCGATAGCGAACGGCAAGCTCACGATGAATCATTCGTTCCAGAAGTTCCCGGTAGCGCCATAAATCAGCGATCATCCATTTCCACGCCCCCAGCCCATGCAGGCGGATGCCGGCAGGCGAGTGGATGATCGTTTGCGAATTTTGCACGGTGTTTCCGGGTTTTGATGTCATACGGCGGGTACTGAAAAGTTTAGGGCTATCGCCTGAATCTGGTCTGGTGGAAAATTAGTCCATCATAAACTAATT
>DEIQ01000019.1:2921-16059 GCA_002352565.1 Proteobacteria bacterium UBA2770 | reverse complement strand
TACATGGGAGATGGTATCTGATCACGTCATGAACCCGGTTTTTGCGTCTCTTATGCCCAGCTTCATTGTTGACGATCTTCGCAATAGCCCCGCTATTGCGTGCAATTTATCCCGAGAATCTGAACATAAGGAATCGCGCCTGAGCTTCGTCCAGAGTTTCCCTGTTATAACCATCGTGAATTTACATCCTGAAATCAATGGATAAAAAAAATGTTGTCACCACTCTGCTGTGTATCTGGAGTGCATGCTTTTCCTTCAAGTCGTTGGCCGCGCCTATGCTGGAATTTGAATCGGGTTTGTTGGATGCATTTGGCGTGGCAACCAAAAATGCGGTCAGCGCCATTAACATCAATCCTGATGGCAGCGTTTCTATGCAGTTACGCATCGAGAAGATCACCATTCCCGGCTTAGGTCCCATAGAATCCGTCTGGCTGCATTGCATGCATGCAATGCCTGGAAATCACCCGGTGCCATGCGAGCAGGGGCATCTGTCTTTCTCGCTGCGGGGCGCCTCTCCGATCAACGCCCGCTTTTCGATCTCCAGACCGGAAAGCGATTACTGGGAGCTTTTTGCAACTGCGGAAACCGGGCATAGTTCTTCACCATGGCAGATTTCCGCAACGCTTGAGAACCGAAAGTGGCACATGGATATAAAAATCGATATTCCCGCCGAAAATCCGTTGTGGACCGTCGCGCGCGCTTTTGCTCCGCAACTGGCGAACTGGGAAACGAACCAGGTGCTGCGCGGCGAAATAAAACTGAAGGGTAAAAATTCCAGCCTACAGCATATTCAAGCGGATATGCATCTGGGAAAATGGTTGCTCCATGATCCAGCCTACCGATATCAAACCGAAAACGCTGAGGTCGCGGCTTCCCTGGAAGCGCATCAGGTGCATAATGGTCAATGGCGCTGGCGAACCGGGATCCAATTCATAGAGGGTATGTTTTATATTCAACCCTGGTTGATCGAAGTTCCGGCAGGCAAGGCGATTAAAGCAGCGGCTTCAGGCATATGGAACAGGAACAAACATGCCATTTTCATCGATGACGCCCGTATCGATCATCCGGGGGTGGGGTCCATGCAAACCGATCAATTTCAATGGCTTGATCAAGGGATTCAAAACGCGCGGGGAAAATTCGAGCTTGATGCCGCAGAATTTTACACGGTTTATCTGCAACCATGGTTGATCGGAAGCGCCGCGGATCAACTGGAAGTAAGCGGGAAAATCAAGGGCGCCATAAATTATACGCAAGGTGGCGCAATCGGTGGACGACTCATAATCCAGGATCTCCATGCCGATGACCGCAGACAGCGGTTCGGGATTTATGGGCTGTCCGGTTCCGCGGCTTTCAGCAACATGGATCCGGTCATCTCGGATCTGCGCTGGCTCGGGGCGCATATGTACCACATTCCCATGGCCGGTAGCCGATTGATGGCCATGAACGGCAGCAGTGGATTCTGGCTGCTCGCGCCCCTGGAACTTTCCATGCTCGAAGGCAGTCTCGTGATGAATGCCTCATCCTCATCCTGGTGGCAGTCAGAGGAAAATACCGATTGGAAACTCAGCGCCGAAATACGTGATTTGTCTATGAAAGCCATCACTGAAACTTTCGGATTGCCTCCTTTCCAGGGCAGCCTGAACGCGACCATCCCACGCATCAGTTATGAGGATGAAAACATCAACCTGGATGGTACTATGGAAATCGAAGTCTTCGATGGTAAGGTTGCTATTTCTCAGCTCAGGCTGGTACAGTTGTTTAGTTTCGTGCCAAGGCTGACGGCACAGGTGGATCTCGAAAACATGGATCTCGGACTTATGACCGACACTATTCCGGTCGGTCATATGAAAGGCAAAATCGATGGTTATGTGCATGATCTCGAATTGCTTGCCTGGCAACCGGTGCGTTTCGATGCCAGGTTCACTACGGACGACCATAGCCCCCGTCGTATTAGCCAGAAAGCGCTCAAAGGGTTGATCAGTCTGGGTGGGGCGGGAATAGCAGAGCAGTTATTTGACGGGTTTCTGGGTTTATTCAACACCTTCCGTTATGAACAAATCGCCTTTTCCTGCCGCTTGCGCGGCGCCGAATGCTATCTCGGTGGCACCGGTCCCGCCCCGAACGGAGGAGTTTATCTGCTCAAGGGCACGGGATTGCCGCGGGTGGACATTATTGCTGTCAATCAAAACGTCGATTGGCGTATATTAATCTCACGCATTCGGTCTATTATCAGTCAAGGGAGCCTCTGATCAAGTCTGGACGAAGGAGATTGTGGTTCCCCATGTTCAGATTCTCGGGATAAATTGCACGGGTTAGCAGGGCTATTGCGAAGTTTGTCAACGATGATGCTGGGCCAGTAGGGACGCAAGATTCGAGTTCATGACTTAATCAGAGGCTCCCAGGGAGGTAAAAACGACTCGCCTTCCTGATAAACAGACATAAAAGGATGGCAATCGTTTTCATATTTAATTCGGTCATGGCTGCGCAGAATGAAAGGAGAAAAAAGATGATCAAGTCTTTAAGCAAACGGGGATTTCTTGCATTATTCTTCATGATCGCAAGTTGTGTTACCGTCAATCTATATTTCCCCATAACCGAGGCTGAACAAGCGGCGAGAAGCATCGTTCAGGAGGTTATGACCCCACCCGAAAATGCCTCATCACCCGAAGCATCTTCCTATAATCTGCAATCCGCGCCACCTGAGCGCGTAACCATGGTGCGCGAGGGCGTGCGATGGTGGCAGAATATTTTGATCGGCTTGCCCCGCGCTGAGGCGGCATCGGGTTTGAATGTCCGTACTCCAGTGATTGATCATCTGCGTACCCGTCTGCATGATCGCTATCATAAACTGAAGCCGTTTTTCCAAAGTGGCGCGCTGGGTTTTTCCCGTGACGGGCTGATAGCCATTCGCGATATGGGGCGGGTTCCCCTCGTCAAAAGGGTTATCATCCGGCAACTGGTTGCGGAGGAAAATAAGGAACGCAACGCCCTGTATAAGGAAATTGCCCGAGCCAATAATCATCCGGACTGGGAGAGTGAGATCAGAACCACCTTCGCCAAAGTTTGGATTGAAGAAGCACCGAAAGGATTCTGGTATCAGAACGAAGCTGGGCAATGGGTGAGCAAAGAATAGCGGTACGATATTTCTTTATAACATGTGGGCGCCAGAATCTGGCAACCCATTGATTCAAAAAAATATATCTGCCTGGCACATCCGTAATACTGTAAACTGATATCCACGAACCATCCGGCGGTCCACACGAACTATGTCCAGACTCATCCAGACATTGCTGCGTTACGGCGACATTATCGAGATCATGGGCGATTTGCTGCGGGTGCGGGCGCCGACTCAACTGACAATGGCGGCACCAACGAGTTTTGGCGAGCTGGCCTTGATTGAGAACGTGGATGGCACGCAGGCGCTGGCGCAGGTTGGTGCGCTTGATGGCGATACCATCACTCTACAGGTCTACAGTGGCACCAAAGGCATTTCCACCCGGGCCAAAGTTCGTTTCCTGTGCCGACAGATGGATACGGTCTACTCGAATCACGTGCTTGGGCGTATATTCAATGGGTCCGGAAATCCGGTTGACGGAGGTCCCCATCTTCAACAGGAGCCAAAAGTTGCATTGGGCGGTCCTACGGTCAATCCCATGCGCCGCCAACTGGCTTCGAGAATGATTCGCACCGATATCCCCATGATCGATGTATTCAATTGCCTGGTGGAAAGTCAGAAAATATCGATCTTTTCGGTGGCGGGCGAACCGCATAACGAGTTGCTGGCTCGCATCGGCATTCAAGCGCAGGCTGATATCGTCGTCTTTTGCGGCCTTGGATTGATTTTCGATGACTTTCACTACTTCCGTACGAGCTTTGAAGAAGCCGGAGTTTTCCCTCGAACGGTCATGTTTGTCAATCAAGCGTCAGACCCCATTGTAGAAAGGCTGATGGTTCCTGATATGGCACTTGCCGTCGCCGAACATTTTGCGGTGGAGCAAAGCGCGCGAGTATTGGTTTTGCTTTCGGACATGACAGCATTTGCCGACGCCCTCAAGGAAATGGGCATTGCCATGGAGCATGTGCCTTCCAATCGCGGCTATCTGGGCGATCTGTATAGCCAGTTGGCAAAACGTTATGAAAAAGCCTGCGATCATCAGGGTGCCGGGTCGGTCACCATTCTAACGGTCACCACCATGCCGGGGGATGATGTAACCCATCCGGTGCCGGACAATACAGGATACATCACAGAAGGACAATTTTATCTGCATGACAGCATGATCGACCCTTTCGGTTCTCTCTCTCGTTTGAAACAACATGTCATCGGCAAAACCACACGTGAAGATCACGGACAGGTAATGAATACCATGATTCGTTTTTATGCCGAAGCCAAAGAAGCCGAACAGAAACAAGCCATGGCATTCGAACTGACGCCTTACGATCAGCGACTGCTTCTTTTTGCGCGACTTTTTCGGGAGCGTTTTATGAATATCCAGACATCTATTCCTCTGGAAAAAGCCCTCGATCTGTGCTGGAAGACCATGGCGCAATGTTTCAAACCCGAGGAACTGCTGATCAAACAGCATCTTGTCGATAAATTTTATCCTGTGGATTCCACTGAAAAGGCATGAGCCAGGCGCCGCTGAATAAAAGCACACTACATCGACAGCAGCATGCCTTGAAACGCTATAAACGTTTTCTGCCGTCGCTGGATATGAAACGACGTCAACTCTTGCTTGAACAACACAAGGCGCGGGAAATGGAAGCGCTATTGCAGATACAACTGGAGCAAATCGAAGCGGAGGTGAGTGCGCAACTGCCCATGCTCGGCGACGATGCCATTGATCCCGGGGATCTGGTTCACATCAGCGGGATGGAGTTGTCTCATCGCAATATCATGGGCATACACCTGCCAATTTTGCAGCAGCTTGAGATCAATATCCGACCCTACTCCACGCTGGCGTCTCCGGCATGGATCGATCCACTGACCTTACAGCTTAAACGCGCCATTCAGACGAAAATTGAGCTTCATCTGGCACAAACAAGCCTGGAGCTGCTCGATCAGGAGGTACGCAAAATAACCCAGCGGGTGAATCTGTTTGACAAGGTGCTGATTCCACAATCCCAGGAACATATTCGGCGGATACAAATTTATCTCTCGGATCTGGAGCGTGCATCCGTGGTGCGAGCTAAAATAGCCAAACGCAAAAGGGCATCTTCATGAGCATTGCCCCCATGCTTAAAGCCACCATTGTCGGTCCCGCCAAAGACGCCACTTCGATGATGTCGCGATTACAGAGCCTGGGTTGTCTGCATCAGATTTCGTTGAGCCGACAGGACATCGAACAACAGGTTGAAATCGATGCCGATGCGGCAAGGGCGTTGAAGTATCTGTGTGCCAGCAGACGCCAACGGAGAATGTTCCGCCGCGATACCGATTTTGATTTCACAGCCACTGTGCAGAAGGCATTAACCAATGAGAAAAACCTGCGCCGCATCAATGATCGCTGTGATGCACTGGCTGAGCGTATCCGTATCATGGAACCATGGGGCGCCTACCAGTTTCCCGACAAGAATGTTCTGGACGGAATGCTGTTCTGGTTTTATATCGTCCCGCTCTATAAAGTCAAGAATATTGTCGATACGGATCTGATGTGGCAGATCGTTAACCGCGATAATCGCAATGCCTATATCGTGGTTCTGGCCAAAGATGAACCACCGGTTGACGCCTTGCCTGCGCCCCGGGCGCATACCGGTTCTGTCCCGCTTTATCAGTTATATCAAAACCTGGAAACCGCTGAATTGGAGCGGGAAGAATGGATCGCCGAACGTGAAGCACTGACCCGATGGATTTATCTGTTAAAAAAATATATGGCGCGGGCGGAAGATCATGCCGCCCTGAACCGGGCTGTATCGCGGTGCTGGCAGGATGAGGACCTGTTCGTGCTTCAGGGCTGGATCCCGGAACAAAAAAGCGGCCCACTACAGGAAATGTTACGGCATGAGCAAGTCGCCTCTCTGATTGAAACACCGTCACGCCATGAAACCCCTCCCACGCTGCTGACCAATCGACCACTGCTGTCAGCCGGGGAAGATGTGGTCAAATTCTACCAGATGCCCGCCTACTGGTTGTGGGATCCCTCCATCATGGTATTCCTGTTTTTCTCTGTTTTTTTTGCCATGATCCTGTCTGATGCCGGTTACGCGTTATTATTCCTGCTGTTGCTGCTTATTCTATGGCGCCGCTTTGACCACAACCCTGTCTGGGCGCGACTGCGTTATCTGGTCGCTTGCATCGGTGTTTTTTCGTTGTTGTACGGTATTCTGGCCGGCAGTTATTTCGGTTTGCCGCCACCGGAATTTCTTGTACCTTTCCATCTGTTGCATATCGATAATTATTCCATGATGATGGGACTCTCCATCATCACTGGCTCATGCCACATCATGCTGGCTCATACCATCATGGCATGGCATGAACGAGGCTCCCGCCACGCCTGGACTCACATGGGATGGATCATGGTGATTACTGCAGCGTTTCTGATCTGGCTGCCCGGCCATCACTGGGCGCGGGCTGCGGGCATCGGAACGATGGCGGCGGGTTTCATGATCATCGGCTGGTTTGCCTCAAGCCCTGGATCTGAGATATCCAGTCCATGGAAACGGCTGCTGCTGCGCCTGTTTGGCGCGGCGCGTGCTTTGAGCGGCGTTACTCAGACCTTCAGTGACATACTCAGCTATATGCGGCTTTTCGCGCTAGGGCTTGCCAGCGCTTCTTTGGCCGGAACTTTTAATCAAATCGCGCATCAGAGCATGGAATCTTCGAATGGACTGGGATTGCTGCTGGCTTTGCTGGTCGCACTGTTCGGCCACAGTATGAATATACTGCTGGCTCTGGTGAGCGGAGTTGTGCATGGCTTGCGCCTCAATTATATTGAATTCTACCATTACGCTATGCCACAAGACGGATATGCCTTTAGCGCATTCTGTAAAAAGGAAGATGATTTGTGAGCAATCAAATTGCACTATTTATGGGCTGGATTGGATTATTCGCGCCGGTGGCTCTGGGTGCCATCGGCAGCATTCTGGGTTGTTCTATCGCAGGTCAGGCAGCGATTGGCGCCTTGATGGAAACTGAAAGCGGTCACGGGCGTTACATCGGAGCATCCGCTATGCCATCGTCGCAGATCATTTATGGCATTGTGATTACATTCAGCCTCAACCGACCCATGAGCGCGGAAGTGGCGCCCGGATTATTCGCTATTGGATTGCTTGCGTCGCTGGCGCTAATGTTCAGCGCCATCTATCAGGGTCGATGCTGCGCTTCGGCTATTTACGCCACCAAGGCAAAACCGGAAATATTTGGCTTGTCCCTTGCACCGGCAGCCATAGTGGAAGGATTCGCTGTTTTCGCCTTTGTGTTCGCGCTGGTTATTAGCGCTGCCATTCCCGCCTGATCAAGCAAGGAAACCCGATGAACGAAAAAAAGCCCGATAGCTTGCACAACTCATCCCAGGGGGTGCAACAGTTTATCGAGAAACTGCGCGTTGATGGCGTCAACAAAGGTCAGCAACAGGCGGAGCAAATCGTTCTCGATGCCGAGAAAAGAGCCAACTGGATCATGGAACAAGCCAGGCAGCAGTCGGAAGAAATCAAGAATCATGCCCGCGAACAGGCTGAGCGTTATCGCACTGCCGCTGAAGGCGCCCTGCAGATGGCTGCGCGAGACGCATTGTTGCAGGTCAAGGAAAATCTGGTGAATCAGTTCGCCGCCGAACTGGCGCGACTCATCTCTAATCTCATGCTGGATCAGGAATTTCTCAAGCAACTTATTCTTGAAGTCGCGGGAAAATCAAGGGATTATTCCGGCATGGATCATGTCGGTCAGGTAAAATTGTTCCTGCCCGCCCATGTCACCGGTCTGGAAGAATTGCGCCATAACCCGGAAGAACTGCATGAGGGGCCATTAAGCCAGTTCGTGTTACAGATGGCCGGAGATATGCTGCGCGAGGGCGTCGAACTGAAAACGGATGGGAAACACGGCGCCGGTATCCATGTACAACTGGTGGATGCAAATATCGATCTGGATCTGAGCGATGAGGCGGTTGCTTCCTTATTGATGGTGCATCTGGCTCCACGATTTCGGGCACTGCTGGAAGGTATTGTGCATTGAAGCCATGTCGTATTATTTATTGATGACCAGCCTGCCGCTATTGGAGTGGCCTTTGGCTCCCAAGGCGCGACCACCAATTTCACGCCTGAATCTGACGCGTCGGCTTGCCTTGGTCGGTTCTGAGGAGCGCGGCGCGCTCAAAGAGCTGGAAACACTGCTTTCATGGCGTCAATGGAGCCGCCATGACGCCGAATCCGACTGGCTCTACATCGAGGAAAATCAGAGGCGGATCGAAAAACTCAGACCAGCCGTCCTAAAAAATATCGCCGAACAATTTGCCGTCATACGCGGAATCATTGCCGCCATGCGCCTCAGGGCGCGCGGGCAATCCCCATCATTTCCCATCTCCATGGCTGCTAAAGGCTATACCCAATGGATGATGATGATCCGAAGAAACTGGCACGAAAAGGATTTTTATCTCGGAGGACTGTTCCCGGAACTGGTGCAAGTCGATGAAATGATCACCGCCGGTGAGGCGCTCGCTCTGGAGCGCTGGCTTTTGCGCTATCACTGGAATCTGCTGGATCGCTTCAATGCCGGTCACTATTTTGATTTTGTGGCTTTAGCCGTATACCTGCTGAAATGGGAGCTGATCGATGGCTGGTTGGCAAACAATCAATCCGTTGCCCAGAAACGTTTTCAACTTCTGGTGGAACAAGCTACCACCCAAACCATTGAGCGAATAAAGGCCGATGACTAATCCTCTGGTTCAAACAGATACCATCAATCCTGATGCCGGGTTCGTAACTGCGGTTCATGATGATATTCTCACCATGACGATTCCACCTTCCGGTCTGCGCAAGAATGAAGTGGTCTATGTACGACCGGCGCATCCATTGCGTGATGGGGAACGACTGAAATCCGAAGTCCTGCGTTTATGGGAGAAACGGGCAGATATCCAGGTTTTTGAAGATACGCGCGGGGTTGCTATTGGTGATGTGGTCGAGCGCAGTGATGCGCTGCTTTCAGCCACTCTCGGTCCAGGTCTTCTCGGTCAGGTCTATGATGGTCTTCAGAATCCGCTGGCGGATCTATCGCGCGAATTCGGGGTATTTTTGCCGCGGGGTATTGATCTTTTTCCGCTCGATCAGGAACGCAAATGGGCTTTCAGCGCCAGCGTCCGGCGAGGAGATCGCCTGCGTGCCGGCGACAGTATCGGCACGGTGCCGGAAGGGCGGTTCAAACACCATATCATGGTACCCTTTGATACCTTCGGCGTAGTAGAAATCACCTGGATACAGGAAGGGCATTTTACCGTCAATACGCCGGTGGCGCGACTGATCGATGACAAAAACCGGGAATTTGAGGTTTGCCTCCACCAGAACTGGCCGGTACGCCAACCCATACCGGCGCACCTTCTGCGCTCGGGAATCTGCGAACGCTTGTATCCCCAAACTCCGCTCAATACCACCATTCGCATTATCGATACCTTCTTTCCTATCGCCATCGGCGGTACTGCCTGCATTCCAGGTCCGTTCGGGGCCGGAAAAACCGTGTTGCAGAATTTGATCTCTCGATATTCCGATGTCGATATTTGCGTCATCGTCGCCTGCGGAGAAAGGGCGGGGGAAATCGTGGAAACGATCACCACCTTCCCTAAAATGAAAGACCCGCATACCGGCGGTTCCTTAATGGACCGCACCATTATCATCTGCAACACCTCATCTATGCCGGTAGCGGCGCGCGAGGCTTCCATCCATACCGGGGTGACCATTGGGGAATATTATCGTCAGATGGGGTATAAGATATTGTTGCTGGCCGATTCCACATCCCGCTGGGCACAGGCGATGCGCGAAACATCCGGACGCCTTGAGGAAATACCCGGTGAAGAAGCTTTCCCCGCGTATCTTGACTCTTCCATTCGCGGAATTTACGAACGCGCCGGAATTATTCACAAGTTTAGCGGAAAAACCGGCAGCCTTACCATGATCGGAACGGTCTCACCCGCCGGCGGAAATTTTGAGGAACCAGTTACCCAATCTACGCTCGGCGTCGTTAAATCGTTTCTGGGATTGAGCGCAGAGCGGGCTTACCGGCGCTTTTATCCAGCCATAGATCCCTTGATTTCATGGTCGCGCTATCGCCAGCAACTGGCGGACTGGTATGAACGCAATACGCATAGGGGCTGGAACCTGCATGTGGAAGAAATGCTCGCCCTGCTGCAAAAAGGCGATGATGTGTGGCAAATGATGCAGGTCACTGGTGAAGAAGGTGTCATGCTGGAAGATTTTATCGTTTATCACAAGGCTCAATTGCTGGATATGGTCTATCTGCAGCAAGATGCCTTCGACGAGGTGGATGTTTCGGTTCCACTTGAGCGCCAGAATCGGATGTTCGAATCGCTTTACCGCCTGATCGGACGCAATATGCGGTTTGATAATAAGGCACAGGTGCGGGAGTTCTTTACGCGCTTGACCGGATTGTGGAAAAATCTGAACTACTCCAGCGAGCGTTCCCCGGAATTTGAACGCTACCTCCAGCAGATCGAACAACTGGAGCAAAGTATCCCCGATCACGAACATAAGGGACCTCTGAACAAGTCTGGATGAAGCTCAGGTGTGATTCATCAGGTTCAGATTCTCGGGATAAATTGCGCGTAATAGCAGGGCTATTGCGAAAATTGTCAACAATGAACTGGGCCAGCAGGGACGCAAGAACCGGGTTTATGACTTGTTCAGAGGTTCCTGAGAGACATCCTTCGGATAAAGATTGAACACCCGAAACAGGAGAACGGAATCGATGAAAACACGCGCGGCGATAGCCATAGCGCCCAGGCAAGCCCTGGAAATAAGCGAACTGGATCTGGCGCCGCCCCAGGCCGGTGAGATTCTGGCGCGTGTTATTGCGACCGGAGTTTGCCACACCGACGCCTACACGCTTTCCGGTGCCGACCCGGAGGGTATTTTCCCCTGTGTTCTGGGTCACGAAGGCGGCGCCATTGTCCAGGAAGTGGGTGCGGGTGTCCGCTCCGTGCGCCCAGGCGATAAAATTATCCCGCTGTATACCGCGGAATGCGGAGTTTGTAAATTCTGTCGCTCGGGTAAAACCAATCTGTGCCAGTCGATCCGGGCGACACAGGGCAAAGGCGTGATGCCCGATGGCAGCACGCGTTTCTCACTAAATGGGGAACCTGTTTATCATTACATGGGTACCTCGACTTTTTCGGAATATATTGTGTTGCCGGAAATCGCCGCCGCTAAAATCCGCGCCGATGCTCCACTGGACAAAGTTTGCTTGCTTGGTTGTGCCATTCCCACCGGAGTGGGAGCTGTGCTTAATTCGGCTCGGGTCGAAGCCGGTTCAAACGTCGCAGTTTTCGGACTCGGAGCGGTAGGGCTGAGCGTTATTCAAGGCGCAGTGATGGCCAACGCCGGACGCATCATCGCCATAGATATCAACCCGGATAAATTCTCCTTCGCCCGCGCTTTGGGCGCAACGGACTGCATCAATCCGAAAGATCATCCAACGCCGATTCAGGAAGTCCTGATGGAACTGACCGATGGCGGAGTGGATTACGCTTTTGAGTGCATCGGAAACACCGCTATCATGGAAGCGGCTCTGGAAAGCTGCCATAAGGGTTGGGGCAAGTGTATCGTGATCGGTGTTGCTGGCGCCGGACAAAAAATTCACGTCAAACCCTTTTTGCTGGTCACCGGTCGTTCACTGAGCGGAAGTGCTTATGGCGGAGTCAAGGGGCGCAGCCAATTGCCAGGCTACGTGGATCAATACATGGATGGCAAGCTCAAGATCGATGAATTCATCACCCACAACCTGCCGCTCGAGCGCATCAATGAGGCCTTTGATCTGCTGCATCAGGGGAAAAGCATCCGCTCAATTATTCATTTTTCCCTATAACGATCTTTATCGTGTCTCAAACAAGTTAAATCATGGCTGTGATGATCGATAGCCATTCCGCGCATGTATAATGCTATTATCAGATTTATCAGGAGAAAAAATGGCGCTCAGAGAAGAATTTGAAAGCGCAGGAAGCTGGTTGTTTCGATGGAGAAGCTATTTTCCTCTCATAATGATTGGCATTTTTTTATTGGCTTTGCGTGAGTATGAGTATCCAGGTCATAGTGAGAAACTTGACCATCTTTGGGAAGTATTTTGCCTTATTATCAGCTTTTTTGGTTTGGGTATTCGCATGTTCACGATTGGAACCACGCCAAAAGGAACTTCTGGCAGAAATACCAGGGAACAAGTTGCAGACATTCTCAATACAGCAGGCATTTATTCTGTTGTGAGAAATCCATTGTATTTAGGAAACTTTTTTATGTGGCTGGGTATCGCGTTGTTTGCCAACCTTTGGTGGTTAACGCTGATCTATGTTCTGGTTTTCTGGCTTTATTATGAACGGATTATTTTCGCCGAAGAAGCCTATCTGCGCAATAAGTTTGGCAATGAGTATCTTGTCTGGGCTGATTCAACGCCGGTTTTTATTCCCAAACCTGGCCAATATCGGAAGACAAATTTGCCCTTTTCATGGAAGACAGTACTTAAAAGAGAATACAATGGTTTCTTTGCAATTATTATGGTGATGTTTATTCTGGAAACTGTTGGAGAACTATTTGCCGAAGGCGCTTTTGATTTTGATTTCGGATGGATTCTGTTGGTGAGTATCGGATTCATCATTTGGCTGACTTTAAGATCATTAAAAAAATACACAACCATTCTTCATGTAGAGGGCAGATGAGAAAATATCGGAGATCAGCCCGTAATCACTGAATGGCATTATTTGGTTTGCGGGAATACATACGCTCACAAGGTGAAAATGATGCATTCTGGTATCGGGTTTCAATTGTCACGGCTCAAGAACCTCTGATCAAGTCTGGACGAAGGAGATTATGGTTCATTATGTTCAGATTCCCGGGTTAAATTGCACGGGTTAGCAGGGCTATTGCGAAGATTGTCAACGATGAAGCTGGGCCAGCAGGGATGCAAGCGGGTTCGACTTCGCTCACCGCAGGC
>DEIQ01000019.1:0-2834 GCA_002352565.1 Proteobacteria bacterium UBA2770 | reverse complement strand
GCTTTACAGGAGTGGCAATTGAAGCGTCCTGATTTATTCAATCGCAGAGTTATTAATCAACCGGAATCCGACGCCATGTTTGATCCAGGTGATTTCGGTGCAGGGTATCGCCATCGTAGAGGTGAAGCGCAGAGATGATTCCGGTCGCTGTAAAATCAAGCCCACCAGACAGATCGAGACGGCAATCAGCATTTCCCATGCCAGTCCATGTATGGGCTGTGGGCTTATGGGTCATGGGTGGTTTGTTGTTTTTTATGCTGCTAACGCCTGTTGAGGCGTTCGATCCAGAGCATGATGAATTCTGGTACACCTATTTAGACGATGGAAGCTCGCGCTTGAAACTGCATTTTTTCTGGACGGAAAGCTGTCCCCATTGCGGGGAGGCCAGACCCTTTATCATCCATTTGCCCGAACGTTATCCATGGATTGAAGTGATCAGTCATCCGTTGACGGATCATCGGGAAAATGCCTTATATATTGAAGCCGCCCGCGCCATCGGCTATGAAGCCCGTTCGGTGCCAGGCTTTATGTTTTGCGGCCAATTGTATACCGGCTATCATACGGCGGAAACTACCGGCAGGAACTTGATCGCGCAACTTGAGCGCTGCCGGGATAGAATCGCGGCGGAGTCGGCGGACGCCTCCCCTTTAACCAGCATATCCGGTGGAGCGCAACCCTTTCATCTTCCGATCATCGGTAAGGTTGATATCCGGCAATGGTCGTTGCCTGCCTTGACTGTGACTCTGGCGGGGCTTGATGCTTTCAACCCATGCGCGTTTTTCGTGTTGTTTTTTCTGTTGAGTTTACTGGTGCATACCAGAAGTCGTCGCCGCATGTTACTTGTGGGCATAACTTTTGTATTCATCTCGGGTTTTGTTTATTTTGCCTTCATGGCGACGTGGTTGAATGTGTTTATGTTGACCGGGGAGTTATCGTGGGTAACGAGTATCGCCGGTATGATCGCGCTAGTGATCGGATTTATGAATACCCGGGACTTTTTTTTCTGGCGGCAGGGTCCCAGCCTTTCTATTCCAGAATCAGCCAAACCCCGGCTGTTTAAGCATATGCGGCACGTAGTCAACGCCGGTTCGCTCATGCCCATGTTGTTGGCAACCATTATTCTGGCTTTGGCCGCCAATTCCTATGAATTGCTCTGTACCGTCGGTTTTCCCATGGTTTACACTCGGGCACTTACCCTGCATGATCTGGCGCCGACCACCTATTATGGGTATCTGATTCTTTACAATATGATTTATATCATCCCCTTGATGCTGATCGTGATTGCTTTTAGCGTGAGTATGGGATCGAGAAAACTCAGCGAGCGCCAGGGGAGAATTCTCAAACTGATCTCTGGCTATATGATGCTCCTGCTGGGCGGAACGCTGCTTTTTATGCCACAGATGCTCATGCATGCACCGATGGCGATGACCTTGCTGGTTTTAGCTCTTGGAGCAGCGTGGGCGACTGTCTATTGGGGCGCCAGAAGCCGTTATTAATGGGGCATAAAAGGCAGGTCATTTAAGTTTTGCTATGGCTAAGGGACGCAAGAACCGGGTTTATGACTTGATCAGAGGTTACTTGGGGCGCGAATATAATCAAAGCTATAATGGATTCTCTGGACTAAGCTTGCCAAGTTACAATTTAGTACTATAAATAAGTCTAGACTCAAAAAATTTTTTCGTCGGATCCTTCATTCGTCACGAAAGAAAAAGATGTTGAATCGCATATATTCACTGATAGAAAAAGTTACCCAATCAAATAATTGCTTGGGCAGACGCTATACAGGACAAATTGAAAATATTGTTGCCGAACTAAACTTGATGAAGTAATATAGTTTTATCGATGATAGAACTTGCGCAGAGTGATCGCAGTGCAGGATAAGTGCGCGGGTGACAATCACAAATGGCAAGTTCAGGCCTGGTAAATAAAGAAGGTGTTGATTATGGCTGTTAAGGGCGATAAAGATAAACCATTAGAGGGAAGCGAAAGCGTGAATGAGAACAATGAGGGAGTACAAACTGATCCCGATGTGCCAACAAATAATGGTGGGATGCACAATCAGGCTATACTTATGCCTGCTGGGTCTGCCGGGTCTGCTGGGTCTGCTGGGATAGAGCAGGTACAGGAACTGCTTTTCGGTGTTCAGGTCAGGCAACTCAATGACAAAATTTTCGATATCGAGCAGAAATCACAGGAAACTCTGGCTGGTCTGCGCCGGGATATGAATGAGAATATTTCCTTGTTAGCCTTCAAACTAGAACAGATTAATGCTCAACTCAATGAAAAGATTACTGTTGAAGTTCAAGCCAGAGTGCATGGCATCGCGGAATTAGGCAATTCTCTCAGTGAGACCCGCCAACATATAGAGAATTTGCACACCAAGAACGAGAAAACCCACAGGGAAATGGAACAACGGTTTATGACGCAAGCTGAACGAATCAGCGAGGATCTGAATGTTCGCACTGAAGATATGCTGCAAAAACTGGAGATGCTTAAAGCGAAACTTGGAGATGAAAAAACCGATCGCTCAATGCTGGTTACTTTATTGAGGCAAATGGCTGAGCATATTGATCGACCCAACTCCGATTTCTGATATATCTGTGAAATCTCAACCATATCACTCTGATGCCATCCCTGAACAGATGAGCGATGGAAGGGATGATCTGGGAAAATTGCGCGAGTTAATCGTTGGAAAAGATTACGACGAACTGCTTGGGTTGAAAAACCGGCTGGAGCACCCGGAGCAGTTTACGGATATGGTTGCCGGGATTGTTTCCGAGGCGCTGAAAAAACGCAGTTTTGAGGATGAGAGCCTGGCTGATGCGCTATCGATT
>DEIQ01000125.1 GCA_002352565.1 Proteobacteria bacterium UBA2770 | reverse complement strand
CAGGAGATTGCTGAAATCGTAGGCGGCGCCGCAGCGGTAAGCGAATAGTTCAAAGCCAATTTATATATTCCGCCGGAGCAGGAGAAAAAGTAAACATGTCAACAGGACAAGTCAAGCAGGTTATCGGAGCCGTGGTAGACGTTAAATTCCCACGTAACGATGTACCTGCGGTTTATGAAGCACTGAAACTCGATGAAAAACCATTAACCCTGGAAGTTCAGCAACAGATGGGGGATGGCGTGGTGCGAACCATTGCGATGGGTAGTACTGATGGTCTGGCTCGAGGTCTGAATGTATCTTCAACCGGCGCGCCCATTAGTGTACCCGTCGGAGAATCTACGCTTGGACGAATTATGGACGTACTTGGGGAACCTGTCGATGAACAGGGAACGATAGAAAGTAAAGTGCGTTTACCCATTCATCGTCCTGCTCCTTCATATACGGACCAGGCTTCGAGCACCGAGTTGCTGACAACAGGCATTAAAGTTATCGATCTGTTATGTCCATTTGCCAAGGGCGGGAAAGTTGGTCTGTTTGGTGGCGCAGGCGTGGGTAAAACGGTTAACATGATGGAATTGATCCGCAATATCGCCATTGAGCACAGCGGTTATTCCGTTTTCGCCGGCGTCGGAGAACGTACTCGCGAAGGCAATGATTTTTACTATGAAATGAAAGAATCCAACGTTCTGGATAAAGTCGCACTGGTTTACGGGCAGATGAACGAACCACCAGGCAACAGGCTACGCGTTGCGTTAACTGGTTTGACCATGGCCGAATTTTTCCGTGATGAGGGTCGTGATGTTTTGTTATTCATCGACAACATCTATCGATATACACTTGCCGGCACAGAAGTTTCCGCCTTGCTGGGACGCATGCCATCAGCTGTGGGCTATCAACCGACCCTGGCTTCTGAAATGGGTGCTTTGCAGGAACGGATTACTTCGACCCGAACCGGTTCCATTACATCTATCCAGGCGGTATATGTCCCGGCCGATGACCTGACAGATCCGTCTCCAGCTACAACCTTTGCTCACCTGGACGCCACAGTGGTGCTTTCAAGACAGATTGCAGAGCTTGGCATTTATCCTGCCGTAGATCCGCTGGATTCTACGTCGCGTCAGCTTGATCCCTTGGTGGTAGGTGAAGATCACTACCAAACCGCTCGCGCTGTTCAGGGCATTTTACAACGCTACAAGGAATTACGCGATATTATCGCCATTCTGGGTATGGATGAATTATCTGAGGAAGATAAACTTATCGTCTCCCGTGCCAGAAAGGTACAACGTTTTTTGTCCCAGCCCTTTTTCGTAGCCGAGATATTTACCGGGTCACCTGGCAAGTATGTGCCCCTGCGGGAAACGATCGAAAGTTTCAAAGCTATTGTTAATGGCGAGTATGATGAACTTCCTGAGCAGGCTTTTTACATGGTGGGCACGATTGATGAAGCGGTAGAGAGAGCTAAAACCCTGTGATGACCGCAACGCACACTGGAAACAACCATGGTAAACACCCTTAATGTAGAGATTGTCAGCGCAGTAGAGGTTGTCAGCACGATAGAGATTGTCAGCGCGGAAGGTATGGAGCATTCCGGGGTGGCAGTGATGGTATTTGCTCCGGCGGAAATGGGTGAAATTGGTATTACCCCATCACATACGCCTTTGCTGACCCGGTTGAAACCGGGAGAACTACGAGTGCGTAAACCCGATGGCTCGGAAGAATACTATTATGTATCCGGAGGTTTTATAGAGGTCCAGCCCTACGGCGTCATTGTGTTGGCGGATACAGCGCTGCGTGCCCACGATCTGGATGAAGCCGCAGCTCACGCAGCTATTGAAAGAGCACAGGAGGCGATGGCGGAAAAAGATGCGAAAATCAGCCATGCTCAAGCTCAAGCCATCCTGTCTCAGGCGATAGCACAACTGCGCACACTGGAACGTTGGCGAAAAAGCAAACATCCCTGAGCTGTCACACTCCTTTAACCCCATGACCCATCATTAATACGGCGTATCATTGTCAAATGCGCGGATATTTCGCTGGGTCAGATATGGCGCATTAAAACCTGATAGGGTATTACGTCATACCAACCGACAGGCATCATGCCAACCAACAAGCTGGGGAACTTCTAATCAAGTCATGAACCCGGTTCTTGCGGCCCTACTGGCCCAGCTTCATGGTTGACAATCTTCGCGCTAGCCCCTGCTAACCCGCGCAATTGTCGCCTCGGATCTGAACCTAATGAATCGCACCTGAGCTTCGTCCAGACTTGTTCAGAGGTTCCCTAAGGCAGCCGCAAGAAAAGCGCGTTTTACAAGGGATTTTTGTGGGATCTTACATCAACAGAAACACGCTCCATATCATTATCCTGGCTGCCGGCAAAGGACGGCGCATGTTTTCGCGCCACCCGAAGGTTCTGCTTGATCTGGGTGGAAAACCCTTACTGGCGCATATACTGAACAGCGCGCGTTTATTGCAGCCTGACATTCTATCCATGGTGATAGGATCTGATGGTTCCGCTATCCGTCAACGTTTCGAAAACGAGAATATTCTTTGGATAGAACAGCCCAATCCTCTAGGAACTGGCGATGCTGTGAAACGCGCTCTTGACACTGGAGCATCGGCTACCCAAACCCTGGTGTTGTTTGGCGATGTACCCATGGTTCCTGTATCGGTTCTTGAAGAACTTCTAAGCATAGGTTCCACCAAAGACCTGGTGGTTTTGAGCACCAATAAAGAAAACCCCACCGGTTACGGACGCATCATACGAAACCAGGAAGGTGATGTCATCGCCATCGTCGAAGAAAAAGACGCTTCCGAGACGCAACGCGGAATCCGAGAGATCAATTGCGGAATGATGCTCGCGAATACCCGGCATCTGGTCGACTGGTTGCAACAGATCGATCATTGTAATGCGCAGAAAGAATACTATCTTACTGATGTGGTGAAAATTGCCTGCAGCCAGGGGGTGGCTGTAGGAGCCTGCTGCAGTGAGGATGACAAACTTCTGGGTGGAATCAATACTCCAGCACATCTCGCTCTGGCTGAGCGGCTTTTCCAATCGCTACAAGCGTCCACTTTACTTGCTGAAGGAGTTCGTTTTAAAGATCCCGGGCGTTTCGATCTGCGCGGTACATTGAAACATGGCAAGGATGTCACCATTGATATTGGGGTCATTCTCGAAGGTTGCGTTCAACTTGATGACGATGTATCAGTGGGCGCACATTCAGTGCTGAGAAATTGTACCGTGGGTTCCGGAACCATCATTGAACCCCATACTTTCATTGATGGCGCCCATATCGGACCTGATTGCCATATTGGCCCCTTTGCCAGACTGCGACCCCATTCGCAAATCGATCCGAAGGCGCACATCGGTAATTTTGTTGAGATCAAAAATAGCAATATAGGCGAAGACAGCAAAATTGGGCATTTATCCTATATTGGAGATGCCCGTATTGGCATAGGCGTCAATTTCGGCGCAGGTACCATTACCTGCAATTTTGATGGTCAACGCAAACATTCTACCATAGTGGAGGATGGCGCGTTTGTTGCGTCTGGCACCGACCTGGTTGCCCCCGTTAAAATCGGCAAAAAAGCAACCATTGCGGCTGGA
>DEIQ01000006.1 GCA_002352565.1 Proteobacteria bacterium UBA2770 | reverse complement strand
AAGTATTTTCCTTTCCTACTTGCCTATTGTGTAACCTGTTCCGCTTATGCCCAACTCGATGAAAAACACGAAGCACAGGATATACGCTATCCGCTGGTCATTTCATTCCTTTTTATGGGCAATCACACGACCCGTGAAAACATATTACTACAGGAAATTTCCATTCAATCCGGGGATCTGGCGACACCCGATAACCTGGAACTGATCAAGCAACAAGTTCTGGATCTTGGGCTTTTTCGCTCGGTCAGAGTCACTACCAGTCCGGATATTGCAAACATCGGTGTGGACGTGATCATTAGCGTCAAGGAAAAATGGTACATTCTTCCGATCCCGCTCATTGGCTTTAGTCAGGATCAGGAAACGAGTTATGGATTTTCCCTCGATTGGGATAATTTTCGCGGTCTCAACCAGACACTCGAACTCAAATTCAAACGCGAAGAACAAGCCGAAGATGAAAAAGGTACCGAGGAAGAATATGAATTTAAATTTGCTTACCCATTAATAGCAGGGTCGCCATGGGATTTTTCCTTTGAACTTTCCCGGAAAATCACCCCGATCGATGACGATGATGACCCCTTGCCTTCTTATGAGGAGCAGAAAGACGAAGTTACCTTTATGCTGACCCGCCGCTTCGGACAGAATTTTTCCGCCAGTAACGGCTGGAAGGCTGGGGCGGGGCTACGATGGAACAATACTCTGTATGATGCGAACGAACCTATCGACGAACCTGGAAACACCATTGCCATGCAGAGTTCCATCGATTACCGCAATATCCATTACAAAGTCTACAGCGAACGGGGTTTAGCGTATGGCTTTAAATGGCAAAACAGTCTACCCGGATTCCACTGGGATTATGACTATAGCAAATACGAAATTTATTTCAGGCGCTTTATCGATCTGGGCAGACGACCGCATGAAACTCTGCATTTTTATGCCGATCTGGGCAGTTATCATGGTGGACCACCCTATGAGGATGCTTTTGGGCTGGGGGGCGGAGGCAACCTGCGCGGTTACGATAAAAACGATTTCGAGGGCGATGCCTACTACCGATTTAGTATTGAATACCTGGTGCCTCCCACCCTTAATACAAGAAGTCTGCGTTTAATAGCTCTGATGGATGCCGGTGATATCTTCTCCGACCTGGATGATTTTGATCCATTATCCCCCAAAGTTAATGTGGGTTTCGCCGTACGCTGGCGCATCAAGTGGCTGGTTGACACGCAACTTGATTTAGGATTCGCGGTTCCCATTGAAGGCGACAATATCCGCCTGATCGCCCGCTCAAGTGATCTGTTTTAGCATTCCGTTCACACCTGTTAAACGATAATATAAAGTATTGACAGCTTGATTAACATCATGAAAAGTCGGTACAAAGATATGCTAGAATCCAAATTCAACACCTGTTCACACCATATTCAATATGGCCAGGCGGGTAACTTGCCGCCCGCCTGGCATACCACCCGGGCGCTCAAATCTTGAACTTTTGCCTGGCTTTCGTATCTTAAGTATATAACTGAAGAACATCATAATACATCAATGGGGGATCCATGTTCCAACTGACTACCAGTTCACCCACTCGAATACCTGCTTTGCACGACGGTTTAGATCATTATCTTTCTGAAATCAATCGTTTCCCTTTGCTTGATTTGGCAGAAGAACAAGACCTTGCCAGAAAATGGTACGAACACAACGACACTCAGGCTGCTCACTGTCTGGTTGTTGGCAATTTGCGCTTTGTTGTGCATATTGCCAAGGGTTATCTGGGCTATGGCTTGCCCTTTGCTGATTTAATCCAGGAAGGTAACCTTGGACTCATGCAGGCGGTCAAACGTTTCAACCCAAATGTCGGGGTTCGGCTCATCTCTTTTGCGGTCCACTGGATCAAAGCGGAGATTCATAATTTTATTCTCCGTCATTGGCGTATCGTTCGCATTGCTACCACAAAAGTACAGCGCAAATTGTTTTTCAATCTGCGCAAAAACAAACAAGGTCTCAACCTGCTGACCAGCGATGAAGCCAGAAACATTGCAAATCAATTAAATGTTCCCGTCAAGGAAGTTTATGAGATGGAAAAGAGGCTATCGGGATCTGACGTATCCTTTGATCCGTTAGCGGAAAATCAGGATGAACACGAAACAAGAGTGCCTTCACATTACCTGGCTGATCCGGCTCAGGATTTAGCTAACCAGATCGAAGATCGCGACTGGCGGTTACACCAGAATAATCAGTTGGAAAAAGCTATGCGTGCGCTTGATCCGCGCAGCAGAGCCATCATCGAAAAAAGGTGGTTCCCGGATGATGGAGCTAAAGCCACGTTGCAGGAACTTGCCAAAACCTATGGTATAAGCGCCGAGCGCATCAGACAACTCGAAGCCAACGCCATCAGGAATATGCGCCGCCTGGTGGCTGAATAACCGATAGGTAGCACAAAAAGCACAAACAAAAGTGTAGTGGTCTAATAAAACCGGACACCAACACAGGTGGTAAAATTACCACCAGAGAGGTGTTCCATGAAAAGACAAGGTCGATCATTTTCGACAGATTTCAAACATGAGGCAGCATGCCTGGTAATGGACCAGGGATACTCGATTTCTGAGGCCAGTCGATCGCTTGGTGCAGGAGAGACAGCGTTTCGACGCCGGGTCCAGCAGTTAAAGCTTGAGCGTGGCGGCGGGACGCCAGTCAGTAAGGCGCTTGACCGTAGAGCAAAAGCGTATTCAGGAGTTAGAAGCCCGGGTGAACCGGCTGGAGCGGGAGAAAGCCATATTAAAAAAGGCTGCCGCTCTCTTGATGTCGGACGAGATGAATCGTACGTTCTGATAGACCAGTCAAGAGAGCATGAGTCAGTTGAAATGGTCTGTGAAGTTTTTGATATTCATCGCTCTTGCTATTACACCTGCAGGGAACGTCGTAAACGCGTGGATGTTCAGCGAGTGATCCTGAAAGCGAAAGTGAACCAGGTATTTAAAAAGAGCCGTGGCGCAGCAGGTAGCCGTACGATCAAATCCATGCTGAACGAGGCCGGGCATTAATTGGTAATGAGGTTGGTGCAATATTTGTCGAGCCTGAATTTCACGGTACTGGAGTTGGTCTCTCTTTGATGAATAATATTAATTCGCCCTTCGGTCATGATGATGTTTTTGGCTTCGAGTTGACGATTCATTTACCCCGGCAATTGTCTATCATTCGCATTGGATTGATGAACTACTACCTCGAACGACTCAATTCCCCGGCGCAAAGTCTTTATTTAAGATGTCCAATAGTAGTATAATGCCAAATTAATTTACAGAAATTCCCAGGATTAATTCATTTCATCCAGATTGCAAGGAACAACGCGGTGTCATTGGAAACACAAGAAGTCATGCGTATCATGAACGAATATCGTCGTGGCGAACGGGATACAGGTTCAGCGGAAGTTCAGGTCGCACTATTAACCAAACGTATTGAGCATTTGACCCAGCATTTTGCCCAACATAAACAGGATCATCATTCACGCAGAGGGCTTTTGCGCATGGTCAGCAAGCGGCGCAAGCTTCTGGCTTATCT
Organism: Proteobacteria bacterium UBA2770; assembly: GCA_002352565.1. GTDB lineage: Bacteria > Pseudomonadota > Gammaproteobacteria > UBA2770 > UBA2770 > UBA2770. The sequence goes on along the minus strand of DEIQ01000006.1, from coordinate 1,471 downwards.
GCAGAAAAATGACAGCGCGCGTTATCATACCCTGATCAAGAGCCTGGGATTGCGCCATTAATACCGGCATTTAACCTCATGCTGATTTGAGGCGCCCCATCGTGGTCTGCCACGGCTGGAATAGCAGTTATAACCATTGATCTGGAACACTCTGGATACAGATACCATGTATCACCGGGGGTTTCATGACGACCGCTTTTTGATATCAGAAAAACAACATAAACGCCGATTTCAGGCATAACATGGTAGGTGAAATGGTGAGTATTGTACGAGAAGAATTCCAGTATGGCGAAGAGCATGTAGTGATAGAAACCGGGCATATCGCCCGTCAAGCCAGCGGCGCAGTATTGGTCAACATGGAAGATACCGTGGTTCTGGTCACGGTTGTATCCGATCCATCTACTCAGGGAGGCAAAGATTTTCTGCCACTGACCGTCAATTATATTGAGAAGACCTACGCTGCCGGACGCATCCCTGGTGGTTTTTTCAAACGGGAAGGTCGTCCTTCCGAAAAAGAAACGTTGACATCACGCCTCATTGATCGCCCCTTGCGCCCCTTGTTTCCCAAAGGTTTCGGCTATGAGGTTCAGGTTGTCGCCACGGTGCTCTCTCTCAATCCGGATGTGAATCCCGATATTCCCGCCATGTTGGGCGCATCAGCCGCCCTGGCAGTCTCAGGCATTCCCTTCAATGGAACCCTGGGCGGTGCCCGGGTGGGTTATATCGACGGTGCGCTCGTTCTGAATCCGACATTATCCAGCCTGGAGAACTCCGGCCTGGATCTGGTGGTAGCTGGAACGCGCGATGCCATCCTTATGGTCGAGTCCGAAGCCCACGAATTATCTGAAGATATCATGCTTGAAGCGGTTTTCTTCGGTCATGAGCATATGAGCGTAGCGATGGACGCCATCGAACGACTGGCCTCCAGAGCGGGCAAGCCAAAATGGAACTGGGTTCCGCCACAGCACGATGAATCCTGTAGCGAAGTTGTCAACCGATTATTCTCAGATCCGGTTCGGGACGCCTATCGCATCGCCGATAAACAGGCTCGTCAGAATCAATTGGCCGGGTTGCGTCAAAATCTGGCCGATCGCATCAGCGCCGGTGAGTTCGGAGAACCTGTGTCCGTCGAAGCCTTTACCAGCGCTTTCGGTCAATTGGAGCGAACTGTCGTCCGGCAAAAAATTCTCTCTGGAGAACCGCGAATCGATGGACGCGATCTGGAAACCGTGCGACCGATCAGCATCGATCTCGGTCTGCTACCGCGTACCCATGGCTCGGCGCTGTTCACCCGTGGTGAAACCCAGGCGCTCGTGGTCAGCACCCTGGGTACGGGTCGTGATGCCCAGATTATTGATGCCCTTGAAGGTGAGCGCAAAGAAGGATTCATGCTTCACTACAATTTCCCGCCTTATTCGGTGGGCGAAACCGGTATGGTGGGTTCCCCTAAAAGGCGTGAGATCGGTCATGG
>DEIQ01000110.1 GCA_002352565.1 Proteobacteria bacterium UBA2770 | reverse complement strand
GCCGCCATCATTCACGTAGATATCGATCCATCCTCTATTGCTAAAACCGTTAAAGTGGATGTGCCCATTGTCGGTCATGTAAGGCTGGTTTTGGAACAGATGCTCGAAATCATGGATGAAAAGGGCTTTATGAGCCCGGATCACGAGCAATTGGCGCCCTGGTGGCAGCAGATTGAACAATGGCGCAAGGCAAACTGCCTGCGTTATGATAAGGATAGTGGGGTGATCAAGCCCCAATCGGTGATCGAAACGCTGTATGAAGTGACGCAAGGTGATGCATTTATCACATCGGATGTCGGTCAGCATCAGATGTGGGCCGCCCAGTTCTATAAATTCGATAAACCGCATCGCTGGATTAATTCCGGTGGGCTTGGAACTATGGGGTTCGGTATTCCGGCGGCTATGGGCGTACAATTGGCGCACCCGGAAGCAAATGTGGCCTGTATCACCGGAGACGCCAGCGTGATGATGTGTATCCAGGAACTGTCAACCTGTCTCCAATATGGGTTGCCCTTGAAAATTGTGTTGCTCAATAATCGTTATATGGGCATGGTTCGGCAATGGCAGGAATTCTTTCATGGGAAGCGTTACGCTATGTCGTATATGGACGCTTTGCCGGATTTTTCCCGCCTGGCTGAAAGCTTCGGTCATATCGGCATGCGAATAGAAAACCCTAGAGATGTCAAACCCGCCATGCAGGAGGCATTTTCAATGCGCGACCGGTTGGTATTCATGGAGATCATTACCGATGAAACGGAAAATGTTTATCCCATGATAGCGGCTGGCGCTGGTCATAATGAGATGATTCTGGTATAAATTATGCGACATATTATATCGATACTGGTTGAAAACGAAGCAGGCGAGCTTTCACGTATATCCGGGCTGTTTTCAGCGCGTGGTTATAATATAGATTCGCTTACTGTAGCACCTACTTATGATCCATCATTGTCACGGCTGACCATGGCGACTTATGGCAGTGAGGATATCATTGAGCAGATTGTCAAACAGTTGCATAAACTGATCTGCGTGGTAAAGCTTTCAGTGCTGACCGATCATGCCTATATCGAACGGGAACTGATGCTGGTCAAGATTGCAACCACGGGTGAAATGAGATCAGAAGTCCCAAGACTGGCGGAGATTTTTCGTGGACGCATCGTCGATGTCACGCCCCGAAGTTTTGTGGTGGAACTTGTGGGGTGCAGTGAAAAACTTGATGCGTTCCTTGAGGCGGTTGGTACCCGCCATTTACTTGAAATCGCACGCACCGGTGTTACGGGTATGAGCCGCGGTGAAACCAGGTTGAGTCTGTAAATTTTATATCAAGGAGAAGACATGAACGTCTATTATGACAAGGATGCCGATCTATCCGTGCTGCAGGGAAAAAAAATTGCCGTCATCGGTTATGGATCCCAAGGGCACGCCCACGCCAATAATCTGAAGGACTCCGGGTGCTCGGTTGTGGTTGGTGTTCGTGCGGGATCTTCCACATGGAACAAAGTGGAAGCTGCCGGTTTGCAACCCGCCGATCCGCTCGAAGCATGCCGTGACGCGGATATCGTGATGCTGCTGACCCCGGATGAAACCCATCCTGCCATCTATAATGATTTATTGGATAAAGCCATGAAAGAAGGTGCGGCTCTTGCCTTTGCTCACGGGTTTAATATCCATTTTTCCCAGATTGAACCCAGAGCCGATCTTGATGTCATTATGATTGCGCCCAAAGGACCGGGGCATCTGGTCAGAGCGACTTATACCCGAGGCGCGGGTGTTCCAGGTCTGATCGCCATTGCTCGTGATGCCACCGGGCATGCACAAGAGATTGCTTTATCCTATGCTTGCGCCATTGGCGCCGGCAGAGCCGGTATTATAGAAACAACTTTTCGCGAGGAAACGGAAACAGATCTGTTCGGTGAACAGGCCGTCTTGTGCGGTGGTGTGACTGCGCTGATTCAGGCCGGTTTTGAAACGCTTGTGGATGCCGGCTATGCGCCTGAGATGGCGTATTTCGAATGTCTGCATGAAGTCAAGCTGATCGTTGATCTCATTTATGAAGGCGGCATCGCCAATATGCGTTACTCCATTTCAAATACCGCCGAATATGGTGATTTTACCCGTGGTCCGCGCATCATCAATGATGATGTGCGCGCAGAAATGCGCAAAATACTGGGTGAAATTCAGAAAGGTGAATTCGCACGCGAGTTTATTCTGGAGAACCAGGCGGGCAAACCGACGCTGAAGGCGCAACGACGCATCGCTCAAAGCCATCAGATCGAACAGGTCGGTGAAAAGCTGCGTGCCATGATGCTGAGCTCCAGTGGAGATAAACTGGTGGATCGCAGCCGCAATTAGTTTTTTGCTTGAACTCGTGCGCAGGTTCGGTTGATCGATGAACCAGGCTGATACCCGTCGTGGTTTCCAACTGGCGCAACGGATCGTAGATCTTTTGAATCGACTGGAAGAACGCTGGTTCCCTTCAGACAGGGTCGACTGGGACCACGATAGCGCGGCGACATGCATGGTGTCGAGTTCGGGCAATATATTTTTGCGTGCAGTTCCATTAGCGCCGACGAGTCTGGATGATCTGATCGGTATTGAAGATCAATCCCGATTGCTGTTGTCTAATCTGAGGGCTTTTTTGGATCAAAAACCCTGTAATCATATGCTCCTTAGTGGCGCGCGTGGCACAGGAAAATCCTCAATGGTGCGAGCGGCTCTCAACAGCCTTTCTCTTCAGGGTTTGCGACTGGTTGAGCTGCATCGCGAGCACATTGGCTATCTAACCGATGTTGCTCATAGTCTGGCGTTGGTTTCGTCGCATCGGTTTGTAATTCTCATGGATGATCTTGGGTTTGATAACGATGATTCGGATTATCGAACCCTTAAAGCCATTCTTGATGGCTCCGTAGGCGGGTTATCCGATAACGTCATGATTTGCGTCACCTCCAACCGGCGCCATTTGATGCCTGAATATCAATGGGAAAACCAGCAGGCACGTATCGAGAATGGAATGCTGCACCTGGCTGAAGCCAGTGAAGACAAGCTGGCCCTGGCGGACCGTTTTGGTTTGTGGCTTCGTTTTCATCCTATGAACCAGGTTTTATATCTCGAGGCCGTTGCTTGCTGGATCAACCATTGGCGCCATGAACCATTGCCAGACATGCAGTGGGAAGAAGTGAACAGGGAGGCCCTGCGCTGGGCCTTAGCCCGTGGCGGGCGAAGTGGTCGCTGCGCCGAGCAATTTGCTCGCCACTGGGTCGGTGTGCTTGAACCGCAGAAACCAGGTCGGATTATTCCCGATGACGAGCC
>DEIQ01000100.1 GCA_002352565.1 Proteobacteria bacterium UBA2770 | reverse complement strand
TAATCATCCGGCAACCCATAAGTCAGCATGCGAGTGATACTGCTCGAAAGTTGCGCGGACGTTTCATGTCGCCCGGGCAGGGTTAAGGTCATGTCATTTTTTGCTTTTCGCAATTCCATATCGGTCACTGGCTCGCTGCCACGCATGTCCGCCAACTCTGCAAGCACCTCCCGGATCGCAGGGGCCGTTTGATCGCGTTCAACCCGCGCGCTCATCCACCAGAGCCGTTGTCCTCGCGTATCCTTCAACCGGGAGCGTGCGCCATAGGACCATCCTTTCTCTTCCCTGAGATTCATATTCAGGCGGGAGGTGAACATCCCCCCGAACAGGGTATTGGCGGCAAGCAGACGGATATCTTCCGCTATATCTTGTGGTGGAGCAAGTTTGCCTGCCACAATCGTCGTTTGCACATCGCCGATCCGGTTCATCAGATAAACGCGTGTACGGGATGGCGGCGCAACCGTTGCGATGTGTTTGCCCGGGGCGGGATCTGCAGGCGCACGCCAATCACCGAAGGCAGCTTCTGCGACTTTTCGCAGCTCCGGTAGATCCATATCACCCACCACCAGCAATTTGGCCATATCAGGGCGCAGCCATTTTTGCGCAAATCCGACCAGTTGGGGTCGATCAATTTCCGCCACCGCCTTCTTGTTGCCGGAACCGGTTAAAGGCTGACCATAGGCATGATCTTCGCCATAGATGAAGCGCGGTAACAAACGCACGGCAGCATAAACAGGATCGGACTGTTCGTGTTCGATTAAAGCCAGACGTTGATATTTCAGTCGTTTGAGTTCGGTTTCCGGGAACGCCGGATGGCGAATCACGTCGGCATACAATTCCATCGAAGGCGCAAGGCGATCCGGCAGGGCGGATAGTCCGACGATACCGATATCCAGCCCGGCGCCAGCCCAGATATGAGCGCCCAGACGCTGGGCTTCCATGGCGATTTGCTGGCTGCTTCGGGTTTGGGTTCCTTCTGCGAGCATGGCCATGGCAATACTGGCCAGACCACGCGATTGCGCTTTGTCTGAAGCATAGCCAGATTCGGTCAAAAGGCGGAATTGCAATATCGGCGTGCCTGGTCGGCGGGCCAACACCAACTCCAGGCCATTATCGAGGCGGGTCCGTTGTAATGCCGGGAAATCCAGGTCGGGAGATGCGCCCACAGATGGCAGTTGATTCCGATTTGCACTGCCATCACTATGGGTATATTTCGGATAAGGACGAACGATCAATGTCAGTGCACTATCATCCAACCAGTATGCTGCGGTCTCCCTGACCTGTTTGCGGGGAACCCTCATCAGATGCTTAAAGTCGGTTTTCCAGGCGTCGGGTGATGCTCCAAATACTTCACTGCGCGCCAGAATGTCGGACTTGCCGCCAAAACCGCCGATCCGTTCGGCGCCTTGTAGAAAGTTAACCCGATAGATGCTGCGAGCCCTCAGCACCTCATCAGCAGTGGGACCTTTGGCGTGAAATTTCTGGAATTCCTCTGCTACAGCTTGCTCAATCGCGGCCATGGAAGCATCTGGACGGGCGTTGATGACCAGGTGCAGTTGTGAACCCAATTCCCGCTCATCCATATAAATAGCAATCCGGGTCGCAAGTTTCTCTTTTTCCACCAGTCGGCGGTACAAGCGCGAGGTTTTGTTGCCAGCAAGGATCTCGCCAGCCAGCTTCAATTCGGCGATTTCCCTGGCGCCCCATGGCGGGATGTTCCAGATTTTGTAGAGTCTCGGCTCAGCGACCCGATCCTGCATTTCAAGTCGTCTGGGATAGGCGGGTTTTGCGACATTCATGGCCGGGCGCACGATCGGTTTTCTGGCTGGTATATCGCCAAAATAGGTTTTGACTTTCTCGATTACCTGCCTGGTTTCTACATCTCCAACGATCACTATGGTCGCATTTTCCGGGCCATAATAGTCCTTGAACCATTGTTTGACGTCAGCGAGACTTGCCATATCAATGTCGTCCATGGATCCAATCGTCGTCCACGAATAGGGATGTCCGGCAGGATAAGTATTTTTCGCGGTCAGTTGTCTGACTTTGCCATAGGGTCTGCTTTCTCCCTGGCGTTTTTCATTTTTGACCACACTGCGCTGTTCTTCCAGTCTGGGTTTATCGATAGCACCCAGTAAATGCCCCATGCGATCCGATTCCATCCAGAGCGCGAGATCCAGAGCCGTCGAAGGCACAGTCTGGAAATAGTTGGTTCGGTCCACATTGGTGGTTCCGTTCATATCGGTGGCACCGGCCTCTTCCAGAGGACGGAAATAATCGTCATTGTAATTTTCGCTGCCATTGAACATCAGATGCTCGAAGAGATGGGCAAAACCGGTTTTGCCCGGCTTTTCATCCTTGGAACCTACGTGATACCAGACATTGATAGCAACCAGGGGAGCTTTGTGATCCTCGTGAACGACGAGCGTCAAACCATTGGACAGAATGATCCTGGTATAAGGGATATCCAGTCCCAGCAGATCTTTCTCCTGGCCTTCCGATACGGCAAGCCCGGCATATGCACAGAGCATGATCGCGATAACCAGAAGGCGGGCGTGGCTTGTCCACTTCGATGACATGTGTGACTCCAATCAAGGTTAAACTGCCGGAAGCTATTATGACATTTTGTCAAAATACCTGCTTCGGCTATATAAAACAAGCTGGGTTGGTGATCCTTTAGCTCCGCGGCAAACCTGGAATTCATTCCAGGTTTGCCTGAAAGCCCTACCAGACATGATCTCCGGGACTATACTAACTGATAAGGAACCTCTTGTATCTTCCACAGCGTTGTGTTTAGCTAACCACTGTCGCGCAGTTGATCAGGCTAAGGAACATCTAAGACCTTTAGCCCGTTATTCAGATCAGCCGATCAACTGATTTATTTCGAAACTGGATCATAAAGTCCAAACATGGAGGCGCAGCTGATGCCAGCTATTCTGATTACCGGCGCGAACCGAGGTCTGGGCCTGGAGTTCGCCAAACAATATGCCGAAGACGGTTGGACCGTTTATGCTACTTGCCGCAACCCTGATTCTGCCAAGGATTTGCGGGCTCTGATTCAAGCCCACCCAGCCATTCAGATCCACGCGCTGGATGTGACTGAGTGGTCAGGGATTGAACGACTGGCTGCCCGGCTCCAGGATGTAACCATTGATTTATTGCTGAATAACGCCGGCATCTACGGCAATAAAGCAGGGCAGAAGCTCGGTGATTTAAAGCCTGATGAGTGGCTCAAGGTTTTTTGCGCCAACAGTATTGCTCCGATCAAGGTTGCTGAAGCATTTCTGCCTCATATAAGCCGTGGTTCCGGAAAAAAGATAGCCAGTATTTCCAGCCAGATGGCTTCTCTTGCCAATAATACATCGGGCGGCAGTTATTATTACCGCAGCAGCAAAACTGCACTCAATATGGCTTTAACCAATCTCTCCATTGATCTGAAACCGCGGGGCATCACGGTGCTAGCGCTTCATCCGGGATGGGTGCGCACCGGTATGGGTGGACCGGATGCACCACTTGATGCTGCGATCAGTGTTTCAGGGTTGCGCCAGGTTATCAATTCAGCCACATTGGAGCAGACGGGTACTTTTCTGTCTTATGATGGTTTGATTCCATGGTAAAGCCCTATGAAGCATAAACCAATAGAAGCCTGGAGCCGTTTGCACGCCTTGTTGCAAGACTTCTATGCGCCTGGAGAGGCTTGTAGTTTTTTCAACAAGTCTTCTACCTCAAGCGTAATCGCCTTTTTCTGGTGACGCATGCGGTATTCGACCATGCCTTGAGTCGCGCTGCGCTCGCCAATCACCACCAGATGGGGAATGCCGATCAGTTCAATATCGGCAAACATGACGCCTGGGCGCAGACCGCGATCATCGACCAGTACTTCGATTTCCGCATCGAGCAAGGCTTTTTCAATGCGAAGGGTCATCTGATGTACGACTTCCGAGCGATGGGCGTTGATGGGCAACAGCGCGACATAAAATGGCGCAATGGATTCAGGCCAGATAATCCCTGCTTCATCATGGTTTTGTTCGATGGCGGCTGCCGGGATACGGCTGACGCCGATGCCGTAACATCCCATAATCACCGGAAGTTTTTGCCCGCTGTCAGAGGTGATGCGTGCGCCCATGGCTTCGCTGTATTTGGTTCCCAGTTGAAAAATATGTCCGGCTTCGATGCCGCGGCGTAAACGTAAAATGCCTCGCCCATCCGGGGATGGGTCGCCGTCTTTCACATTGCGCAAGTCGGCGACTTCTGGTTCTGGAAGATCGCGGCCCCAGTTGACCCCTGCCCAGCCACCACCCTGTCCGTTCGCACATACGAAATCCGCCATGGCTGCAGCGGCATAATCGACCACCAGGGGGCATGTTATTCCAATGGGCCCTGCTTCCATGGCTTGTGGCAGCAGGCGCAAGGGAGAAGCCACCATGGAAAGTCGCGCGGCTTTGATCGAATTGAGAGAATGATCCCCTCGCAGCGCTAATGCAACCGGATTGCCATTTTCTCCGGCTACAGAAATAATGCTGACGCACCTGGAAGATCCGGTTCCCTTGAGGTTTTGAACATCAATGGCGGTCATTTCTATTCCGGGCTCGGCCCGTTTTTCGGCTGGGCAGAAGGTTGGCGCCCATTCGAGATTGGCGCCGTAATCGCTTTGTTCGCATACGGCGATGGTATCCTCGCCGGAATCGGCCAGAATATGAAATTCGTGAGAGACTTCACCGCCGATGGTACCGCTATCCGCTCTGACTACCCGAAAATCGAGCCCCAGCCGTTGAAAAATACGCTGATAAGCTTGATGCATTCGCTGGTAGACCTCTTCCAGACAATTCTGATGGAGATGAAAGGAATAAGCATCTTTCATGATGAATTCCCGAGCGCGCATCACGCCGAAACGGGGCCGGATTTCATCACGGAATTTGGTTTGAATTTGAAACCAGATCAGTGGCAGCTGTTTATGGCTGTGAATGTCGCGAATCAGCAAATCGGTAATCACTTCTTCGTGAGTGGGACCAAGACAGTAAGAACGGTTGCCACGATCCTGGAGCCGCAACAGTTCGGGTCCATATTGCTCCCAGCGCCCCGATGCCTGCCACAATTCCGCCGGTTGAAAGAAGGGCATGAGCAACTCGATAGCACCGGTCTGCTCCATCTCCTCACGAATGATGGTTTCAACTTTGCGCAGCACCCGCAATCCAAGCGGCATCCAGGTATAAATTCCGGCGGCATGCTGTCGGATCATACCTGAGCGCAACATGAGCTGATGGCTGATAATTTCTGCGCCAGCCGGAATTTCACGACTGGTTGTCAAAGGAAATCGGGAAATACGCATTCAGATTCCTTGGAAGATAAAAGGGGAAAAATAATTTTGTATAATATTAGATATTTTATTATAATCAAAGGTTCTGTAAGTGCAATGCTTACTCGTTGGTTGGTCAGGAGAGGTATTGATGGAAAAATCAGGCGCTGAAATCATTTTAGAATGCCTCAAAAAAGAAGGCGTCAAACATGTGTTCGGATATCCGGGTGGAGCCGTGCTTCACATCTATGACGCATTTGATCAACAGGATGATGTGATGCACATCCTTGCCCGTCATGAGCAAGGAGCTCTGCATGCCGCCGATGGTTACGCCCGCTCAACCGGAAAGCCGGGAGTAGCGCTGGTTACATCCGGACCAGGTGCGACCAACGCGGTTACCGGAATTGCTACCGCTTATATGGATTCCATACCTCTGGTTGTCATTACAGGGCAGGTTTCGGTGCCCGCTATTGGCAGCGACGCATTTCAGGAAGTGGATGCCGTAGGCATAACACGCCCTTGCGTCAAACACAATTTCCTGGTCAATAATGTGGATGAACTGGCTACGACCATCAAAAAAGCTTTTTATATCGCAACTTCAGGACGCCCGGGTCCGGTGGTGATCGATGTACCAAAGGACGTCAGCGCCCAGAAAACTATCTTCGATTACCCGGAGCATATCGATATCCGCTCCTACAAGCCCACAGAGCGTGGTCATATCGGACAGATCAAGAAGGCGTTCAAACTGTTACGCAAGTC